>NZ_JBEEAC010000013.1:0-190524 GCF_040120695.1 Plantactinospora sp. B6F1 | reverse complement strand
CCCGAGCAGCGTGGTCCGCCGGTCCGTCCCCGCCCCGCCCCCGGGTCATGCCGAGGTTGACCACCGCCAGTACGGCGAGCGCCAGCGCCCAGCCGGCCGCACCGAGGCCGGCGTCGTAGGCGAGCAGCGGGATCACCGGCTGGACCAGCAGCAGGCCGGCGAACGCGGGTGCGGCGAGTCGGGTCAGTCGGTGGTAACCCCCCGCTACCACCGCGCCGACCCCGAACACCAGTGCCGCGTACCGGGCCGCCGGCCAGCCGGCCACGCCGAACAGGTCCACGCTCCATCCGGCGTACCCGTCGAGCACCACCAGGAGCAGGCCGATCGCCGCGAACGTCTCGGCGGTGGCGGTCAGCCCGCGCCACTGGGCCAGCAGCGGCGCGGCCAGGGCCAGCCCGGTCAGCGTGCCGAGGATCAGCGCCCGGCCGCCGACCCCGACCGTGGCCCAGGCCACCACCGTGAAGACGATCGCCGCCGTGCCGACCAGCAGCCCGCCGAGGATGAACAGGACGTTCTGCACGGTCCGGGTGGAGGCCTCCGGGCGTACCCGGTCGGTGGCCGGCGCGGCCGGCGAGCCTGCGGCGACGCTGCCGCCCGGTGCACCGGGAACGCTGACCACCGGCCCCCGGACGGCGCCTGCCATCGGTCCTCGGCGGTCCCCGGCCACGTGTCCCCGAGCGGAGGCGGTCGCTGGACCACGGGCCGACGCGGTCGCTGGACCACGGGCGGACGCGGTCGCCGCTGACCGGACCTGCTGGGCCAGCGCGTCGCGGCGCCGCCGGAGCTGCCGCAGCGCGGCGTCGAGACCGAGGTATGCCTGCCGCGCCTGCTCTACCCGCCCGCCGAGCACGGCGATCTCCGCACCGAGCCGGATCACCTCGGCGGCAGCCGGGTCGGGTGCCCGGCCGCAGCCCGGGCATCCGGTCGCCAGGTTGGCGCCGGCCCCGCAGACCGGGCACGGGTAAGCGTTCATGGAAGCGGTCACGGTGCCATGATCGGCCACGGCCGGGCCGGCGCACAGAGTGCGCGTACCTATCCCGGAACGGGGATCCGAGCCCGTGCCGGGCATGGCGCCGGCCCTCGGGCATGGCGCCGGCCCGCTCCGGTCGGATCCAGGAGCAAGGGCGGCTGCCGCCGCCCCGGTCAGGGGCGGGTCTGTTCGTGCAGCCAGGCCGAGTAGTCCGGGTTGCCGCCACTCACCCAGGTCACCAGAACCTCCGGCACCTCGTAGGGGTGTGCCGCCCGTACCTGGTCGATCAGGGCTTCCACCCGGTCCGGGGCGGTCTTGAAGACGACCGTCCACTCCCGGGTGGTCTCCATCCGCGACTCCCACCAGTAGGTGCTGTCCACCGGCCCGCTCACCTGCGCACACGCCGCCAGCCGGCCGGCAACCGCGGCGGCGGCGAGCACGTCCGCGACGGCCCGGGCGTCCACCACCGTCGTCACGATGCAGATCTGGTCCACGCCGGGCACCCTACGCCGGATCACCGTCGCCCCGATGCGCATCGACCCATTCGTCGATCCGGGCCCACCAATCGAAGATCCAGTCGATCCGCTCCTGGCGCCCCTTCGGCACCTCCTCCGGCGGCACGGACCAGAACCGCATCACGATCCGCTTGTCCATCGGTAGTTCCCGCCACACGTCGGCCACGGTGAGCATCCGGTCCAGTCCGGTGTGCGCGACGAAGATGACCCCGGCATCGGGTGCGGCGTCCAGCGCGGCGAGCACCCCGCCGGGCTGCGGCGCCAGGACGTGCCGCATCGCCTCGGCCCGCTCCGCCATGTCGGTCAGGCCACGGGACCGGAGCAGGTCGATGGCGCGGCGCCGCCGCCGGGGCGTGAAGTTGCCCCCCTCAGGAAAGATCACGAAGGCGTCGTTCTCGTCGAGGTTGTGCGCCAGGTGGCCAATCTGCTCGACCAGGCTCTCCCTCGGCGGCCCGACCTGCTCGGTCGGGCCGACCCGGGCCTGCCTGCGGTGCCGGGGCGCGATGAACCGGTTCGGCAGCCGGTTGAGCAGTACGTCGACCGCCGGATCCCACTGGAGGGTGTCCTTAAGCACGATCCTCGGTTCTCGCTTGAACCAGTTGACCAGCGCGTGGATCAGGATGAACGAGTCACCCGGCCCGGCGTGCCGGCAGAGCACCAGTTCGGGGCGGCCGGGCAACGCAGTGTCCGGATCGGTGCCGACGATGTCGATGCGCAGCCGCAGCGTCCACCGGGCCTGCCAGAACAGCACGGTGAGAAACCACCCGGCCAGTACGTAGTGCGCGCGCTGGAATCCCGGGGACCGCTTGTGCCAGCCGAAGCCCGAACCAACCCAGAGCCCGAACATCGCGACCAGTGCGGTGGCGTTCCAGACCAGGTAGACGATCGCCACCCAGAGCACCCGCAGCGGGCGGAGGTAGCCGGGGACCAGCGGCGAGGCCGCCGCGGCGATGAGCAGCCACAGCGGCAGCGTCGTCACCACCAGTACGGCGAGCAGCACCGTTCCGGGGGCGAGCACGAGTCGCCGGACCCACCTCGGCGGCAACGGCATCAGGCGTGGTCCACGTGTTCGCTGAGGTAGCGCCGCGACGCCGTGTACGCCCGGCTGATCCGCCGGCCCACCGCCGCCATGTCCCGGTACGCCCACGGGGTGTCTTCCCGGGGCCCGAGCCCGCCGGTCGGCAGCACGTGCACGTCCACCTCGGCCGGCAGCGCCGCCATCTCCCGGGCGAACCGGTGCCGCCGGGCTATCTCGAAGGCCACCTGGGCGATCTCCCACGGTCGACGGGGTGGTGTCAGGGGGCGCTCGATCCGGCCGACCTGGAGGACGAAGATCTGCCGGGCGCCCGCCTGCACCGCCTCGCCGATCGGGATCGAGTTGACGATCCCGCCGTCGACGAAGTGCTCGCCGTCGATTCGGGCCGGCGGCAGCAGCCCGGGTACGGACGCCGACGCGAGTACGGCCGGCACCACCGGGCCGGTGCCGAACCAGTGCTCGGCGGCGCGTTCGATGCTCGCCGCACAGCACCGGAACGGCACCTTGAGGTCCGCGAAGGTGGTGTGCTCGCCGAGTTCGACCTCCAGCAGCCGGCGCAGCGGGCGCGGCGAGTGCAGGTGGGTCCGGGCGGCGAAGCGGCGCAGTTGCCGGGCGATGGAGTCGCCGTACACCTCGCTCGCCTCCGGCGAGGCCCAGAGCCGGACCAGCCGTTCGGTGACCGCCTCGGACGGTTCGGCCGCCACCAGCGCGCCGTTCACCGCCCCGATCGAGGTCCCGAGCACCAGATCCGGGTGGATGCCGGCCCGGAACAGTGCCCGCAGCATGCCGACCTCGACGGCGCCGAGCACCCCACCCCCGCCGAGCACGAACGCCACCGGACCGCTGACCATGTCGTCAATCCTGGCACGGGGCACCCACCCCGACCCGGCCGGTCGGCCCGGCGGCCACCCGTATCGACGACCGTCCGGCGCATCGACGGTACCGCCCGGCGCACGGCACCGGCCCGCTCCCCGGCGGCACCGCCGCACCGGCGGCGCTTCCGGATCGGATGTCCTGGAAAACCTCGCCGTGTCCGGCTGCTGGTCCATCGTTGACAGGAGGTAGACAGTCACGGAGCCTGATACGACCCCCACACACAGCCTGATGCGACCCTCGACTTTGCTGGCAGGTGCGACCAACAATGGCAGCGTTGCAGGCTGGCGGCCTGCTCGCCCGCAGGTATCGGCTCATCGACCGGATCGGCGCCGGCGGTATGTCGGTGATCTGGCGTGCCCGGGACGAGGTGCTCGACCGGGTTGTCGCGGTGAAGGTGCTCGCCGCGTCACTCGCCGCCGACGCGAAATTCCGGGAAATGGTCCGGGAGGAGGCCCGGGCAGCCGCGCAGCTCGTTCACCCGCACGTCACCGCCGTGCACGACTACGGCGAGACCCTTGGCCCGGACGGCGGGATCACCGCCTTCGTGGTGATGGAGCTGTTGACCGGCGAGGAACTGAAGGCCGAACTCACCGCCGGACCGTTGCCCTGGCGGACGGCGGTGGAGATCTGCGCCCAGGTGGCCGAGGCGCTGGCCGCCGCACACCGGCTGGGCATCGTGCACCGGGACATCACCCCGGCCAACATCATGATGACCGCCACCGGTGCCAAGGTGCTGGACTTCGGCATCGCCACCCAGGTCGGCGCCCCGGACGAGGACGAGGACGGCGAGACGTTCGGCACCCCGGCGTACGTCGCACCGGAGCGGCTGGACGGGCTTCCGGCCCAACCGGCGACCGACACGTACTCGCTCGGCGTGCTGCTCTACGAGACCCTGAGCGGCCGGGTGCCCTTCCCGGCCGACACCTGGGAGGAACTGACCCGGGCCCTGGAGAAGGGGACGGAGCCGACGCTGGACGGCGTACCCGACCTGCCGCCGGCGGTGGCGGACGTCTGCCTGCGCTGCCTGGCCCGTGACCCGATCGAGCGGCCGACGGCCGCGCAGGTCGGTGAGCTGCTGCGGCAGCAGTTGCTGGCCGCCCAGTCCCAGTCGCGGGATGCCCCGCCGACCGCGCCGGTGGCTGCGGCGGCTCCGTCGGCGCCCCGGCCGCCGGTCGACCCGGCGATGCCGCCCGGACCGCGGGTGGCGCCGAAGGATCGCCCCGCGACGGCTCCGGATCGGCCGGTCACGCCACCGGGCCGAGCGGGGCCCGCCACCGAACCACCCCGGCTCGGCCGGGTCCTGCTGGTCGCCGCCGCCGTGCTGGTCGCGCTCACCGCCACCGTCGTGATCGTGGCCGCGCTCGGGGACGAGCCGGGGTCGCGGCCGACGACCGGGGCGACGACCGGCGGGCCGGACGGCACGACACCGACGCCTCCGGCCGGCACTCCGGCGCCCGGAGCGTCGACGGCCGGACGCCCCTCCACGGCCGCCCCTGGCGGGCAACCCGGTGCCGGCGACAATCCCAACATCCCGCCACCGCCGGTCAGCGAGGTCATGGCCCAGCTGTACCAGATCGTCGACGACGGGGTGGCGACGAACGAGATCCGGGACCACGCCGGGGTGGACCTGCGCAACCACCTCCGTAACCTCCGGGCCGACTCGGGTGGCGCGACGGCGGACCTGACCGGTCAGGTGTCGCAGCTACGCGACAAGATCACGATCCGCCGTGACGAGGGTTCGATCTCACCCGAGTACGCCGAACTGCTCGACGCCGCCCTGCTCCGGCTCGCCAGCGCGGTCTGAGCCGACCGGCGCCCGCCGCACCGGGCGGGACCGGGCGGGGCGGTCAGCCCAGCCGGATCCGGTCGCCCGCGCTGTCGAAGAGCAGCAGTTGGTCCAGGTCGACGGCGAGCGTGATCGGCTCGCCGATCCGGGGCAGCACCGGTGCCGGCACCCGGACCACCACCTCACCGGCGTCGGCCGGTTCGCCCCCGGGCTCCGGGTCGTACACGGGATAGAAGCCGTACTCGGTGCGGGCCGTGGCGGGCGGCTGCTCCGGTCGCGGGTGCGGGAGCATCCGGGCCAGCCGGTCCCGCATCGGGTGCCCGCTCGGCAGGTCGTCGGCGAGCAGCTCGGACAGGTGCTGCCCGCTGGTCGGATCCTCCAGGCTGGCCTGTGCCGACGGGGTCGGTACCGTGTCGGTCCGCACGTGCACCAACGCCTCGTGACCGAGGTTCTCGACCGACCGGACCACACCCCGCAGTACCGGCGCCGGGCCGGAATCGGGCGGCACCGGGCTGAGCGCGTCGGCCCGCAGCGCGCAGGTGACCCGCTCGGTGTGCCGCTCGCGCAGCGGGCGTACCCGGGGATCGTCCGGCGGCAGCTCGATCAGTTGTGATCCGAGGTCGAGCAGTACGCCGCCGTCGGGCGCGTAGACGGCGGCCTGCAGCAGGTTCGCCCGGGGCGTACCGAGGAAGGCGGCGACGAAGAGGGTGTGCGGATCGCGGTAGACCTCGCCCGGCGGGCCGATCTGCTGGAGCCTGCCCCGGCGCAGCACCGCGACCCGGTCGGCCATGGTCATCGCCTCGACCTGGTCGTGCGTCACGTAGAGGGTGGTCATCTCCAGCCGCCGGGCCAGGGCGGCCACCTCGGTACGCAGCTCCGCGCGGAGCCCGGCGTCCACGTTGGAGAGCGGCTCGTCGAGCAGGAAGGCCCGGGACTCCCCGGCCATCGCCCGGGCCATCGCCACCCGCTGCCGCTGCCCGCCGGAGAGCTGCCCCGGCCTGCGGTCGAGCAGATTCGTTATGCCGAGCTGGTCGGCGACCTCGGCGACCCGGGCCGAGACACCGGCCGGGTAGTCCGGGTTGAGGCTCAACGGGAAACGGATGTTCTCGGCGACCGTCAGATGTGGATAGAGGGCGTAGTCCTGGAAGACCATCGACAGTTGCCGGCGGGGGCCGGGGCCGGCGCTGACCGGCTGGCCGTCGATCAGCACACGGCCACTGGTCGGCTCCTCCAGCCCGGCCACCAGCCGCAGGATCGTCGACTTTCCGCAGCCGGTCGGACCGAGCAGGGTGACGAACTCCCCCGACCCGACCTCGATGCTCACGCCGTCCACCGCGACCGTGCCGTCCGGGAACACCTTCGTCAACCGATCGGTGGCGATGCTGACCACGGCGACCACCTCCTGTCGCCATCGTCGGGGGCCGACGGGATACGCGCCAGTCCCATTGCGCCGGACGGCCGCACACGGTGCGCCGGACGGCCCGGCCCGACGCGCCGGACGGCATAATGCCACGACGACGCGCCGCGCGCTCCCCCGGCTCCCGGCCCACCCCGGCCGCCGCCCTCCGGCCTGGTCCAACGACCGGGGCGTGGACGCTGTCGCGCCGGGGTCAGTAGGTGCCGTCGGTGGGCGGTGGGGGATCGACCCGTACCGTCCGGTCCATCCAGCCGTCGCCGTCGTCGTCGTACGACCGCTTCTCGAAGAAGCCGTCGCGGTCCTTGTCGTACTCGCTGATCTCGACCAGCCCGTCGCCGTCCAGGTCGTGCCCGACGAAGTCGGTACGGCCATCCCGGTCGAGGTCGACCAGGATGTCCACCCCGCCGTCGGCTCGGCCCTGCAGGGTGTGCGGGTCCCAGTTCCCGTCTCCGTCGACGTCGACCCGGGTCCGGTACCCCTCCGGTACGGCCGGCTCGGCGTCCGCACCGGACAGCTCGCCAGCCGGCCCGAATCCCACCTCGGCCGGCGCTCCGGGCCCGAACCCGGCCTCGGCCTCGGCCTCGGGCGCGGTCCCGAACCCGACCTCGGCCGCCGGCCCGAACCCGAGTTCGGCGTCGGCCAGCGCGGCGGCGAGCCCGTCTTCCGGATCGGCCAGCGCACCGGCCAGCCCGCCCGGCGGATGCGCCAGTGCCCCGTCGGTGACCGACCCGATTTCCCGGCCGATCTCGTCGCCGAGGCCGGTCAGCCCACCGGCCGGCGCCCCGGCACCGGCCGGCCCGACCTGCGCGGCGCAGCCGGCCACCTCGGCGGAGGGTGGCGTCCCGGGACTCCCGCCCGGGTCGAGGCCGGCGGGGCCGATCTCGCCGACTCCGGGCAGCGCGCCGGCCAGCCCGGCCAGCGGGGTGAACATGCCGAACAGGCTCGACTGGTTGGCCCGGGTCTCGACGCCGTGCTCTCCGTCGGTGCCACCGCCGAGCTGGAGCTGGAGCAGCGCCACTTCGTCGGCGTCGAGCCGGTAGCCGGCCAGGGCGTCGACCGGATCCGCGGCGAGCGCGGCGGCGAACGCCGGATCGGTGACCAGCCGTTCGAGTACGTCGTCGAAGTCACTCACGGTCGCCTCCTGATGCACACCGGGCCGTTCACAGGCTATCCGCGCACCGCCACCGCCGGAGCCGACCGCGCGGCCCGCACCGTCAGTCCAGTTCGGGCATGGGTACCGGTTGGGGGCGTGGCCGGCAGGTGCCGCACTGCAGGGCGTCCTCGACCACCAGCCCCTCGGCCCGGCCGCGCGCCTCCGAGCGGTGCACCTGCAACAGGTACGGGCCGAACCGGGCATGGTCCTCGCAGACGCCGCGGCCACAGAACCGGCACCCGCCGCGCGCCGCCTTCGGACAGAACCAACAGAGCACTACGAACTACTTCCTGCTCGTCGCTCATCTCTGAGCGGTTCGGATGTTTCGCTCCCCGGCCGGGATGTTACGGTGCCGCCGCACGCTTCCAGCGTGATCGTCAAACCGGTCCCCGACTGGTTCCCGGCGCCATCCACGGCCAGGATGTCGACGCGCACCGGCCCGCCGCCGTTGTTCGCCCGGGTGTAGGGGACGACCACCTCGCCCTGGAACGACGCCCCCGACCGTCCGAGCTGCACCGCACCACCCTCGCTTCCTCCGAACGACCAGCTCGCGGAGACGTGGACGTCGGAGGCCGGCGTGACGTTGTCGTCCACCGAGCCGCCGATCGTGGCGATGCCGTTGCCCGAACACGACGGCCGGGAGATGCTCGTCGGCTTCGCGAAGACGTCGGAGAAGGTCGGCCCCACGGTGTCCCTGGGTGGGGTGGTCGGCGCCGCGGTGGTGGGTGGGGGCGTGGTGCGGGGCGGGGTACGCGGCGGGGTGGTGGTCGGGGTGCTGGCGGTTCCGGTCGGGGTGCTGTCCGCGGCGGTCGGGGTCGGCCCCGGGGCTCCGGGCGACTGGCTCGGCAGCGGCGTCGGGGTGGGAGTGGGGGTGGGGGTGGGCAGGCCGAACTCCGTCGGCTCCGGGTCGCCCGGGGTACCGGTCGGGGACGAGCCCGTACCGTCCGGTGCCGTACCGCCGCCGCAGGTCAGCGTCCGGCGGTTCTCCGGCTGGCGTACCCCGGCGACCCGTACCTGGCCGGTGGAGACCTCGATGCCCCGGGTCCAGGCCGCGTACCGGGCCGCTCCACGGTTGCTGACCCCGCCACCGGTCCGGTCCACCAGCAGTGCCAGGGGGGCGAAGGCGCTGCTCGGGCTCCCGGTGTCGGCGAGCATCCGGCCGGTGTCCAGGGTCAGCCGGCCGTGCGGGGTGACGGTACCCGCCCCGTCGCTCCAGAGTGGACCCACCATCGCCCGGGAGCCGGCGCAGAACACCGCCGTCGAGCCGCCGCGGAAGGTCAGTACCGCGCGGGACCGGGACCGTACCCGGATCTGGTCGCCCTCGGAGACGTAGCGCCGGTCCCCCTCGGCCAGCCGCACGCTCCGGCCGTCCACGACCGCGTCGACCCGGCCGGACTCGGCGGAGAGCAGCGCCCGGTCGCTGGGCATCTCCGCCCAGGCCGGGCCGGGGACCAGGTTGCCCGCCGCGCTGAACAGGGCCAGCAGCAGGAGAAGCAGGACCAGCCACCAGAGTTTCCGCTCGAACCGGCGGTCGACGTCGGGATCCGCGCCGGGTGGGGGCGGTCCGGGCGGCGCGGCCAGCGGCGGATAGCCGCCGTCGGGATGCACGCCGGCCCGGGGCGCGCTGCCCGGCGTGCCGGCCCTCGGCGCCCGGGGTGCCGCGCCCCCGGTGCCGAGGAACAGCGGAAGGCCGGTCACGGCGGGCAGGCCCCAGACCCGGACCGGCGTACGGGCGGTGGCGACCGTCCCCGGCTCACCCTCCCCGGCGGGGCCGATCAGGGTACCCCGGCGGAGCTGGGTGCCGTCCGGCAACTCGATCACCCCGGACTCCACCACCACCGCGTCGTTCGCCCCGGCCAGCACGACCGGGTCACCGGCGGCGACCGCCGACACCCGGGCTCCGGCGACCAGGCCCAGCCGGTCCTCGGCGGTCAGCCCGCGCAGCGCCGGCGCCTCGGCGAACAGCGCCTCGGCCTCGGCCCGGTCGGTGGGCGGCGGACCGGGCAGCGGCCCGACCCCGGCGACCACCGCCGACGCCGGAAGTCCCAACAGGACGGTCCCGGCGGTGTGCCAGTCGAGGGCGGCCGGCGCCCCGGTGAGCGCGTTGGCCAGCCCGATCATCCCGCCCGGGCCGATCCGCTGCCGAACCAGGCCAGCGGGGTCGCCGGGCTGCCGGCCCTCCATGGCACCCTCGACGACCAGGAAGACGCTCGACTGCGCGGCCCCGGCGAAGACCAGCTGTTGCCCGGTACGCGGCCACACCCAACCGGCCCGCTGGGCCAGCTCGGTCAGGACCGCCTCCGGCAGCCGGCCCAGCGGAGAGTTCCGCAACGCGTCCAGTCGGCGGGGCAGGTCCAGCCGCTGCCGCCGCTCCGCCCAGCGGGCCCGTGCCCGCCGGACGCGCCGGGCGAGCCAGCCGGCGGTGAGGTAGACCAGCGGTGCGGCCAGGCCGGCGATGACGGCGACCAGCAACAGCCGGGCCGGCCAGCCGGACCACCACAGCCCGAGTACCAGCCCGGCGACCCGGTCGGTCCAGATCCGCCAGCCGAGGTTCACCGCGATGACCACCCAGAGCACGGCCAGGGTGCCGTACAGGGCGACGATCCGGCCCTCCCGGTCCAGTTGCGCCCAGCTCGGCGGCCGGCGGCGCAGCCGGGCCAACACGTAGCACAGGCCACGGGCACGCAGGTTGGGTATCTCCAACCAGTCCATCAGCAGGTAGTAGCCGTCCAGCGCCAGGAACGGGTTGAGGTTGAACAGCGCGTTCAGGTACCAGGCGAAGGCAAGCTTGAACGTCCACGGCGCCCACTCCGGCACCAGCAGGCCGGCGAGCTGGGCGAGACCGGCCAGGACCAGCCCGGCCGCCGGCCCGGCCGCCGTGGTGAGCATCCGGGCTCGACGACCGGCCATCCAGACGTCGGTGGTGTCGACGAAGACCGACGGGATGCCGAAGTAGACCAGGAAGCCGGCGGCCGGTACCCGCCGTCCGGCATGCTTGGTGGCGAGCGCGTGCCCCAGCTCGTGGCAGGCCAGCGCGAGGACGTTCAACCCGACCAGCACCGCCGCGCCGGCCGCGTACGAGCCGTCGGTGAGGAACAGCGACTCGTCACCGGCCCACCACGTCCAGCCGAACAGCAGCAGCCCGGCCAGCGCCACCGCGCCGAGCAGCCCGGCGGCGACCCGGGTGAAGAGCAGCCGCCCACCGGCCCGGTAGGCGAGGTCGACCAGCCAGTCGACGTCGGCCACCACCGTGCGTTGACCCTTGGCGGCGGCGAGCAGTCCCCGGCCGAGCCGCAGCGGCCAGGGCCGGCGGTGCACCCGGTCCAGCGGCCGGAACGCGTTCAGCGGCAGCTCGGCCAGCATCCGGTTGCCGGCCAGGTCGGCGACGATCCGGGTGACCTGGTCGGGGGCGAGCCGGCCGGCGATCCGGGCGAACTCGGCGACCAGCCGGGCGACGGTCCGGGACCCGTCCATCAGCTCGGCGAGCCGCCACTCCTCGGGGGAGAGTCGCAGATAGCAGGCGCCCCGGGAATCCGGCGAGCGGAGCATCACGTACGGGACGCCGCGTACCGAGACCAGTTCGGCGCGCTCGATGCCGGGGCGGAGCACCGGACGGGCCCGGGCCGGGTTCAGGCGCTCGACGACGGCGCTCCACAGCCCGGAGTCGGCCGGTCCCACCGGCCTGCCCGGAGCACGGCCGGCCAGAGCCTCCCAGACGCTCACCCGGCTCTCGACGACGGCCACCGACCCCTGCCCTCCGCGTCCCGCTGCGGCCTGCAGAGTAAGGCGTCGACGCCACCCTGACGCGCCCGCGTCCACTACCCGACAGGGAGCGTGGCTGACGTCGTACCCGAAATCAAGCCGGCGGCGTCACCAGGCGACGGTCGGCGCGGACGCCGGCCGGACCGGCGGTGCGAGACCCGGCTCCACGAATGCCCGGTAGACCCGCTCGTACTCCTCGGCCATCCGCTCGGCGGAGAACTCCCGGCGCACGTGCGCCACGCAGGTGCCCGGGTCCAACCCGGAGACCTCGCGCAGCGCCGGGCCCAGCTCGGACGGGTCGTCGCAGATCAGCCCGGTCTCGCCGTGCCGGACCAGCTCCGGCACGGCCCCCCGGTTGAGCGCCACCACCGGGGTTCCGGTGGCCATCGCCTCCACCATCACCATGCCGAACGGCTCCTCCCAGCGGATCGGCATAATCAGGCAGCGGGCGGCGAGCAGCAGGCGCACCGTCGCGTCCCGGTCCGGGTTGCGCAGCACCGACACGTCCGGTCCGAGCATCGGCTCGACGACCTGTTCCAGGTAGCACAGCTCGGACCGCTCGTCGCACTTGCCGGCCAGCACCAGCGGCAGGCCCGCGGCCCGGCACGCCTCGATGGCCAGGTCCGGGCCCTTGTCGGCGCTGAACCGGGCCAGCCAGAGCACCGGGCCCATCCCCGGTACCGACTTGGTCAGCAGGTTGCCGGTCGAGATCCCGTTGTGCACGGTGGCGACCCAGGGCAGTTCCGGAGCCAGCCGGCGCTGGGTGTGCGAGATGGCCACCAGCCCGACGTTCGGGTCGCCGTCGGCGAGCACCTCCCGCAACTCACCGGTCGGCTTGCCGTGCACGGTGGCGATGGTCGGCACCGGCCGGCCGGCGGCGTACGGGCCGACGGTGGTGTGGTCGTGCACGATGTCGAACGACTCCGGCGAGATCATCCGGTTGACCCGGGTCAGATGGGCCAGTTCCGGCAGGATCTGGCCGAGCCGGTGGTGCTGCAACTCCGGGACGGTCCCGACGAAGTGCGCCGCGGTGCCCGTCCCGGTCCCGGCGCCGAAGAGGGTCACCTCGTGCCCCCGGGCCGCCAGCCCGTCGACCAGGGCCGAGCAGACCTGTTCCAGCCCGCCGTAGCCGGGCGGCGGCAGTTCGTACCAGGGCGGGACGATCATCGCGATGCGCAGCCGCTGCTCCGGCCGCGCCCGCTCGGACGGGTTCGTGCTCACTGGGAGTCCTCCCCTCCGGGCCGGGCCGACACGGTCAGGTCGCGAGGCGAAGCCGCGTCTCGACCTCGCCCACTCCTGGCGCGGCCCAGGCCACCCGCTCCGCCTCCTCCCGCTCCAGCCATGACCGCACCTCGCCGGTGAGCACCACAATCCCCTCCTCGACATCGATCTGGATCAGGCCGGCGTCGATGTCGATCCGCCGGGCGAGGGCACTGCGGATGTCCCGCTTGAGGTCCTCCTCCGACAGGTCGCCGGCCGGTGCCACGGCGATCAGGTTCGTCACCCCGCGTACCCCGGTGAGCCGGCGTACGGCCCGCTCGGCGGCGCGCTTCTGGTAGCCCCGCTCGACCTCGCCGCGCAGCGTCAGCCAGCCGTTGGCGGCGGTCACCTGGATCCGGTCGACCGGCACGAAGGCGTCCCACTCCAGCGCCCGGCTCGCCGCCGTGGCGATGTCGGTGTCGGTACGCTCGGCCCCGACCGGCAGGCGTACCTCGATGTCGTTGGCGACCGCCCGGTTGCCCCGGATCCGGTGCGCGATCCGCTCCGCCGCCCACTTCTTCGCGTAGCTGTCCACCTGACCGGTCAGGGTCACGATGCCGCCGGAGACCGACACCCCCACCGCGCTGGCCCGGACCCGGGCATCCCAGGCCAGTTCGGCCAGCACGTCACGCTGGATGTCGGCGTCGCTGCGCGCCATGGTCGCGGTACTACTCATCGCCGCTCCTCCCCCGGTCCTCGTGGTCACCGACGCGCTCCTCGTGGTCACCGACGCACGGTCGGGTCGGCACCAGAAGCCGTGCCTGCCAGACCAACCCCGATACTCGCCCTGGTCCGGGTGAGCCGGGCTCACCCGGACCAGGTGAAGCGGGACGGGGAGCGGGGGCCGGGAAAGGAGGAGCGGCGGGCGACCTGACCAACCCCCTTGGCCACGTCGCCCGCCGCTCTGGGGAGGAGGCTCGACCTCCGTCGTCCGGAAGGCCTGCCCCGAGGCGTACGGTTCGGTCCCTATCCTTTAGGACGTTTCGGCAAGCGTCACGGTTGCCGTCTTTTCGACCCCGTTCCGGGTGTACGTCACCTGCACCTGGTCACCCACCTTGCCGGCCTGTACGGCACCGACCAGGTCGTCGGCGTCGCCGATCTTCTTGTCGCCGAACTGGGTGACCACGTCGCCCTGCTGGAGGCCGGCCTTGGCGGCCGGGCTGCCCGGCACGACGCCGCTGATCAGCGCCCCGCCGTTCTCCGCCGGAGTCACCTGGACCCCGAGCGACGGGTGGCTGACCTTCTCGCCGCGCTGGAGCGCCTCGGCGATCGCCCGGGCCTTGTTGCTCGGGATGGCGAAGCCGACGCCGATGTTGCCGCTGCCCTGTCCGGCGGTGAGGATCGCGGTGTTGATGCCGATCACCTCCGCCCTCGTGTTCACCAGCGCGCCGCCGGAGTTGCCGGGGTTGATCGGGGCGTCGGTCTGCAACAGGCCGGAGATCGAGCTGACTCCGCGACGCTGCTGCTCGAACGGATTCTGCTGGCCACCCCCGTCACCGGCCCGGATGGTCCGGTCGCGGGCGCTGATGATGCCGGCGGTCACCGAGCCCTGCAGGCCGAGCGGGCTGCCCAGCGCCAGGACCTGGTCGCCGATCTGCATCGCGTCGCTGTCGCCGAACTTGGCGGGCGTCAGCCCGGAGACCCCCTCGGCCTTAACCACGGCGAGGTCGGTCTTCGGGTCGGTGCCGATCACCTTCGCGTCGGCGTTCTTGCCGTCGGCGAAGAACACCCGGACGGCGCCGCCGTCGGCGTTGGCCACCACGTGGTTGTTGGTCAGCACGAAGCCGTCGGCGCTCATCACCACGCCCGAGCCCTCGGTGCTGCTGGTGCTGATCGACACCACGCTGTCCTGCACCTGGGCGGCGATCCTGGGCAGGTCGGCCGAGTTGATCACCGGCGCCGCCGAGTAGGTCCGGTTGGTCACCGACGGCGAGTCGTCCAGCGCCGTCGCGATGGCCCCGCCGGCGATCCCGGAGCCGACCATCAGGGCCAGCGCGGCCACTCCGGCCGCCACCACCCGGCCGGCCCGGGGCCGGGGGGACCCCGGTGCGGGTGCGCCCGGGTTGGCCCAGGGCGGCACCGGACCGCCGGGGTGCGGCGGCTGGGGCGGAGCCCCGGCACCGGGGTGCCCCGGCGCCCAGGGCGACCGGGGCTGGCCGCCGGCCGGTGCATGCCAGGGGCCGCCGCCGACCGGTCCGGAAGCGGGCCGGTCGGTCGGGGGGAGACTGTACGGCTGACCGGAGGCGGGCGGTGTGCCGTACGGGCCGGTGCCGTAGGGCTGTCCGGGGGCGGCAGCGTACGGGTTGCCACCGTAGGGCTGCCCGGAGGCGGGCGCGGCGTAGGGCTGTCCGGAGGCCGGGCTGCCACCGTAGGGCTGCCCGGAGGCGGGCGCGGCGTACGGCTGCCCGGGGATTGGCGCACCCGGGTACGGCTGGCCGGAGGCGGGCACCCCGCTCTGCGGCTGCTCGGCGGTCGGCCCCGACGCTTCGTACGCCCGGCCGGCGTACGGGTCGGCGGTGGACTGTACGGCGGTCGCCGGCTCGGACCGGTCGCCGGACGGGGCGCCGTCCGAGGCACCGGTCGCGGCGAAGTTGGCGGTCGAGGCGTCGGAGTCGGACTGCCCGCGGTCGTCGCGCGGCAGCTCGGCAGTGGGTTGCCTGTGCTCGCGGTCGGCGGTAGCCGGCCGCCGCTGCGGGTCGGTCTCGAAGTCGCTCATGTCCCTACCTTGCCCCCTCGCTCTGCGACGTACCTGGAGCGCGCCTGGATATTGGCTGAGAATCACTCTACGTCGATTGATTCGGCAATCCCCGGTTCCTCCGGGACCGCGGGTGCACGCGGCAGCCGGACCCGGAAGGTCGCTCCGCCACCCGGGGTTTCAACCACCTCGACGCTGCCGTTATGCCCCGCGACCAGGGCGGCGACGATGGCCAGGCCAAGGCCGGTGCTGACCCCGCCGCCAGCGTGACGGGTCCGCGCGGCGTCCGCCCGGTAGAACCGCTCGAAGACCCGTTCGGCCTGTTCCGCCGAAAGCCCCGGGCCGGTGTCGGCGACCTCGACCACCGCGTCGTCCCCGTCGGCCCGCAGCCGCAGCGTCACCGCCGCCTCCGGCAAGGTGTGCGTGAGCGCGTTGGTCATCAGATTGCCGAGCACCTGCCGCAGCCGGGCGTCGTCGCCGAGTACCACCAGCGAGCCGGCGCCGGGCTCGATCTCCAGGCTGATGGAGCGGTCCGGCGCGACCACCTTGGCCGCCTGCACCGCGTCGCTGGCCAGCACCGGCAACTCCACCGGCACCAGGGTCAGCGGCCGTTCCCGGTCGAGCCGGGCCAGCAGAAGCAGATCCTCGACCAGCAGGCCCATCCGGGCCGCCTCGTCCTCGATCCGGCGGATCAGCCGGGCGGTCTCCTCGGGCGAGCCGGCGGCACCCTGCCGGTAGAGCTCGGCGAAACCGCGGATGGTGGTGAGCGGGGTACGCAGTTCGTGTGAGGCGTCCGCGATGAACTGTCGCATCCGCTCCTCTGAGCGCAGCGCCCGGGACTCGGACGCCTGGGCGGCGAGGGCGGCGTGCCGGGCGGCGGTCGCCGCGCTGCGGGCGTTCGCCTCGGCCGCCCGGGCGGCCGTCTCCGAGGCGGCCCGCGCGGTGAAGGCCACCTCGATCTGGCTGAGCATCGTGTTCAGCGCCCGGGACAGCCGGCCGAGTTCGGTTTTCGCCTCCGCCTCACCGGGCTCCGGGTCCGGCACCCGTCTGGAGAGGTCGCCGCCGGCGATGGCCGCCGTGGTCCGTTCGATCTCCACGAGTGGTTTCAGACTGGTACGCACTATCGCCGCCCCGGCCGCGGCGAGCGTGATCAACACCGAGCCGCCGACCAGTACGTCGATCCAGATCAGTTCCTTGACCGCCAGGTCGACGTCGGTGAGGTGCTGCCCGACCGCCAGGTAGGTGCCGCTCGGCCACTGCACGACCATCATCCGCCAGCGGAACCGGTGGTCGCTCGACGAGACGGTGAAGAAGTCCCCGCCGGCGTGCCGCTCGTACCAGTTGGCGTCGTCGAGTGCGGCCGGCAGGTTGCTCTCGTTCAGCGTCCGGTCGTAGAGCGGGTTGAAGATCCCGACCTCCCGGTCGGCCCGCACGATCAGGTAGTCGGTCGGCAGCGCGCCGCGGCCGGCCGCCACGACGTCGTAGAGCCGCTGGACCTCCGTCGCGTTCGTGTTGCGGGCGAAGTTCGCCAACTGGTTGTCGATCCGGCCGACCAGGTAACTGCGGAGGAAGAAGGCGGTCATCACGCTGATCACCACCAGCGCGGCGGCGACCAGGACGAGGACGGCGGCGACGAGCTTGACCCGCAGCGGCGTGGCGCGGAGCCGCCCCTTCAGCGGCAGGGCGACATTCACGCCGCCGGCTTGCGGAGCACGTACCCGACGCCGCGCAGGGTGTGGATCAGCCGGGGCTGGGTGGTGTCGATCTTGCGCCGCAGGTAGGAGATGTAGGACTCGACGATGTTGTCGTCACCCCGGAAGTCGTAGTTCCAGACGTGGTCCAGGATCTGTGCCTTGGACAGCACCCGGTTGGCGTTGAGCATCAGGTAGCGCAGCAGCTTGAACTCGGTCGGCGAGAGCTGCACCCGCTTGCCGGCCCGGTGCACCTCGTGGGTCTCCTCGTCCAGTTCCAGGTCGGCGAAGGTGAGCCGGGACGGCGCGTGTTCGCCGGTGGCGGTACGCCGCAGCACCGCCCGGATCCGGGCGGTCAACTCCTCCAGGCTGAACGGCTTGGTGACGTAGTCGTCGCCGCCCAGGGTCAGCCCACGGATCTTGTCGTCGGTCGCGTCCCGGGCGGTCAGGAAGACCACCGGGGTACGGGTGCCGCCCTCGCGGAGCAGCCGGATGACCTCGAAGCCGTCGAGGTCGGGCAGCATGACGTCGAGCACGACCAGGTCGGGTCGGCGCTCCTTCGCCGCGCTGACCGCCGCGCTCCCACTGGTGGCGGTGGCCACGTCGAAGCCGGCGAATCGCAGGCTGGCGGAGAGCAGCTCGAGAATGTTCGGGTCGTCCTCGACGACGAGAAGCCGTGCCTCGGTCTGCGGTGTCGCTGCCATCTGACCATCATCCGCGTCCCCGCTGCGCCGGGGCTGAACATCCCCTGAAAGTTTTCTGAGAGCGCCCGACGGCTCGGCGGAGCGGTCCCGGGGGAGCCCACGGTCTCTCAGCGCAGCAGCCGGCGCAGCCCGTCCAGCGTCCCCTGCAACACCCGGGCGGCGGTACGCAGCTGGGCCTCGGTGAACCGGCCACTGCGGGCCAGCGCCCGTACCTCGGTCACGAAGAGCAGCAACTGCCGGTCGAACTCGTCCCCCGGATCGTCCCCCCGGGGCGCCGACCGCTCGCCGGGCGGCCGCTCCTCGGCACCGGCTCCCGTCGACCAGCCCTCCGGAGCCTGCTCCCAGGCACGCTGTCCGGCCGCCCAACCGCCACCGGCGGCCCCGGCCTCCGGCGCCGGGTCCGGGAACGCCGGGCCCGGAGCGGACCTCCGGGGACCCTGGCGGCTCTTTCGGACGGCGGCCCGCAGCTCCTCCTTCAGGTCCCGCACGGTGCCGCGCACCTCGGACCGGATCTCACCGGCCAGCTTGGTGAGGTCGGAGACCGCGGCGCGGATCTCCGACTCCAGGCTGGTCACCTCGTCGGCCCGCTGCCGCAGCTCGGCCCGGCCGGCGTCGGTGATCTGGTAGACCTTCCGGCCGCCGACGGCGTCGTGCGTCACCAGTCCCTCGGCCTCCAGCCGGGCCAGGCGGGGATAGATGGTGCCGGCGCTGGGCGCGTAGAGGCCGAGGAAGCGCTCCTCCAGCAGCCGGATCAGCTCGTAGCCGTGCTTGGGCCCGTCGTCGAGAAGCTTGAGCAGGTAGAGCCGGAGCCGGCCGTGGCCGAACACCACCACCGTCATCTCGTCCTCACTCCGCCGACCGCCGGGCATCCACGGTGCTGTGGCTCAGCCGGCGCGGTCCGTTGATGGTCCAGCTCGGCATGGCGACCCCCTGGTGCAGGCCGGTCCGGCCGGCGCGAGGCGCCGGCACGGACGGCAGGACGTGCGTCCCGCCACGATAACGCGATACATCGCGTTTCCTAAACGCTCCCTCCGGGGGCGGCAGCGCCGCCGGGCGGCTCGGCTTCGTCGCGGTACGTGTAGGCCCCGGCGGGGTCGACCGTCGGCCGGTGGCGTGTCGATCCCGTGAACGGGACGTGGTATGGCTCGACAGACTTCGCGCGCCATCCCCCGGCAGCTCGCCCGAGCTGGTAAATTTCGCCCCTCCTCCCCGGATGCCGCGCGGCTCGTGCTGTGGGAGGACGGGGTCCTGCCCAGGTATGACAACGCGTTACGCAATCATCCCGATTGACCGCGTGACCCACAATGTCAACGCTGGGTGACGGCGTGGCCGGTACGGCCGCGCCTCACGGAGGGAGAGAGATGTCCGACGGGCGGCTGAGCCCAACGACCGGAGCTGGCCAGATTGTGGTCTCCGGTCTTACGAAGGTCTATCGCAATGTCCGGGCGGTCGACAACCTGTCGTTCACCGTCGAGCCCGGCCGGGTGACCGGCTTCCTGGGACCGAACGGTGCCGGCAAGACCACCACGCTGCGGATGCTGCTCAACCTTGTCACGCCGACGGCGGGCGGCGCGACGATCGGCGGCAACCGCTACGCCGACCTGCCGCAGCCGCTCCAGTACGTCGGCGCGGTGCTGGAGGCGTCGAGCGCACACAAGGGCCGCACCGGGGTCAACCACCTGCGGGTGATCTGCGCGGCGGCCGGGCTGCCGAAGCAGCGGGCCGACGAGGCGCTGGCGCTGGTGGGGCTCACCCCGGCGGCCAAGCGGAAGTTCAAGGGCTACTCGCTGGGCATGAAGCAGCGGCTCGGCATCGCCGCCGCGATGCTCGGCGACCCCCGGGTGCTGATCCTGGACGAGCCCGCGAACGGGCTCGACCCGGAGGGCATCCGGTGGATGCGCGGCTTCCTCAAGGCGCTCGCCGCCGAGGGACGTACGGTGCTGGTCTCCAGTCACCTGCTCTCCGAGATGCAACTGCTCGCCGACGACGTGGTGATCATCGCGGCCGGCAAGCTGGTCCGGCAGGGCCGGGTCGACGAGGTCGTCGGCTCGATGGCGCAGACCGGCCGGGTTCGCGTGCGGACTCCGCAGAGCGACGAGCTGACCACGGCGCTGACCGGGAACGGTGTCCAGGTGACCCGGGGCGAGGACGGCGTGCTGCTGGTCGAGGGCACGGACGCCCCGGCGGTGGGCCGGGCCGCGCTGGCGGCAAAGGTCGAGCTGCACGAGCTGACCACGGAACGGCCCGACCTCGAAGGGGTCTTCCTGGAGCTGACGGCCGGAAAGGCGGGGATCCGATGAACCTGGTCCGGTCCGAGCTGCTGAAGATCCGTACGACGAACACCTGGTGGGTCTTCGGCCTCATCACGCTGCCCCTCTGGGGCCTCACCCTGATGATCAACTATTTCCAGTCCCAGGCGGTGCTCGACCCGGACCGCGTCGGCGTACCCGAGGCCGACCAGCAGAACGCGCAGTTCCAGGCGGCCGGTGAGCACGTCAACGTCGCGGCCAACCTCTACACCAACGGCCAGTTCTTCGGCGTGCTGATCGTGATGCTGCTCGGTGTACTGGTGGTGACGAACGAGTTCTTCCACCAGACCGCCACGACCACCTTCCTCACCACGCCGCACCGCACCGCCGTGGTGCTGGCGAAGCTGGTCGCCGCCGGCATCCTCGGGGTGATCTTCTGGGTGATCACCACCGGGCTGAACCTGATCTTCGGCCCACTGATCCTGAGCAGCCTGGACGTGTCGAGCCAGCTCGGCGAGGGCGCGATCTGGCAGGCGATCGGCCTGAACGGGCTGGCATACCTGCTCTGGGCCGTCTTCGGGATCGGGTTCGGGGTGCTGATCCGCAGCCAGATCGGTGCCACCGTCACCGCGCTGCTGGTCTACCTCGCCGGCTACATCGGGGCGATCATCGTACTGGCGATCCTGGCCGAGCGGTTCGGTGACTGGATCAACAACCTTCAGTTGATCGTCCCGTCGCTCGCCTCGCAACTGATGGCGACCGGCACCGACCTGCCGGGCAGCCCGCCCCGCTGGGCGGGAGCGGCGGTCATGGTCGCGTACGCCGTGGTGACCGGCACCATCGGCACCTTGATCATGCGCAAGCGGGACGTCTCCTGACCCTCAGTGACGAGGTGGGCCGGGTGTCGGAGAAACCCGGTCGGGGCCACCAGCCCCGGCCGGGTTTCTCCTCGGGCGGGGCGGATTGGTGGCCCCCGTCACCCGAGTACCTTGGTACCGAACGGCCAACAACTCGCAAAAGCTGTGAAACGCGACACGGGTCTGATGCGACAATGCTGTCGGTTACCGCACGGCGTAGCCTTGGACCCGTCTTTCGACCCAGCCCCCCGGACCGGGCGGGCAGGCGACCGCGTGACACACAACCCGCGTGAAAGAGGCGATTACCGGCCGTGTCGACCCAGCAGACTTCGCAGGAAAATCCACTGGCGGGGTTCGGTCCCAATGAGTGGATCGTCGAGGAGATGTACCAGCGCTACCTCGCCGACCCCGCCAGCGTCGATTCAGCCTGGCACGACTTCTTCGCCGACTACCGACCCACGGCCGGGCCGTCCGGCCCGGACGGTGGTGGCACCAGTGACGCCGGGGTGACCGGCGGCGCCAAGGGGGGCACGACCATCCAGAAGCCGGCCGCGCCCACCCGCACCGGCGCGAAGACCGAGACCGCGCCCGCCACCCCGGCACCGGCCAAGCGCGGTACCCCGACGACGCCGGACGGCAAGGCCGCGAAGCCGGACGGCAAGGCCGCCACCGCGAAGCCGGCCCCGAGCCCATCGAAGTCGGCCACGAGTGCGTCGAAGCCAGCCCCGAGCACCTCGTCGAAGCCGGCCACGAGCCCGCAGAAGGCCGCCGGCAAGCCGGCCGCGCCGAGCACCGACGGCAAGGGCGGCCCGACCCGACCCGCCGGCCCCCAGAGCACCCCGCTGCGCGGCGTCGCCGCCCGGATCGTGCAGAACATGGACGCCTCGCTGGCGGTGCCGACCGCGACCAGCGTCCGCGCGATCCCGGCCAAGCTGCTGGTGGACAACCGGATCGTCATCAACAACCACCTCGCGCGCGGCCGGGGCGGCAAGGTCAGCTTCACCCACCTGATCGGGTACGCCCTGATCAAGGCGCTCGCCAAGCACCCGGAGATGAACAACTCCTTCGCCGAGGTCGACGGCAGGCCGGCGCTGGTCACGCCGGAGCACGTCAACCTGGGCATCGCGATCGACCTGGCCAAGCCGGACGGCTCGCGCACCCTGGTGGTGCCGTCGATCAAGGCCGGCGAGGGGATGGACTTCCGGCAGTTCTGGCAGGCGTACGAGGACATCGTCCGGCGGGCCCGCCGCAACGAGCTGACCATGGAGGACTACGGCGGCACGACGATCTCGCTGACCAACCCGGGCGGGATCGGCACCGTGCACTCCCAGCCGAGGCTGATGGTCGGCCAGGGCACCATCATCGGGGTCGGCGCGATGGAGTACCCGGCGCCGTACCAGGGGATGTCCGAGGAGACCCTCGCCGAGCTGGCGGTCAGCAAGATCATCACGCTGACCAGCACCTACGACCACCGGATCATCCAGGGCGCGCAGTCCGGCGAGTTCCTGAAGACCATCCACGAGCTGATCCTCGGCGAGCACGGCTTCTACGACGAGATCTTCACCTCGCTGCGCATCCCCTACGAGCCGGTGCGCTGGATGCGGGACGTGGCGGTCAACTCCGACGGGCAGATCGACAAGACCGCACGGGTGATCGAGATCATCCACGCCTACCGGGTCCGTGGACACCTGATGGCGGACACCGATCCGCTGGAGTTCAAGATCCGTAAGCACCCGGACCTCGACGTACTCCAGCACGGCCTGACCCTGTGGGACCTGGACCGCACCTTCCCGGTCGGCGGCTTCGCCGGCAAGCAGAAGATGAAGCTGCGCGAGGTTCTCGGGGTGCTCCGCGACTCGTACTGCCGCCGGGTCGGCGTGGAGTACATGCACATCCAGGACCCGGAGGAGCGGCGCTGGATCCAGGAACGGATAGAGCGCAAGTACACCAAGCCGGCGCCGGACGAGCAGAAGCACGTGCTGAACCGGCTCAACGCGGCCGAGGCGTTCGAGACCTTCCTGCAGACCAAGTACGTCGGCCAGAAGCGCTTCTCCCTGGAGGGCGGCGAGTCGCTGATCCCGCTCCTCGGCGAGGTGCTGGAGTCGGCCGCCGAGAACGACCTCGACGAGGTCGTGATCGGGATGGCCCACCGGGGCCGGCTGAACGTGCTCGCCAACATCGTCGGCAAGCCGTACGAGAAGATTTTCTCGGAGTTCGAGGGGCACCTCGACCCGCGCTCGACGCAGGGCTCCGGCGACGTGAAGTACCACCTGGGCCAGGCCGGCAAGTTCACCACGCCGGACGGCGCGCACTCGATCAAGGTGTCGGTGACCGCCAACCCGTCCCATCTGGAGGCGGTCGACCCGGTGATGGAGGGGATAGTCCGGGCCAAGCAGGACCGGATAGACCTCAAGCTGGAGGGCTACACCGTGCTGCCGGTGGCGGTGCACGGCGACGCGGCCTTCGCCGGTCAGGGCGTGGTCGCCGAGACGCTCAACCTGTCGCAGCTGCGCGGCTACCGCACCGGCGGCACCGTGCACGTGGTGGTGAACAACCAGGTCGGCTTCACCACCGCCCCGGAATACTCGCGCTCCAGCCTCTACAGCACCGACGTGGCCCGGATGATCCAGGCGCCGATCTTCCACGTGAACGGCGACGACCCGGAGGCCGTGGTCCGGGTGGCCCGGCTGGCCTTCGAGTACCGGCAGGCGTTCAACAAGGACGTCGTGATCGACATGGTCTGCTACCGGCGGCGCGGGCACAACGAGGGCGACGACCCGGCGATGTCCAACCCGTTGATGTACAAGATCATCGACTCGAAGCGGTCGGTCCGGAAGCTCTACACCGAGGAGCTGATCGGGCGCGGTGACATCACCGTGGAGGACGCGGAGGAGCTGCTACGCGACTTCCAGGCCCAGCTGGAGCGGGTCTTCAAGGCCACCCGGGACGCCGCCTCGTCGGCCCGGCCGGCCAGCCGACCCCGCCGTCAGCCGGAGCCCGAGCCGCCGGTGGAGACCGCCACCACCGTCCCCGCGCTGCGCGCGGTCGGCACGGCACACACCTCGCTGCCCGACGGTTTCACCCCGCACAAGCGGATCCAGCAACTGCTGGAGCGGCGGGCCAAGATGACCGAGTCCGGCAACATCGACTGGGGTCTCGGCGAGATCATCGCGTTCGGCACCCTCGTCCAGGACGGGATCACGGTCCGGCTCGCCGGCCAGGACTCCCGGCGGGGCACCTTCGTGCAGCGGCACGCCGTCATCGTGGACTCCCGGACCGGAGTCGAGCACACCCCGCTGGCCACCCTGGCCGGGGACCGGGCCCGGTTCTTCGTGCACGACTCCCTGCTCAGCGAGTACGCCGCGATGGGCTTCGAGTACGGCTACTCCGTGGAGAACACCGAGGCCCTGGTGCTCTGGGAGGCGCAGTTCGGCGACTTCGCCAACGGCGCGCAGACGGTGGTCGACGAGTTCATCTCGTCCGGCGAGGTGAAGTGGGCCCAGCAGTCGGCGGTGACGCTGCTGCTGCCGCACGGCCACGAGGGCCAGGGCCCGGACCACACCTCCGGTCGGCCGGAGCGGTTCCTCCAGCTCTGCGCCGAGGACAACATGCGGATCGCCATCCCGAGCACCCCGGCGAACTACTTCCACCTGCTGCGCCGGCAGGCGCTCTCACCGAAGCGCAAGCCGCTGGTGGTCTTCACCCCGAAGTCCCTGCTCCGGCACAAGCTCTGCGTCTCCAGCGTGCAGGACTTCACCACCGGCACCTTCCAGCCGGTGCTGACCGACAGCTCGGGCATCACGCCGGAGGCGGTCAAGCGGGTGCTGCTCTGCTCCGGCAAGGTCTACTACGACCTGCTCCAGGCCCGCACCGAGCGGGGCATCACCGACACCGCGATCGTCCGGATGGAGCAGCTCTACCCGCTGCCGGTCGAGGAGGTCCGGGCCGCGCTGGCGCAGTACCCGAACGCCGAGGACTTCGCCTGGGTCCAGGAGGAGCCGGCCAACCAGGGCGCCTGGTCGTTCGTCGCGCTCAACCTGCTGGAGCACCTGGAGGGGGTACGCCTGCGCCGGATCTCCCGGCCGGCGGCGGCCGCCCCGGCGGTCGGCTCGGCGAAGATGCACGATGTCGAGCAGGCCGCGCTGATCGAGGCGGCCCTGCCCCGCCCCTGAAGTAGGTAAGGAAGGGCCCCCGCTACAGCAGAAAACGATATGCAGGGGCCCTTCCTTGCAACACCGTCGAGAGAGGACGCCGTGTACTTCACCGACCGAGGCATCGAGGAACTCGTCGATCGCCGGGGCACCGAGACGGTCACCCTGGAGTGGCTCGGCGCGCGGCTGCGCGACTTCGTCGACCTGCACCCGGAGTTCGAGACGCCGGTCGACCGGTTCGCCACCTGGCTGGCCCGACTCGACGACGAGGACGACCTCTGACGGCCTACCCTGGTTTCAGGTCAGGCACCGGAGAGTCGGCGTTGTCGTCACGCGCCATGTGCTTCCGGCCTCACCGCTACCAGGGCGAGAGGTTCGGGTGACCGGGATCGTCGAGGTTCGAGAACTCTCATTCTCGTACGGGAGGTGTCGGGTCTTGACCGACGCCAGGAGCTACCTCCAGTAACCCGAGCGGATTCCAGTAACCCGAGCGGAGAAGACGTTGAGCGACGTCGCCAGACCTGGCACGTGCCGGACGACCTCGCTCGCCGGCTCGCCGAGCCGCTGTTCGGCGCGAGCGACGGAGGACACCTCGGCGCCTGAGCACTCGCCGCGCCGGTGACCTCTCAGCAGGACAGCGACGACCCACCTGGAGATCGTGCTACTTCAGGGAAAGAGTGCCTTCCGGCGCCGGGTCAAGGCACTCTTTCCCTGAAAGCCCCAACAGGCAGTTCGGCTGAGCGCCAGCCAACCGACCAACAGGCAGCTCAGTCGAACGCCAGCCAGCCGACCAGCGCGGCCAGCACGACGACCACGACCGCGATCCCGACGATCAGCGGCAGCCTGGACGGCGGCTCGGCGGCCGACGATTCGGGAGAGTGCGCGAAGGCCCGGAACGCCTCGGTGTTGCCGCTCGGGTCGGGGTGCTGATCAGCCATGCGGAGCACGATAGCGAACCGGGGCACGGTCGGGCCTGCCCTACCTCGCCCGGCGTGGCCGCCCTACCCCTGACCTGGGTGCTCGCCGGATCGAACCCGACCGGTCCGGCTCATAGCGTCAGGGCATGACCACGTCGACCACTCTGCCACCGCCGGCCACCGGCACCGCCGCAGCTCCGGCGAGTTCCCGCAAGGGAAACCTGGCCGCGAGAATCGCCGGCTGGAGCACCCGGCACCGGGGCTTCGCCGTCCTCGCATGGCTGCTGTTCGTGATCGCGGCGACCGCGCTCAGCGCCGTCGTCGGCACGGTCGAGGCGAAGGACAGCGAGTACGGGCACGGCGACTCCCGCCGGGCGGACGAGATCATCGCCGCCGCCGGCTTCCCCGACCGGGCCGCCGAGATGGTATTGATCGAAAGCGACAGTCTGGTCGCGGAGGATCCCGCCTTCCGGGCCGCGGTCGCCGACACGGTCGCTGCCGTCGAAGGCACCAACCAGGTCCTCGACGTACGGTCGGACGCGGTCTCCGCCGACCGGCACGCCGTACTCGTCACCTTCGACCTGACCGGGCCGGCCGACGGCGCCGCCGACCGGGTCGGGCCGGTACGCGAAGCGGTCGCCGCCGTGCAACGCGACCATCCCGGGTTGTACGTGGCGCAGACCGGTGGGGCCAGCATCGGCGAGGCGATCGGCCGGACCCTGGACGCCGACATGCACCGGCTGTCGATGCTCTCCATCCCGGTGACCCTGGGCATCCTGCTGGTGGCGTTCGGGGCGCTGCTCGCCGCCGTGCTGCCGATGGGGCTGGCCCTGACCGCGTTCCTGGCCTCGCTCGGGCTGCTCGCCGCGGCCAGCCGGTTCGCACCGGCGGTCGACACCACCATGCACCTGATGCTGCTGATGGGGCTCGCGGTCGGGGTGGACTACTGCCTGTTCTACCTGCGGCGGGAGCGGGACGAGCGGGCCCGGGGCGCCAGTGCCGAGCAGGCGCTGGCGATCGCCGCCGCCACCTCGGGACGGTCGGTGCTGATCTCGGCACTGACCGTGATCATTGCGATGTCCGGAATGTTCCTGACCCAGGACACCACCTTCATCAGCCTGGCCACCGGGACGATCCTGGTGGTCGCCACCGCCGCCGTCGGATCGCTCACGGTACTGCCGGCGGTGCTGAGCAAGCTCGGCGACCGGGTCGACCTGGGCCGGGTACCCGGGCTCTACCGCCGGCAGTCGAGCGGCCGGTTCTGGCGCACCACCATGAACGTGGTGCTGCGCCGGCCCGGGATCTCCGCCGTACTTGCCGCCGTCACCCTGCTCGCCCTGGCCGTGCCACTGCTCGGGATGCGGACCGCCGAGGAGAACATCACGGTGCTGAAGAACCCGGCGCCGGCACTGAGCGCTTTCCTCCGGGTCAACGCCGCCTTCCCCGGCGGCGCCGAGCCGGCGGTGGTGGCGATCAAGGCGGACGACGTGACCACCCCGGCGCTGACCGCCGCGATCGACGAACTGAAGACCCGGGCCCTGGCCACCGGGGTGCTACACGAGCCGGTCAGCGTCGAGGTCAACCCGGACCGGACGGTCGCGCTGGTCCGGGTGGGGCTGGCCGGCTCCGGCGTCGACGCCGCCTCCGAAGCGGCGGTACGCACCCTGCGTGAACAGGTCGTCCCACGCACCGTGCAGGGCGTGGACGGAGCCGAGGTACTGGTGACCGGCCGGGCCGCCGACTCGGTCGACTTCAACGCGGCGATGGGCCGCAGCGTGCCGCTGGTGTTCGGGTTCGTCTTGGGGCTGGCGTTCCTGCTGATGCTGGTGTCGTTCCGGTCGCTGGTGGTGGCGGTGACCGCGATCGTGCTCAACCTGCTCTCGGTGGCCGCCGCGTACGGGCTGCTGGTGCTGGTCTTCCAGCACGGCTGGGGGGAGGCGCTGCTCGGCTTCGAGTCGGTCGGCGCGATCACCAACTGGGTGCCGCTGTTCCTCTTCGTGATCCTGTTCGGCTTGTCCATGGACTACCACGTCTTCGTGCTCAGCCGGATCCGGGAGGGGCACGACCGGGGCTGGCCGAGCAAGCTGGCGGTCTCCCGGGGCATCCGGGGCACCGCCGGGGTGATCACCAGCGCCGCCATGGTGATGGTCGCGGTCTTCGCCCTCTTCACCACCGGGACGTTGGTGTCGATGAAGGAACTCGGCTTCGGCCTGGCCGTCGCGGTGCTGATCGACGCCACCATCGTCCGGGCGGTACTGCTGCCCTCGGTGATGGTGCTGCTCGGGGAGCGGAACTGGTACCTGCCCCCGTGGCTGGGCTGGTTGCCCCGGCTCTCCCCCGACGAGGTCCCGTCGGGTGGGCTGCCGCAGGGCGTGCCCGTCGGGATGGGGCCGGTGACGCGCTGAGCCGACGCGCCGCGGATCGTCGCGCGACGGCAGATCGGGGGCGGGCGGTGGGACGAACCGTCCGGGTGGACGCCGCACGAGGACCGGAAAGTTGGCCTCGTACGGCGTTCCGCCGTTTAGCGTCGAGGCTGTGCGCGTGCACTTCAGGGTCTCGGGGCTCTTCGTCCTGCTGCTGCCGATCGCGCTCGTTGCCAGCGGGTGGGTGGTGGCCGCTCCGGCTCCCGCGGCACCGCCCGGTTTCGCCCCGGACCGAACGTACGCGGTCGGCGTGCGCACGTTCGACCTCGGTCGCGGCACCGCCCGCCCGCTCCGGGTCACCGTCTGGTATCCGGCCCGGGACGACAGCCCGCGCAGTTCCGGTGCCGGGCCGGCCGCGCCCCGCCGGGACGCCCCGGTCGCGGCTGGCCGGTTTCCGATCGTGTTGTTCAGCCACGGCCTGCACAGCCTGCCCGAGCTGCACGCCCCGCTGACCACCCGGTGGGCCGCCGCCGGTTTCGTGGTCGCCGCCCCGGCCTACCCGCACACGAAGCGCGCGGCACGCCGGTTCGACCGGGGGGACATCCGCCGCCAGCCGGGTGACGCCCGGCGGGTGATCCGGTACCTCACCCGGCTGGACCGGGCCTCCGGTGACCGGTTCGCCGGGCGTCTCGCGGTGACCCGGATCGGCGCGGTCGGCCATTCGGCCGGCGGCTACACCACCGCCGGCCTGTTCGCGCCGGGGCATTCGGCGCGGCTGCGTGGCGGAATCGTGATCGGCGGCGCCGGCATGCCCGGGACCGCCTTCGGCGGGCCGGCGGCGCCGCTGCTCTTCGTGCACGGCGACGCCGACCGGGTGGTGCCGGTGAGCCGCGGTCGGGACGCCTTCCGCCGGGTGCCGTGGCCGAAGGCGTTCCTCACGGTACGCGGCGGGGGTCACGGCGAGTATCTTGTCCCGGGCCGGCGCGGCTTCGCCCAGACCCTGGCCGTGACGACGGAGTTCCTGCGCTGGACGCTCTACGGCGACACCCAGGCCCGGCGCCACCTCCCGACCAGCGCCAGCTCCGAGGTCACCGTCTTCGCCGACCGTCTCGACCGAGACCTCTCGACCGAGACCTCTCGGCTGAGACCTCTCGGCTGAGCCTTTCCGGTGGAGCCTCCCGACCGAGGCACGCCCGCTGAGCCTTCCCGACCGAGCCTTCCGACCGAACCTTCCGACCGAGCCTTCCCGATCGAGCCTTCCCGACCGGGAGGCCGGCGGGTACGCCTGGCCGGGAATCGGTTGGCCCGACCGGCCGGTGGGCGGGGCAGAATCTGTCTCATGCCCCGACGTTCCCCTCCCGCCCGTGCCATGTTCGCCGCGACGGTGACGGCGGCGCTGGTCGCGATCCTGGCGGGCTGCTCCGCCGGATCCGGTCGCTCGGTCGCCGACCGGCCCGCGCCGACCGAGAGCCCGACTCCGGTCGTCACCACCCCGGCCGGCCAGCCCCCGGCCGGCCAGCCCCCGGCCGGCGTCGCACCGAGCCGGCGATTCGCGGTCGGCGTGCGGGAGCTGACCTACAACCGTGGCGGCGACCGCAGGCTGCCAGTCACCGTCTGGTATCCGGCGCAGGGGAGCCCGGGCGGCGGGGTGGACCGGGGAGCCGAGGTCGCCGACGGACGCTTTCCGGTGGTGGTGTTCAGCCACGGCCTGACCGGCCGGCCGGCGGACTACCGGGCGCTGCTGGTGCGCTGGGCGGCGGTGGGCTTCGTGGTGGTGGCGCCGACCTATCCGCACACCAGTCGGGGCGCGTCTGACGTGCAGGTGCTCGACGTGATCAACCAGCCGGCCGACGCGTCGTACGTGCTGACCCGGGTGCTGGCGCTGGACGGCGTGGCCGGCGATCCGCTGCGCGGCCGCATCGCCGTCGACCGGGTGGCCGCGGCCGGGCACTCGGCGGGCGGCGTCACCACCATCGGGCTCTTCACGGCTGGGCGGGACGCCCGGCTCGACGCCGGAATCGTGCTCGCCGGCACCGCTCTCGGCGTCGGCACCGAGTTCAGCGGTGCGGCCGCGCCGCAGCTCTTCGTGCACGGGCAGCGCGACGACGTGGTGTCGTACCGGGCCGGCAAGGCGGCATACGACCGGGTCCCCTGGCCCAAGGCGATGCTGACGCTGCCGGACGGGGATCATGTCGGTGGGCTGCTCGGCAGCGGCGAGCGGGCGCTCGACCTGATCACCGACACGACCGTCGAGTTCCTCCGCTGGACCCTGTACGGCGACGACCGGGCGCTGCGGCGGCTGCCGGCCCAGGCGACCCGGGGCGGGCTGGCCTCGCTCGACAACCAACTCTGACTGAAGGACGCCCGTCAACTCCGATAACACCCGCCCGACGTGCCGGCCTCCCGGACCCCGGACGGCCGGGCGCGGCCGGTCCTGGCCCGACCGGCCGCGCCCGTGAGGGATGGTCAACCCACCACCGGTCTCCGGTTGTCCGCGTAGAGGTTGGTCGCCCGGTCCCAGCTGATACCACGCTGGTCAGGTCGGGCTATCACGCCATATCTGTGGTTTCGCCCAAAGACATTGCCGGTCAGTCTGATGTTGGCGGCATTGAGGTCGGCGCGCACGCCGATGGAATAGTTTCCGCCGTTGCAGTAGTTTCCCTCGAAGACCAGATTCGAGACGATCGGCCCGGTGGTCGACCCGATCATGAGACAGGCGTTGAACGGATCCCTGGTCACCGGGTTGTACGCCTCCAGCGTGTTGCGCCGGATCACGATATTCGAGGCGCCGGTGGTCTGGAGCGTGTCGTTGTGCGATCCCGGTCCCCGGGTCAGGTGGTGGATCCAGGAATCCTCCACGACCACCTCACTGCCGAGTCGGGGCCCGTCTATGACGTTGCTGATGTCGACCCGGCGCAGGGTGTATTCACCACAGCAGACCGCCGCGGAGTTCTTTCCCATGCCGTTGATCTCGACGTCCTCCACCACCAGGTTCACGGCGTTGATCGTGCGAATCGAGTAGATCCCGTCGCAGGTGATACGGGATTTGCGAAGTACGACGTTCTTGGCGGTGACGGTCACGCAGCCGGTGATGTTCAGCCCGCTGAGCACCTGGCCATCCTGGGTGACCTTGATCGAACCCGAGGCCCGGAGGGTGGTGCCGGCCGGCACGCCGGTGTTGTCGGGGCCGGGGAGGGCGGCGGGAGCCCGACTGGCTTCCGTCCTGGTCACGGTCGCGGCGGCCGCATCCGTCCCCTCCGGGGAGTCCTCGGGCGCCGGGGTCGTGGGCTCGGAGGTCGGCTCCGACCGGTTCTCCGAGGGCAGGTCACCGGCGGCCACCGGCTTCCCGTTCCAGGTGGACATGACGATCGTCGCGGGCGCCTCCGGCGAGTGCATGAAACCGTTCTTGCAGCCGGACACGCGCACCTTGCGGGCCGTATAGTTGCCGAAGACGAGACCATTCGTCTCGGGTCGGGTGCACTGAATCCTGGTGTTCTCGACCAGCGCCCCGGAGAAGCCCTCGAAAATCCGTACGGCGTGCGCCCCACCGTACTTGATCGTGCTGTTTCTGATCGTTACGTCGTCCGCCTTGATGTGCACGTAACCATCGATCTTGCGGCCGTCCAGCACAGTCCCGTTCCGGGTAATGGTCATCGACCCGTCGCCACTGCTCGCGACGGCGACGCCGATCCCGGCGAGAATGATCCCCAGCGTCGCCGAGCCCACCAGCAGGGATCGGGGCGTACGCCAGGCGCGCCCGAGATCACGCCGGGATGGCGGTCTTTGTCGATTGTGCTTGCCCGCCACAGAGAAACTCATCAAGATCCGACTCCTTCGCCGTACATAGCGTCCACGATCAGAGGGGCGGAACGGGACGACTGTACCCGCCGGCCCCAAGGCGACGGAGACACGAAGGAATGGACGGGAATCCAACCTTTATTTTTCCTGAAGTCGGGCTTTAGTCCGACTTTCCGGTGCATTGCGCGGTACTTATCCTGCCCGGCCGTCCCTTTTGATTAGGGGCGAAACGTCCGGATTTTCAAATCGCGTCACCGCGCGTGTTCGGACCGTGATCACGCCAGCTCGGCCCGGGAACGGCAGGTCAGGGCCGGCCGGGAGGAGTGCCTCGCCTACGCGGCGTGGTCCAGCACCACCTTGCCGAACACGTCTCCGGAGAGCAGACGGGCGAAGGCCGTACGGGCCTCCGAAAGGGGATAGGTGCTGTCGATCACCGGCCGGATCCCCCGTCGTACCAGCAGACCGAGCAGATCGGCCAACTCGGCCGGCGTACCCATGGTCGAGCCGAGGATCTCCAACTGCATCGCGAAGACCCGGCGGAGGTTGACCGCCGGCTCGTACCCGGCGGTCGCACCGGATACGACGATCCGGGCGCCTGGGGCGGCCGACTTCATCGAGTGGTCGAAGGTAGCGGCGCCGACCGTCTCGATCACCACGTCCACCCGCTCCGGCAGCCGGGCTCCCGGCTCCAACGCGGTCGCGCCCAGCGCGGCGATCCGCTCCCGCTTGCCCGGGTGCCGGCTGGTCGCGTACACCCGCTTGCCGAGCGCCACCGCGAGCATCACGGCGGCGGTCGCCACGCCGCCGCCGGCCCCCTGCACCAGCACCGACTCCCCGGCCTCCACCCGTCCCCGGGTGGTGAGCATCCGGTACGCGGTGAGCCAGGCCGTCGGCAGGCAGGCTGCGTCGGCGAAGGAGAGCCCGGACGGCTTGGGCACCAGGTTGGCGCGGGGCACCGCGACCCGCTCGGCGAGCGTTCCAGGATGCCGTTCGGAGAGCAGCGACAGCCCACGGGGATCGGCCGGATCCGGGATCACCGGGTACACCACGACCTCGTTGCCGTCCGGGTCGACGCCCGCGGCATCGCAACCGAGGATCATCGGCAGCCGGTCGGCCGCCAGCCCGACCCCGCGTAGCGACCAGATGTCGTGGTGATTGAGCGAGCTCGCCCTCAGCTCCACCGTCACCCACTCCGGCTCCGGATGGGCCGGCTCGGGACGATCCCCCACGACCAACGCGGCGAGCGGATCGTCGGCGTCGAACATCGAGGCGTAGACGGCACGCATGATCGACACGTTACACCCGACCGAGAACGGCCGCCCCACCCGTCAGACGTGCGCCTCCGCCGTCCGAACGCGGCCCGACCATCCGAACGCGGCCCGACCGTCAGGCGTGGGCGACGCCGTCGCGGCGGGCCGCCTCGGCGACCGCCTCGGCGACCGCCGGCGCGACCCGGGGGTCGAGCGGCGACGGCACGATGGCGTCGACCCGCAGCTGCCCCGGCTCGGAGCCGCTCCGCGGTTCCCCCTCCGACCACGCCGCCTCGACCGCGACCGCCGCGATCGCATCCGCTGCCGCCACCTTCATGCCCTCGGTGACCCTGGTCGCCCGGGCCGCCAGCGCGCCCCGGAAGATGCCCGGGAAGGCGAGCACGTTGTTGATCTGGTTCGGGTAGTCGCTGCGGCCGGTCGCCACCACCGCCGCGTATCGGGCGGCCACCTCGGGATGCACCTCGGGCGTCGGGTTGGCCAGCGCGAAGACGGCACCGCCGGGCGCCATCCCGGCCACCGCGTCCTCGGGAATCTGCCCACCGGAGACCCCGATCAGCACGTCCGCGTCGCGGAGCGCCTCGGTGATCCCGCCGACCCGGCCGGCGGCGTTGGTCAGCTCGGCCAGCTCGGCCTTTGCCGGGGTCAGGTCCGGTCGGCCCGCGTGCAGAACGCCCCGGGAGTCGCAGACCACCATCTCGGCCGGGTTCACCCCGCCGACCGTCAGCATCCTGGTCACCGCGACGCCGGCCGCACCGGCACCGCTGACCACCACCCGGAGGTCGCCGAGCTTGCGGTTCAGCAGCGTCGCGGCGTTGCGCAGCGCGGCGAGCACCACGACGGCGGTGCCGTGCTGGTCGTCGTGGAAGACGGGGATCGGCAGCGCCTCGTCCAGCCGGCGCTCGATCTCGAAGCACCGGGGGGCACTGATGTCCTCCAGGTTGATGCCGCCGAACGACGGAGCCAGCGCGGTCACCACCGCGACGATCTCGTCGACGTCCTGGGTGTCCAGGCAGACCGGCACGGCGTCCACCCCACCGAACTGCTTGAAGAGCACCGCCTTGCCCTCCATCACCGGCATCGCCGCGCGCGGGCCGATGTTGCCCAGCCCCAGCACGGCCGACCCGTCGGTGACCACCGCGACGGTGTGCGAGACCCAGGTGTAGTCGTCCGCCAGGGCGGGGTCGGCGGCGATCGCCTCGCAGACCCGGGCCACCCCCGGGGTGTACGCGAGGGAGAGGTCCTCCCGCGTGGCCAGCGAGACGGTCGAGGCGACCGCCAGCTTGCCGCCCCGGTGCAGTTCGAAGGCGGGATCGGACGGGTCCACGGCGGCGGATGACATGGTGACTCCAAGGATCGCGACGATGCATTCCATTGAACCTTTTTCAACCTCCCCTTGCGGTCCGTCGGAGCGCAAGGTCGGACGCGGTGTGTGAGCGCCGCGCGGTTCAGGTTGAAAAAGGTTCATTCGAGAGGCGGCCGGTTGGACGCGAGATCGGCGAGCGCCGGCAGCGGTGCGGGGGTCACCCGGGTATGAACTACAGAGCATAGTGGCGCCAGGGAACGCGGTTGCCCGGCAGGGTCATACCGACCGGTAGCGGAACCACCTCGGGCGGGGCCAGTAGCGGGCCACCACCCGGCCGAGGACGTCGGCCACGCCGTACGCCCGGGAGTCGTCGGTCACCAGCGCGTTGTCGCCGCGCAACTCCCAGCCGCCGTCGCGGGGGCGTACCGCGCGTTTGACCACCAACAGGTCCGGCCGGGTACGGAAGACGCCGACCACCAGGTCACCGGTGCGGACCGCCCGGCCGCCGCGCCGGACCAGCAACGCGTCGCCGTGCCGCAGGGTCGGCACCATCGACGGCCCGACCACGAGTACCGCGAAGAGCCGAGCACCGGATCGGCCGCCAGCCGCCGCACCGGGAATGGAGGGGCCGGTGGGCACCGAGTTTCACCTCCGACCCTTCGGGGACATACCGCAGGAGTACTGTCATCCTGGATCATCACAGACGTGCCTTGGAGGATCCCATGCGCCTTCCACGCATCCTTACACCACGCACTGTCGCCAGTGCGCACTGCGACCTTCCCTGCGGTGTCTACGACCCGGCGCAGGCCCGGATCGAGGCCGAGTCGATCAAGGCAATCGACGAGAAGTACGCGGCGAACACCGACCCCGAGTTCCGTACCCGGGCCCTGATCATCAAGGAGCAGCGTTCCGAGCTGGTCAAGCACCACCTGTGGGTGCTCTGGACCGACTACTTCAAGCCCCCGCACTTCGAGAAGTACCCGCAACTGCACCAGCTGTTCAACGAGGCCACCAAGCTGGCCGGGGGCGGCGGGGGCACCAAGGCCACGACCGACGCGTCCAAGGCCGACGAGCTGCTGCAGAAGATCGACGAGATCGCGAAGATCTTCTGGGAGACCAAGCAGGCGTGAGTTCCGCCGGCCCGCCGGCCCCCGGTCCGGCGGGACGTCGTCGACGAGGTGCCGGCCGGACCAGTCAATCCGGCCGGCACGTACGTCGACGCGACGGCCCGGTAGAGTCCGAGACGGGGGGACTGGCCTGGTGACTTCGCTGAGCACACCGCCGACGACCGGCGACGACGTCGTACTGCTCACCGTGCCCGCCGACGGTGGCTTCCTCGGCGTACTGCGGACCGCGACCGCGGGCCTTGCCGCCCGCCTGCACTTCGCCCTCGACGAGATCGAGGATCTGCGCATCGCCGTCGACGAGGCCTGCGCCATGCTGCTGGCCGTCACGACCCGCGACGCGGAGCTGGACTGTCGGTTCTCGGTCACCGAGGACGCGCTCACCGTCGAGGTCGCGGTGCCCACCGCCCGCGGGGCGCGGCTGCCAGCGGAGTCGTCCTTCGCCTGGAAGGTGCTGACCGCGCTAACCACCTCGGCCACGGCGACCGTGACCGGCGACCGGGCCACCATCACGCTGTTGACCCGCCGCGCCGCCGCGGTCTGAGCCCCGGGGCGCCACCCCTCCGCGGACCACCTGATCCACCGCCGACCTCCGCCGACCACCTGTCCCACCGCCGACCACCTGACGGGCATCGGCGCATCGCCCGCGCAGTGACGGGCATCGGCGCGTCGGCGCATCGCTCGCGGGTGCCGGCCGGCCGGTCCGGCCTCGACCTGTCGGATGCCCCGGTCAGGCCCGTTCGGTGTCGAACCCGAGCGCCCGGTTCGTGCCCGTGCTGATCAGCAGGCCGACGACCAGCAGACCCAGCGCGATCAGTGGCCCGCCCAGCCAGGCCAGCCCGCCCATGATCATGAAGTAGCCGATCGGCAGGAGCATGAGCTGCAGCACGATCGCCGGAGCCCTGGCGGCCGGGCGTCGCCGGTCGAGACCGGTACCGAGCGCCCAGAGCACCACCGCACCGCCGGCCGCGAAGAGGGTGACCAGGAGCGCGGAGAGCAGGTCGGCCGCGGTAGCGGTGAACAACTCGTAGACCAGGAAGAGCGTCAACAGGGCCAGCCCGATCCCCTCGGCGCGCAGCAGCCACACCGCCCAGCGCAGTGCACCGGGCGCCGGTTCGGGGTCGCTTGTCACGGCCGCCACGATACCCGGGCCGCTCGCGGTACAGTGCCGGCCATGCGGGCCATCCTGGTGGTCAATCCCAAGGCCACCACCACGACGGGCCGGGGTCGGGACGTTCTCGTCCGCGCACTCCGCAGCGAGGTGGACCTCACCGTCGAGTACACCCGGCGGCGCGGACACGCGGTCGCGCTGGCCAGAAAGGCCGTCCGGCAGGGCGTCGACCTGGTCGTGACGCTCGGTGGCGACGGCACCGTCAACGAGGTGGTCAACGGCCTGATGACCGGCGGGCTCACGCACACCACCGACGACCGGCTGCCGGCCGAGGACCTGCCCGCGCTCGCGGCCGTACCGGGTGGGTCGACCAACGTCTTCGCCCGGGCGCTGGGGCTGCCCCGGGAGTGGCCGGAGGCGACCAGCATGATCCTGGAGGCGCTGCGGGTGGGGCGGGTCCGCACCATCGGTCTCGGTCTCGCCGACGACCGCTACTTCACCTTCTGCGCCGGGCTGGGCATGGACGCGGCGGTGATCCACCGGGTGGAGCGGGCCCGCCGATGGGGCCGGGTCTCCACCCCGAGCCTGTACCTGCGCTCGATCGTCGGCCAGTACCTGGTCGGGGCGGAGCGGCGGCACCCGGCGATCCGGCTGGAGCGGCCGGGCGAGGTCACCCAGGGTGAGCTCGCCACGGTGATCATCCAGAACACCGCCCCCTGGACGTACGTTGGGGACCGCGAGGTCAACCCGAACCCGGACGCCTCGTTCGACCTGGGCCTGGACGTGTTGGCGCTGCGCCGACTGCGGGTGCCGAGCACCACCCGGATGGTGACGCAGAGCCTGTCCCGGCGGCCGGACCCGCGTGGTCGGCAGATCCTGCGACTGCACGACCTGGAGGAGTTCACCCTGGTCGCGGAGCAGCCCCAGGCGTTCCAGCTGGACGGTGACTACCTCGGCGAACGAAGCAAAGTCCGATTCACCTCCGTCTCGGCCGCACTGCGAGTAATCTGCTGACCCTGGGGTACTGCGACCGGTAGCGAACCTCTGGAACCAGCGAGGAGGGCGGTGCCGGAAATGCCAGCAATGTGGGGCGGACTGTACTATATTGATTCTCGGCTGTGGCGCACCGGGGGTCGTCCGAGGACGGAAATCCGGACAAATGAGCCGTGACCTGTCTCACCTGCCCAGAGTTTTTCGGGGCGCTACCCTTGACATCGTGGGAGTTCGTGAAAGTATTCACAAGCGAACTTGAGCTACCGGGAGATTGCGCGGGCGCGTTCGACCAACGACCGCTGCCCCGCAGGTCCCACTAACACAAAGCCTGCTCTCGCGTTGCCGAATCGACGGGCCTGCACCCCGTCGTGATCAGCACTGCGGACGCATATAGGAAAAGATCCACCAAGCACGAAGCACTGCCGCCCACCCAGATTGAGGAGTGTTGCCGCCATGGACTGGCGCCACCATGCTGCCTGCCGCGACGAAGACCCGGAGCTGTTCTTTCCGATCGGAACGTCCGGTCCGGCCGTCCTGCAGGTCGAGCAGGCCAAGGCCGTCTGCCGGCGTTGCTCCGTGACCGACGAGTGCCTGCAGTGGGCCCTCGAGTCCGGTCAGGACGCCGGAGTCTGGGGTGGAATGAGCGAAGAAGAGCGGCGCGCCGTCAAGCGCCGTGGCGGCCTCCGGGTCCTGCGCGCTCACTCTGCCTGACCGACCGCACCACGCATCGGACGCCCTGGGGTTCCCACCCCGGGGCGTTCTGCTGTTCGGCCGTAATACGTTCTGTTGTTGCCGGAATGCGTTCCGCTGTTGTCGTGACGACGGATAGTCGATCGACGACATTCCGGTGATCGAGTCACCCTCACCGAACCCGAAGACGATTCCTATCCGCCGGTCGCAATTCCGAACACGGTTACCGGCGACCGAGGCGCGTCACCCCGGACCGGTGGCACTGACGTACGGAGTACCGATCGGTGACGACTACGGTCCGTTAGGAATTGTTACCACTGTCCGTAACGGTTTCGTCGGAGCTACCGCAGCTACCCAGGGTCGACGGCCAGTGCGGCATCCAGCCGCCCGAGTACCAGTTGGACCAGCTCGGGCACGTCGCCCAACGGGGCGGCCAGGGCCACCGCGCCGGCCTCCCCGGCCGACGCCAGGGCCGCCTCGCAGAGCCGACCCGGCGCCAGGAAGTACGTCGCCACCGCCACCCGCCGGGCACCGGCCTCCCGCAGCGCGCCGACCGCCGTACCGGCCGTCGGCGGGGCCGCGGAGGCGTAGCCGACCCGGGCCGGCAGGCCCGTCACGCGGCCGAGCGCCTCGGCCACCTGCACGACGGTGCCCCGGGCGGCGGCGTCCCGGGTACCGGCGGCAGCCAGCACCAGGCCGTCCACCCCGGCGTCCCTGAGCGCTTCCACGGCGCCGCCCCGCCGCGCCGGACCGACCGCCTCGGCGAGCCGGCGCAGCAGCGCGGTGAGCAGCCGTGGGTCGACCACTCCCGGCGCCGTCGGGCCGAGTCCCGGCGCCGTCGGGCCGAGTACCTCGGCGGTGCGCACCGGCATCCGCAGCCCCGCCTCCCGGGCCGCCCCGACCGCGGCGGGGATGTCCACCCGGCCGTGGTACGCGGCGGTCAGCAGCAACGGCACCAGTACGGCCCGCCGGTGCCCGGCCGCCTCCAGCTCGGCCAGTACCGCGCCGGGCCGGGGCGGACCGTGGTCGAGATAGCTGGCCCGGACCAGCAGCCCGGGCCGGGCCGCCGCCACCGCCCGGGCCAACGCCCCGGTGGCACGGGCGGCCCGGGGATCGCCACTGCCGTGCGCCACCAACACGACCGGGACCGACGCCGACCCGGCCACCGACGCTCCGGATGCCTCGACCGCCACGCCCGCTCCGGAAGCTGCGAGAGTCACCTCTGCTCCGGCGGCCTCGACGGTCACACGTGCAGGCCGCACTCGGTCTTCTCGAACATCGCCCAGCGGCCGGCCCGGGGATCCTCGCCCGCCTTCGTGCGCCGGGTGCAGGGCCAGCAGCCGATCGAGGTGTATCCCTGCCGGAACAGCTCGTTGACCGGCACGTTCCACCGCGAGATGTAGGCGTCGACGTCGGCCTGGGTCCAGGTGACGATCGGATTCACCTTGACCTTGCCGCGTCGCGGGTCGAAGCCCACCACCGGGGTCCTGGCCCGGGTCGGCGACTCGTCCCGGCGCAGCCCGGCCGCCCAGGCGTCGTAGTCGGCCAGGGCCCGCTCCAGCGGCTCCACCTTACGCAGCGCGCAACACTCGTCGGGCGCCCGGGAGAAGAGCCGGGGACCGTACTCGCCGTCCTGCTGGCCGACGGTCTGCCGGGGCCGGATGGAACGTACGTTGACCGGCAGCGTCCGGGCCACGACGTCGCGTACCCGAAGGGTCTCCGGGAAGTGCAGGCCGGTGTCGAGGAAGACCACGTCCACTCCGGGCGCCACCCGGGAGACCAGGTGTGCGAGTACGGCGTCGGCCATCGAGCTGGTGACGCAGAACCTGTCACCGAACTCGCCGACCGCCCACCGCACGATCTCCTGGGCCGGTGCACCCTCCAGTTCGCGGTTCGCCGCCTCGGCCAGCGTCCGCAGCTCGTCCGGGTCCCGCCGGGACGGGCCGGCCGACACCTCCGGGCCGAGCCTGACCAACCCGAGGTTGGCCGCGACAACGGGACTCATGACTGCCTCCCCTCGGGTGCCGACTGCTTCCCCTCGGGCGCGACGGCGCTGGCGAGCAGGCCGGTGAACCGCACCGTGAAAACCCGGGCGCAGGCCCGGCACTCCCAGGCACCGTGCGCCGCCTCGTTGGGACGCAGGTCCTCCTCGCCGCAGTAGGGGCAGTAGAGAGGTGCGGCTCGGGTTTCCCCACTCATCGCAGTTCCTCCTCGTCGACTCGCACGACCCAGTTCGCGAAGCTCTCCCCCTCGGTGCGGCCGTCCAGGTAGCGGCGGGCGAGCCGCTCGACGTACTCGGGAAGCTCGGCCGCGGTGGTCTTCAGACCGCGCAGCTTGCGGCCGAAGCCGCCGGACTGGCCCTGGGCCATGCCCAGGCCGCCGCCGAGGTGCACCTGGAAGCCCTCGACCTGACGCCCGTCCGGTCCGACCACGAGTTGGCCCTTCAGACCGATGTCCGCGGTCTGGGTTCGGGCGCAGGCGTTCGGGCAGCCGTTGAGGTGGATGCTCAGCCCGGTCTCACCGAGATCCGCCCCGGCCAGCCGCTCCTCCAGCCGGGCGACCAACTCCTCGCCCCGGGCCTTGGTCTCGACGATGGCGAGCTTGCAGTACTCAAGACCGGTGCAGGCCATGGTGTCGCGCCGCCAGACCGACGGGAACGCATCCAGGCCGATCCGGCGCAGCGCCGCGACCAGCGAGTCGGTCCGCTCCGGCGGCACGTCCAGGACCAGCAGCTTCTGGTACGGGGTGAGGCTCACCCGGCCGCTGCCGTGCTCGGCGGCGGCGTCGGCCAGCTCGGCCAGTTGGGTGCCGGAGACCCGGCCGACCACCGGGGCGGCACCGACGTAGTAGCGGCCGTCCCGCTGCCGGTGCACTCCCATGTGGTCGACCGGCTTGGACGGCAGGTCCGGCGCCGGCCCGTCGAGCAGGCTGCGGCCCAGGTATTCCTTCTCCAGCACCTCGCGGAACTTGGCCACGCCCCAGTCGGAGACCAGGAACTTGAGCCGGGCACGGTGCCGTAGCCGGCGGTAGCCGTAGTCCCGGAAGATCCCGGTGACCCCGGCCCAGACCTCCGGCACCTCGCCGAGCGGCACCCAGACACCGACCCGCTGCGCCAGCATCGGGTTGGTGCTCAGCCCGCCGCCGACCCACAGGTCGAAGCCGGGGCCGTGCTCCGGGTGCTCGACGCCGAGGAAGGCGACGTCGTTGATTTCGTACGGCGTGTCGACCAGCCAGGAGATCGACGTCTTGAACTTGCGCGGCAGGTTGGAGTACGCCGGGTCACCGATGTACCGGCGGACGATTTCGTCCAGCGCCGGGGTCGGGTCGAGCACCTCCGCCTCGGCGATCCCGGCGACCGGGCTGCCGAGGACCACCCGGGGGCAGTCGCCGCACGCCTCGGTGGTCTGCAACCCGACCGCCTCCAGCCGGCGCCAGATCTCCGGCACGTCCTCGATCCGGACCCAGTGCAACTGGATGTTCTGCCGGTCGGTGATGTCGGCGGTGTCGCGGGCGTACGTCTGGGAGATGTCGGCAATGGTCCGGAGTTGGTCCAGGCTGAGCTGGCCGCCGTCGATCCGGACCCGGAGCATGAAGTACTCGTCCTCGAGTTCGTGCGGCTCCAGCACGGCGGTCCGCCCGCCGTCGATGCCGGCCCTGCGCTGGGTGTAGAGGCCCAACCAGCGGAACCGGCCGCGCAGGTCCTGCGGGTCGATCGAGGCGAAGCCCCCACGCGCGTAGATGTTCTCGATCCGGGCCCGTACGTTGAGCGGGTTGTCGTCCTTCTTGGTCCGCTCGTTGGGGTTGAGCGGCTCCCGGTGCCCGAGCGCCCACTGTCCCTCGCCGCGCGGGCGACGGGCCGGTCGGGCCGCACGTGCGCTGCTGCCCGCTGGTGTGCTGGTGACGTCGGACCGGGTCGGGGTGTCGCTGACCGCCATGGCGGCGCCCTCCGTAATTCGGTGTGACTCGGTGGACGCGCAGAGCGACGGCCGCAACCCGGGACAGGCCGGAGACGGCGGTGCCGGATGACGGCGGTGCCGGATGACGGCGGTGTCAGGGGAGCCGGCGCACTGCAACGCCCGGGACGGAACAGGTCCAGGCGGCGTCAGTGGGCCGGACAGATCGCGCTGCGAACGCGGCCGTAGTCCACGTGGCGGCGGGAGGTGAATCCCGGCCTCGCGAAGCGGCGCACGGCGGCGGTCATACCCGTCATGCTGCCATATCCGTAAGGGCCGGACCACCGATGCGACCGTCGATCCCGCCTGGCGGACCCGCTGTGGCCGGCTTCACGCTAAGATTCCGAATATTGGAACTAATGCGACAGATCACGCTTCGCCCATCATAGATCGCGGTTCGGGTCGACCTCGGATCGTCCTGCCCGGTTGGTTCCGCCGGGCGAGCTGGCTCTGTCCCGGCCTGGCCACCCTGCTCGTCACCGCCGTACAGCTCGACCGCGCCCCACTCTGGCGCGACGAGCTGGCGACCTGGAGCGCCGCCTCCCGCCCGCCGCACGATCTGCTCCGGCTGATCGGCACGATCGACGCGGTCAACGGTCCGTACTACCTGCTGATGCAGGGCTGGCTGGCGGTCGCCGGAGACTCCACCGTCGCGCTGCGGCTGCCCTCCGCGCTCGCCATGGCCGGGGCCACCGCGCTGACCACCGTGCTCGGCGCGCGGCTGTTCGGCCGCCGGGCCGGACTGCTGGGCGGGCTGCTCCTCGCGGTACTGCCGAGCACCTCCCGGTACGGTCAGGAGGCCCGCCCGTACGCCCTGGCCACCCTGCTCGCCGTGCTGGCCACCCTGCTGCTGTGCCGGGCCCTGGACCGGCCGACGTGGCCGCGCTGGGCCGGCTACGCGGCCGCGCTCGCCGCGGCGGGCCTGGCCAACCTGTTCGCGGTCAGCCTGGCCGCCGGGCACGCCTTCGCCGCCCTCGGCCACCGGCGGGCCGGGGTACGGGTGCGCTGGGCGGTCGCGGTGGGCGGGGCGGTGCTGGTGCTGGTGCCGCTGATCCTGCTCGGCCGCAGCCAGCAGGGCCGGCAGCTCGACTGGGTCGGCCGGCCCGGAGCCGGGGACCTGCTGGGGCTGCCCGGAAGCGTGGTCCGGGCCGGAGTCGTCGGCGGGCTGCTCTTCGGGCTGGCCGCCGTCGCGGTCGCCACCCGGGGCCGCTCGGGTGTGCTCCTCGGGCTGACCGTGCTGCTGCCGGCGCTGCTGCTCTTCGTCGCCGGACAGTTCACGCCGCTCTTCGTACCGCGTTACCTGGTCTTCGTGCTGCCGTTCGCCTGCCTGCTGGCGGCCGCGACCCTGGCCCCGCTCCGGCTCGCCGCCGCGCTGGCGATCGTCGCCGTCGCCGGCCTGCTCGGCGCGCCGGAGCAGGCCGCGCTGCGCCGGACCCACGAGTCGCCGCGCAGCGCCCCGGTCGACTACCCGGCGGCGGTACGCGTCATCGCCGCACACCAGCGACCGGGCGACGGCATCGTCTACGCGCCCCGGGACGGCTGGGCCTTCCTGGACCTGGCCACCGCCTACTACCTGGGCGCCGACCGCCCCCGCGACGTGCTGCTGGTGGCCGACCAGACCCACCGGGCCGACTTCTGGGCCACCGAGTGCCCAGAGCCCGAGCGCTGTCTAGCCACTGTCGATCGGCTCTGGCTGCTGGTCTGGGGCGCGCACGCCGATCCGCTGACCCAGCTGCCCGAGAGCCGAGCAGCCCCGCTGCGGGCCCGATTCCACCTCGACCGAACCTGGACCCTGCCAGGCCTCACCCTGGCTCTCCTCACCCACCCGCCTATCCCCCGCTGAGGCGAGGGCCGGGGGCTGAGGCGAGGGCCGGGGGCTGAGGCGAGGGCCGGCGCTCTCTCGCGGCAGTAGCGCGATCTTCGAGTCGGGGTCACCGGGCCAGCGGGACTACCAGCAGTGCCTCCGTACCGGTGTCGGGGCGGTTGCGCAGCTCGATGGTGCCGCGTAGTTCGCCGGTGGCGAGGGCGCGGACGATCTGTAGGCCGAGCCGGCTGCCCAGGTCGGCGTCGAAGTCCTCCGGCAGGCCCCGGCCGTTGTCGGCGACCGTGACGTGCAGCTGCTTACGGAACCGGTGCGCCGAGACGACCACCTCGGCCGGCTCGACCACCTCGGCGCTCCCGGCCGCACCGGCGACCTCACCCGGCCCGGCAGCTTCGGCCAGCTCGGCGTCCTCGGCCAGCTCGGCAGCCTCGCCCGGCCCGGCGGCTTCGCCCGGCCCGGCCGGCGGGAGCATCGCCGCGTTCTCGCCCTGCTCCGGAAAGGCGTGTTCGACCGCGTTGAGCAGCAGTTCGTTCAGCACGATCACCAGTGAGGTGGCGATCTCCGCCGGCAGTACCCCGAAGCTGCCCTGCCGGCGCATCCGCACCGGGACGTCGGTCGCGGCCACCTCGGCGGCGGCCGCCGCCACCCGGTCCACGATGCCGTCGAACTCGACCGCCTCGTCACTGGACATCGAGAGGGTCTCGTGCACCAGGGCGATCGAGGCGACCCGGCGCACCGACTCCTCCAGCGCGGCCCGGGCGGCCGGGATGCCGACCCGGCGGGCCTGGAGCCGGAGCAGCGCGGCGACGGTCTGCAGGTTGTTCTTCACCCGGTGGTGGATCTCCCGGATGGTGGCGTCCTTGGTGATCAGGGCGCGGTCCCGGCGACGTACCTCGGTCATGTCCCGGACCAGCACCAGCGCGCCGATCGGCACCCCGGCGGGCATCAGCGGCAGGGCCCGGGTCAGCACGGTCGCGCCCCGGGCCTCGATCTCCCGGCGCGGCGGCGCCTCACCGCGCAGCGCGGCGAGCACCCGGTTGGCCGCCTCGGTGCCCTCCAGCGGGTCGGCGGCGAGCCGGCCGTTCAGCGCCGCCAGATCCTCCCCCACCAGGTGCGAGGCGAACCCGAGCCGCCGGTACGCGGACTGCGCGTTCGGGCTCGCGTAGGTGACCTTCCCGTTGGCGTCCAACCGAACCAGCCCGTCACCGACCCGGGGTGCCGTGGTGGTCTCGCCGGGGTGGCGTACCGGCGGGAACGTCCCGTCGGAGAGCATCTGGGCCAGGTCGTCGGCGGTGGTCAGGTAGTTGAGTTCGAGCTGGCTCGGGGTGCGCGCGGTGGAGAGGTTGGTGTCCCGGCCCACCACCGCGATCACCTCGCCCGCCTCGCCGTCCCCGGAGCGCAGCCGGACCGGGATCGCCTCGTGCCGGGCCGGGGTGTCGCCGTACCAGACCGGATCGCCCTCCCGCCAGATCCGGCCCTGGCTGTACGCGATCGCCAGGTGCGCCACCTCGGGACCGCCGACGATTCGGCCGACCTGGTCGTCCTGGTAGGCGGTCGGCGCGGTCGTCGGGCGTACCTGGGCGACGCAGACGAACCCGTCGGTGTCGCTGACCGGTACCCAGAGCAGCAGGTCCGCGAAGGACAGATCGGAGAGGAGTTGCCAGTCGCCGGCCACCCGATGCAGGTGGTCGATGTCGACCGGACGCAGCCGGGTGTGCTCCTCGGCGAGATCGCGCAGCGTGGACACGGGGCAAGCCTGCCACGACCACCCAAGGCTGGGCGGTAGGGAAGGGCCCCTTCCCACCGGATTCTGTTGTAGAAGGGCCCCCTCCGCACCGGCGGTCAGAGCGTCGAGGTCACCTTGTGCAGGCCACGCGGGGCGTCGGGATCCTCGCCTCGGGCCAGTGCGAGGGCGAGGGCGAGGCGCTGCACCGGCAGGATGTCCAGCAGCGGGGCGTACCGCTCGTCGACCTCCGGCACCGGCAGCCGGGCGGCGGCTCCGGCAACCTCGGCCGGCCCGATCACGACCAGGTCCGCGCCGCGCTCGCCGACCTTGGCGAGCACCTCGCGCATGGCGGTACCGCCGGGCCCGGCACCGACGACGGCCAGCACCGGTACGTCCGGGTCGGTCATCGCCAGCGGGCCGTGCAGCAGGTCGGCGCCGGAGAAGGCGAGCGCCGGCAGGTAGGAGGTCTCCATCAGCTTCAGTGCCGCCTCCCGGGCGGTCGGGTACGCGTATCCCCGGCCGGTGGTGACCATCCGGTCCGCGAAGCGGTAGCGGGCAGCCAGATACCCCGGCGTCGGGTCGGCGAGGGTACGGGCGGCGAGTTCGGGCAGCGCCTCCAGCCCGGCCCGCTCCTCGGCGGGCACCGCGCCGTCCCCGGCCCGGATCCCCTCGACCAGCAGCAGCAGGGCGAGCAGTTCGGCGGTGTACGTCTTGGTCGCGGCGACCGCCCGCTCGTGGCCGGCGGTGACGTCGACGGCGAGTTCCGCCACGCGGGTCAGCGGCGAGTCGGGGGCGTTGGTCACCGCCAGGGTCAGCGCGCCGGCGGACCGGGCGACCCGCAGCACCTCGGTCAGGTCGGATGACCCGCCGCTCTGGCTCACCCCGACGACCAGGGCCTGGGACAGGTCGGGTCGGGCGCCGAAGACCGTGATGCTGCTCGGTGAGGCGAGCCCGGCGGGGAGCCCGAGCCGGATCTCGGTCAGGTACGCGGCGTAGAGGGCGGCGTGGTCGGAGGTGCCGCGTGCGGTGAACACCACGTGCTTCGGCCGGCGTTCCGCGATCACGGCTGCCACCTGCGCGATCGCCGCCATCGAGGTCGGCTCCAACAGTCGTGCGAAGCCCTCCGGCTGCTCGGCGATGTCCGCCGCCATGCCGGCTCCCGGTTGCGCCACGATGCCCCCTCCTCATGCGCGATTCCCGCGCGTTCCATGCTCAACTTTGCACGATCTGACGCGCTGGAGCAATCTAGCGCGCAGCTCTGCGCAGTAGATCACCAACCGTGGTCGCCATGCCCTAGGCTCCCCAACCCAGGGGAAATTCCACGTACGCGAAGGGTCGACTCGGTGCCCGAGGGAACGGACGACCCCCGGCTCTCGGCCGAGGGGGAACTCGCGCTGGCCCGGCTGGCGCTGGACGAGGGTGACCTGCGGCACGCCGCGGGTCACCTGGCCGGGGCGATCGCGTACGCCCCGACCATGCCCGAGGTGCACGAGGCGCTCGCCCAGCTCGCCGCCCGGTCCGGCGGCGGTGTCGACCTCTTCCCCCTCGACCAGCACCCGTTCATCGGTACCGTGGTGGCCCGCGCGCACCTGCTCGCCGCCGCCGGGCGTCCCGCCGACGGGCTGGAACTGCTCGCCGCCGCCACCGGGCACGTCCCCTCGGCCGACTGGGCCGGCGTGCCCTGGGTGAGCGCGCCCGACCTGCCCGGCCTGCTGGACCCGGACCGGATCGCCCGGGTGCTGATGCAGGTCTGCGCCGGCATCCCGGACCCGGTTCCGGAGACCGCCCGCGAACCGCTCTGGCCCTACCTGCGGCTGGCCCGGCACGCCGTGGCGGCGCATCCCCGGCACGGACTGCTGCTCGGCGCGGCGTCCGCACTGGCCCGCCGGGTCGGCGCGGTCGGCCAGGCCGTGGAGTGGGCCGGGCAGGGAGCCCGGGAAATGCCGTCGAAGCTCTCCGAGGTGTGGCTCGGCTACGCCTACCGCAGCGCCGGGCGGACCGCCGAGGCGCTCGCGGCGCTGCGCCGGGCCGTCGACCACGACCCCGACGACCTCTCGGTGTACGCCGACATCGCCGGTACCCTCGCCGACCACGGCCAACTCGAAGAGGCGCTGGGCTGGATCGATCGGGCGCTGTCCCGGGACCCGTCCTTCGACTGCGCGGTGCACACCGGTCACCGGCTGCGCTACCGCCGGGACGGCGATCTCGGCCACCTCGTCGCGCTGGCCGACTTCCAGCGGGACCATCCGGACGACTCGCACGAGCACAGCGACCTCGCCGAGTGCTGCCAGAGCCAGCCGTGGCTGGGCCGGGTCCCGCCGGCGACCGAGGTGGCGGCGGTGACGCTGCGGCAGCGGCTGGCCACCGGCGGTCCGGCCGACGGCGCCCGGCTCTCGCTGGACACGCTGGAGCCGCCGAGCGCGATGCGGGCGCTGCACGAGGCGGCCCCGGCCCTGGTCGTCACGGTCGCCGCCACCCCGGAACCGGATCCGCGCGAGGCACGCCGGTCGGTCGGACACCACCTCTGGCGGTACGCCGGCATCACCGCCGTACCGGCCGTGCCGGCCCCGGACGACGCGGCGGTACGCCGGATCCAACAGCTGGCCCATCCCGCCTGGCCGCATCCGCCGGCCGCCTACGACGCGGCGGTCGGGCTCGCCACGCTCGAACTCGACGACCTGCTCGGGCTGCTGGCACATCCGCCGGCCCCACCGGAGACCGAGCTGGGTCGCACCCTGAGCCGGCACGACCCGACGCTCTGGGTGCGCTGCGTGCAGGTCTGGGTCTGCCTCGGACTGCTGCACCACCGTACGGACGAGCCGTGGCCCGACTCGGCACGCCGGAGGGTACTGCTCGACCTGGTCTGGGGCGTCGAGGACTGGGTCACCGAGGCTGCCCTGTTCGCCCTGGTCACCGCCGCCTGGGTGGACCCGTCGGTGCGTACCGAGGTGGCCCGGGTCGTCGCCGAACGGTTCGGCGACGCGGTCGAGGTGGCACAGCGGCGGCCGGTCACCGTGCTGCGGTCGCTGGCCAAGCTGGTGCTGGCCACCCCGTCCGCCGAGCCGGCCACGGTCGACACCGCCCGCCTGCTGCTGGCCCGGGACGGTTCTCCGGTGGCGCCCCGGCAGCGCCGGTTCGGCCGGCTGCTGGACCGGATGTGGCGGCGGTTCACCCGACAGGGTTGATCAAGCGGTACGGCCCGGCCCCGTCGGGTGTCCGTGGACTGCCGTCCGACGCCGCCTCCCGCCGACCAGGCGCGCTGCCACTGCGGAAAGGCCGCACCGCCGCCGAGCAGGCGCGGTGCTGCCACTGTGGGAAGCCGCGGCGCCGCCCGCCGCGGTCGAGCAGGGGGGCGGCACCGCGGCGGAGGTCAGTGTGCGGGTGGACCCGCCAGAGCGACCTCGGCCTCCTCCTCGGGAGTGTCGGCGCCGGGGCCGAAACTGCCACGCAGCGGGATCTCCTTGATGAACCAGGCCAGCACCGCGACGGCCAGCGCGAACGGTACCGCCCAGACGAAGACCGTCCCGATCGCGTCGGCGAGGCCGCTGAGCACCGCGTGCTGTTGCTCCGGCGGCAGCGACCGCAGCGCGGCCGGGTCGACTCCGGCGCCCTCGCCCCCGCCGGCCATCATGGGCCCGGCGGACGAGTCGGCGAGTCGGTTGGCGAAGACGGCGCCGAACAGCGAGATCCCGAAGGATCCGCCGATCGACCGGAAGAAGGTGGCCGCGCCGCTCGCCGCGCCGAGGTCCTTCTGCTCGACGCTGTTCTGCGCGATCAGCATCGAGGTCTGCATCAGGAAACCCATCCCGACGCCGAGCACGACCATGTAGAGCGAGGACTCCAGCTTGCCGGTGTCGACGTCGAGCAGGGCCAGCAGCGCCATGCCGGCGGTCATCACGATCCCGCCGATGATCGGGAAGGCCCGGTAGCGGCCGGTCCTGGTGATCGTCCGGCCGACCACGATCGACACCACCAGCATGCCGAACATCAACGGCAGCAGCAGCAGGCCACTGTTGGTCGCGGAGGCGCCCTGCACGGTCTGCTGGAACAGCGGCAGGAAGTTCATCGAGCCGAACATCGCGAACCCGAGCAGGAAGCCGATCGCCGAGATCACCGCGAAGTTGCGGTTGGCGAAGAGGCCGAGCGGCAGGATCGGCTCCGGCACCCGCCGCTCGACCACGGCGAAGGCGACCAGCGAGATCACCGCGACCGCGGCCAGGCCGAGAATCGGGCCGGAGATCCAGTCGTACTCGTTGCCACCCCAGGTGGTGACCAGGACGATCGCGGTGATGCCGACCGAGAGCAGCGCGGCGCCGAACCAGTCGATCCGGTGCTCGGTGCGGTACCTCGGCAGGTGCATCCGGGTGGCCAGCAGGATCAGCGCCGCGCCGCCGAGCGGCAGGTTGACGTAGAACGCCCACCGCCAGGAGAGGTGGTCGGTGATGAAGCCGCCGGCCAGCGGACCGGCCACCATGGCGATGGCCATGATTCCGGCGATCATGCCCTGGTAGCGACCCCGCTCCCGGGGCGGGACCAGATCACCGATGATCGCCATCACGCCGACCATCAGGCCGCCCGCGCCGAGGCCCTGGACCGCGCGGAAGGCGATCAGCTCCATCATCCCGTCGCCGGGGCCGCCGAGCAGTTCCGACCCGGCCATCCCGCAGAGCGCCGACCCGAACAGGAAGAGCAGGATCGAGCTGAGGAAGACGCTCTTGCGGCCGTACAGGTCGCCGAGCTTGCCCCAGATCGGGGTCGAGACGGTGGATCCGAGCACGTACGCGGTGACCACCCAGGTGAAGTGGTTGAGCCCGCCGAACTCGCCGACGATCCTCGGCAGCGCGGTGCTGACGATCATGTTGTCGAGCATCGCGAGCATCATCGCGATCATCAGACCGCCGAGCACGACCCTGATGTTGACCGGTCGTGCCGGCGCATCCGCCATGGTGGTCATCGGTAGGCTCCCCCTGAGTGTGATCCACTTACTTGCCGACCGGCTAGTGATTCTACTTGCCGTACGGTAAGTTGGGTGTCGGTTCCCGTCAAGGCGAATTGCGAGAGGTGCTCCGTGACCGGCAACACAGGCGACACGCGGTCCCGGATCCAGGCCGTGGCACTGGAACTCTTCACCGAGCAGGGTTACGAGAAGACCTCGCTGCGGGAGATCGCGGAACGACTCGGCGTGACCAAGGCCGCCCTCTATTACCACTTCAAGAGCAAGGACGACATCGTCCACAGCTTCGTCCACGACCGGCTCGACCGACTGGACCGGCTGATCGAGTGGGCCGCCGAACAGCCGATCGACGCCGCCGGCCGGCGGGCGACACTGCGCCGCTACTGCGAGGAGTTCTTCCGCGACGACGGCCGCAGCGTGATGCGGTTCTTCGAGCAGAACCAGACCGTGATAAAGCAGCTCTCCTCCGGTCAGATGATGCGGGAGCGGATGCTGCGGATCGCCGAACTGCTCTCCCGGGCCGACCCGTCGCCGGCCGGACAGCTCCGGGCGACGCTGGCGCTCTTCGCCGTACACGGCAGTCTCTTCGCGCTCCGTGGCGAGGTCAGCAGCGGACAACGGCGGGAACTCGCGCTGGAGATCGCCAACGAGTTGCTCGACCGGATCGGTACGACGCCCGCCGGGCAGGACGCCCCGGAATCCCCGGCGGGCACCGGCCGGCTCGCCGAGTCCGGCTAATTCCCGGGGCGGCGCTCGCGGCGCCGCCATCAGCCCGGTCGGCTTCAGCTGCGGCTCTGCTCCGCCGGCACGGTCGGCTCCGCCGGCACAGTCAGCTCCGCCGGCACGGTCGGCTCCGCCGGCACGGTCGGCTCTGGAGTCAGGTCGAGGCGCAACGCGAGCAGGTCGACACCGGGGGCCGGCGACCAGTCCCGGTCCGGGGTCCGGACGAAACCGAACCCGGCGTAGAGCCGGTGTGCGGGCGTGGAGAAGCTGCGGGTGCAGATCACCACCCGGGAGCAGCCGAGCGACCTCGCCCGGTCCAGGCAGGCCCGGACCAGCGCCTTGCCGGCACCCCGCCCCTGCGCCCGCGGGTCCACCGCCAACATCCGGAACTCCGCCTCACCGGGCCCGCAGAGTTCGGCGAACGCCGAGCCGGGCAGCACGAAGAGCACGGCACCGAGCGGCTCACCGGTCGCCTCGTCGGCGGCGACCAGCACGTCACCGGCACCGGCCCGGGCTGCTACGTCGGAGAGCAGCTGCTCGTACCCGGGCTCGCCGCCGAGCTGCCCGTCCGCCCGGTACGCCGCCACGGTGAGTCGGGCGATCGCGTCGAAGTCGGCCGGCTCGGCGACCCGGACCAGCAGGCCGGTCATGTCGCTCCCTCGCTTCGTCGGGTCATGCCGTCGCCCGGGGTCGCACCCCGGACGGTTGGTTCCGCCGGGCGACCTGCCCGGCGCGCCGGGTCATTCGATCACGGCGATCAGGTCGCCGTCCTGCACGACGTCGCCCTCGTTCACGGCCAGTTCCCGGAGCACCCCGTCCGACTCGGCCAACACCGGGATCTCCATCTTCATGGACTCGAGGATCACCAGCGTGTCGCCCTCGGAAACCGTGTCACCGGCCGTGGCCACGACCTTCCAGACGTTCGCCACCATCTCGGCGCGGATCTCCTCGGCCATGGGTTCCCCCTCGTCGTCACTGTTGCCCTGGGACGGTATCCAATCATGCTCGCCCCGGTCGCCGAGGCGCCTCGGCAGGGTCGCCCGGCGACCATGGGAGGATTGCCCGGCGCGAGCAGAACCGGGCGGTCGACGACGCTGGTCGGCACCGCCCCCGGACGACGACGGAGGTCAGCATGGCGAAGAAGGCACGGAAGAAGAAGGCGCGGAAGAAGAGCTCCGCCAACCACGGCAAGCGCCCCAACTCCTGAGCTCGGCGCCGAGCCTGGGCGGCCGGGCGGGGCACGGGAGCCGTCGGCGATCGCGACAGCGCGCTCGCCACGCCCCGGCCCGCCCGGCGATCCGCCACGACGGGCCGGTGACTTCGTCTACGCCCGCCTCCGTAGGTGGCCGGCTCAGTCGGCGAGGTACTCCCGGGAGTCGGTCTCGAAGACCAGGTCGGCCAGCCGTACCCGCAGCCGCTCCCGAAGCTCGGCGGGCGCGGTCTCGTTGCCGCAGCAGCGCGCTACCAGCGCCTTGACCTCCTGCTCGATGCCGTACTCGCGCAGGCAGGGCGAGCACTCGTCGAGATGCTGCCGGATCCGGTTGCGCCGCTCGTCCGCGCACTCCAGGTCGAGGTAGAGGTACACCTCGGTGAGGACCTCACGGCAGTCGGTCTCGTGCGGTTCACCGCAACTCATGCGCTCACACCTCCCGGCCAGCCGCAGCGGACCTGGTCGACGGGGCGGACGAGAAGCCCCGCTCGGCAGCGTAGCGCTCGAGCAGCTTTCGTAGGTTCCGCCGGCCACGGTGCAGCCGGGACATCACGGTGCCGATCGGCGTTCCCATGATGTCGGCGACCTCCTTGTAGGAGAACCCCTCGACGTCGGTGAGGTAGACGGCGAGCCGGAACTCCTCCGGAAGCTGCTGCAACGCCTCCTTCACGTCGCTGTCCGGGAGCCGGTCCAGCGCCTCGGTCTCGGCCGAGCGCAGCCCGCTGGAGGTGTGCGACTCCGCCTCGGCGAGCTGCCAGTCGGTGATCTCCTCGGTGGGCGCCTGCACGGGCTGCCGCTGCCGCTTACGGTAGGAGTTGATGTAGGTGTTGGTCAGGATCCGGTAGAGCCACGCCTTGAGATTCGTGCCCTCTTCGAACTGGTGGAACGCGGCGAACGCCTTCAGAAACGTCTCCTGGACCAGATCCTCCGCGTCGGCGGGGTTACGGGTCATCCGCAGGCCGGCGGCGTACAACTGGTCGACGAAGGGCAGCGCGTCGCGTTCGAACCGGGCCCTGCGCTCGTCCGTCTTCTCCGCTGTCAACCGGCCGTCTCCCTCGCCTCGGTACCGAACCGGCGCGGTGATCTTCTTCCCCACCACCGCAGCGTTATTCGGCTGTCCCGCCGAGGATACGCGGAAAGCGCGGCCGGGCGACTCGGTTCGGGCGGTGGCGGTACCCACGCCCGGCCGGTCACCCGACGACCGGGAGGGTGGACCGTTCCGTCTCCGATCGGGCCACCGCGCCTCGCGGTCGTGCTCCAGGCTCCGTGTCTCGGTCGACACCGGGCAAACCCCCTTGTGGCTCCACTGGCTTCCAGGAGTTGTAACCGCAGTGCCGGGCCAGGCATTCCGTCCACCGCCCATCCCTGGCCCCGGCCGTGGCCAATCCGTCCGGATTTCCCACGGCTGGGACCAGGAAGGGCCTGGGAGGATGAAACCGGGCGCCGCCTCCGATTCGTGGAATCGCAGGCGGGTCCGGCATCAGTTGGAGCAACGATCACGCCAGCGGGACAGAAACGGCCGGACGCCCGCGACCTCAGCCCGCCCAGCCCCGCTCGCGCAGCCAGCCGAGCACCAGTTCGGCCGTTGCCACCGGGTCGACCCGCAGGTCGTGCCGTTCGCCCGGCCGCACCTCCACCCGGACGCCCGATTCCGCGACCGGTACGCCGAACGGGTCCCGATCGCCGTTGACCACCAGGGTCGGCACCCCGGTACGCAGCTCTGCCGCCCGGGACCGCTCCGGCCGACCGGGTGGATGGAGCGGGAAGGCGAGCGCGACGACCCCGGACGCGCCGAGAACGCCGGCGGTGCGGCAGGCGACCCGCGCGCCGCTGGACCGGCCGCCGACGACCAGGGGCGGGGTCGGGCGGCACCGGCCCAGCAGCTCGGTGACGACCGCCACCCAGGCCTCGTCGAGCTGGCTGGCGGGGGCCGGGGCCCGCCGACCGGCGACCCGGTACGGCTGGGTCACCCTGGCCACCGCGACCCCGGCCCCGACCGCCGCGTCCCGGAGCGCGACCAGGTCCGGCGCGTCCACGCTGCCGCCCGCACCGTGCCCGAGCACGAGCAGGCCGCTCGGCTCGGAACCCGGCAGGTCGACGTCCACCCGGGCCGGCCCCCGTGGCGTGTCGATCTCGTCTCCGCGCAGCACGGCGCCACTGTAGGACACCCGACCGGGATCCTGCGGCGTCACCATCGGTATCCGGTCGGCGGGCCACACGCCGCACCCGACGACCGGCGCCAGCCCGGCGCCGCAGCCACGAGCCGACCGACCGACGACCGGTACTGCCCGGTCGGTGGCCGGCGGTCGAACGGGTCAGCGGCTGGAGCTGATCGGGACGAGGGTCAGCAGGCGGTCCCGGACCGGTGGTCCGGCGTCGCCGACCACGTCCGGGTCACGCTCCACCTGGTCTCGCCAGGCGACCAGCATGGCCCGGCGTTCGCGCGGGGTGGTCGCCCCCCATACGCCGTGGCAGTCACCCACCTCAAGCGCCCAGGCGAGACAGGGTCCCTGCACGTCACAGGTCCGGCACAGCGCGACGGCCGAGTCGGCCGGCTCGCTCGGTGCCGGAAAGAACGTCTCCGGGTCCACGCTCTGGCACACCCCCCGGGTACGCCAGGCATCGTCCAGGCGCCGCTCGCTGAGTGCCCGAAGCAACCTCGGGTCTCGACGCGCAGCGGCAACCTCGTGCGGGCGTGGCATCCGCGCCCGTGTCATCCACCCACCTCCCCCGTGGGACCGACTAAGATCGATGGGTGCGCCCGCCCAGTGCGAGCCGACACCCACTGCCGGCGCTGTGTTCTATCGCACCACCACGATGCGTGACAAGTGCTCTCAGCAAAGGTGTGGAAAACTCCGGGCGACGATCCACCCCGAACGGTGCCAAATCGGTGCAGGCAAATATGCGCTTCCGAGGTCAGAACAACGTCGATGCGGCGGGTTCTTCTGGTAACGCGCGCAGCGGCTCGGCGGCGACCCGGGCGATGAGTTCCGGGCCGTCGTTCCGGACATCTCCGACCGCCCTGCCGACCGGCCGGATCTCGATCGCGGACAGCGACTTCTCGTCCGGCGGCGCGAGCAGCAGGGCCGGGTCGTCGGCGCCGTGCAGCCAGTCGGACCAGCGCTGCCGGGACAGCAGCAGCGGCATCCGGTCGTGCACGCCGGCCAGCTCGCCGAGCGCCGCCGTGGTGACCACGCTGCAGGTGAGCAGCGGATCACCGGCGCCGTGCCAGACCGACCAGAGCCCGGCGAAGGCGAGCACCCCGCCGTCGCGCGGAGTCATGAAGTACGCCTGCTTGCCGCCGTCCCGGCGGACCCACTCGTACCAGCCGTCGGCGGGAACGAGGCAGCGGCGCCGGGCGAACGAGTGGGCGTACGCCCGGGTGGTGGCGACCGTCTCGGCCCGCGCGTTGATCATGCGGGCGGCGCCCCGGGTGTCCTTCGCCCAGTGCGGCAACAGCCCCCAACGGGCGACGGAGAGGAGCGAACCGGCCGAGTCGGCGCAGACCCGCACGATCGGCACCGGATCGGTCGGCGCGACGTTGTAGTCGGCGGCGAGCCGGCCACCGGTCTCGTCGTACGCCTCGAAGAGCGCGCTCAGATCGGCCGCGCTACGGGTGGTCGCGTACCTACCGCACATGCTGGCCACGCTAGCGCCTCCGGCGCCGGGCCGGCCGTCCCCGCCTGGCGAGCGGGGCCGAGACCGCACTCTCGACCGCCCCACCCACCCTGGCCGGCCGTCCCGCCAGGCGAGAGGGACCGAGCCTCCGATCACGCACACCGGCCGGCGAGGCAGAATGTACCGGTGCCGAACCTGACGGCGGTCCGCCCGCTCGAGCCCTGGACCGCGCCGACCGCGACCGACCCGGTCGCCTCGACGCTGCGGCTGCCCGGCTCCAAGTCGTTGACGGCCCGGGCGCTGGTGCTCAGCGCGGTGGCCGACGGCCCCTCCACGCTGCGTCACCCGCTTCAGGCGCGGGACACCGAGCTGATGGCCGGTGGCCTGCGCGCGATGGGCGCGCACGTTTCCACCGTGGACGGCGAGCGATGGGTGGTCCGGCCCAATCCGCTCCGGGGACCGGCGCACGTCGACGTCGGACTCTCCGGCACCGTCATGCGGTTCGTCCCGCCGGTGGCCGGGCTCGCCGACGGGCCGGTCACCTTCGACGGCGACCCGCACGCCCGGCTCCGCCCGCTCGGCCCGCTCGTCGGCGCACTCCGCTCCATCGGGGTACGCATCGACACCACCGAGGGCGCCAGCCTGCCGCTGACCGTGCAGGGCACCGGTCGGGTGCTCGGCGGCGAGGTGGAGATCGACGCCTCGGCGTCCAGCCAGTTCGTCTCCGGGCTGCTGCTCGGCGGAGCCCGGTTCGCGCGCGGGATCGTGGTCCGGCACGTCGGCCCGCCGGTCCCGTCCGCGCCACACCTGCGGATGACCGTGCAGATGCTCAGGGCCGCCGGAGCCGCCGTCGACGACAGCACCCCGGACGTCTGGGCGGTGGAGCCGGGCCGGCTCTCCGGGCGTGGCTGGGACATCGAACCGGACCTCTCCGGCGCGGTGCCGTTCTTCGCCGCCGCGCTGGCCACCGGGGGCGGGGTGACCCTGCTCGGCTGGCCGCGCAGCAGCCTGCAACCGGTCGACACGCTCCGCGAACTGCTCTCCCGGATGGGTGGCCAGGTGAGCCTGGGCACCGACGGCCTCACCGTACGCGGCACGGGGACGATCCGGGGGCTGGACGCCGACCTCTCCGACGTCAGCGAGTTCACCCCGGTGCTGGCCGCGCTCGCCGTGCTGGCCGACTCGCCGTCCCGGCTGCGCGGCGTGGCACACATCCGGGGCCACGAGACCGACCGGCTGGCCGCGCTGGCCCGGGAACTGACCGGGCTCGGCGCCGACGTCACCGACACCGCCGACGGGCTGGAGATCCGGCCCCGGCCGCTGCGCGGCGGGAGGTTCCGGACCTACGCCGACCACCGGATGGCGCACGCGGCGGCGGTGATCGGGCTCGCCGTGCCCGGCATCGAATTGGACGACGTGGCGTGTACCTCCAAGACCATGCCCGAGTTCCCGGCACTATGGTCGACGATGGTGACCGGCGGCGACGGGCGCCGGTAACCGGGACCGATCCGTTTCCTCGCTGGTCGCCGCCGCCGGAAGACGAGACGGGGAGCGAAGCTGGCGGGCAAGCGGGAGTACGACGAGGACGACGTACGGGTGCGACCCGGGCGATCGTCGCGTCCGCGTACCCGCACCCGGCCCCGGCACTCCGACGCGGTCGACGGCTTCGTGATCGCCGTCGACCGCGGCCGCTACACCTGCGTGGTCGGCGACGACCCGGGCGCCGGGCGGACCGACCGGACCGGCGGCGGGACGGTCACCGCGATGCGGGCCCGCGAACTGGGCCGGAAGTCGGTGGTGGTCGGCGACCGGGTCGCACTCGTCGGAGACACCTCCGGCGCGGCCGGGGCACTGGCCCGGATCGTCCGGATCGCCGAGCGCCGCTCCGTGCTACGGCGTACCGCCGACGACGACGAGAGCACCGCCGAGGGGCGGCTCGAACGGGTGGTGGTGGCCAACGCCGACCAGCTCGTGATCGTCAGTTCGCTGGCCGACCCGCCGCCGCGGACCGGGTTCATCGACCGGTGCCTGGTGGCGGCGTACGACGCCGACATCGAGCCGCTGCTCTGCCTGACCAAGTCGGATCTGGCCCCACCCGACGGGGTGCTCGGCTACTACGCCGAACTGGACCTGCCGCACCTACTCGTCGGCCCCGGCTCCGACCTCGACGAGCTGCGCGGACTGCTCGCCGAGCGCGTCTCGGTGCTGGTCGGGCACTCCGGGGTGGGCAAGTCGACGCTGGTGAACCGGCTGGTTCCGGAGGCGGACCGGGCGGTCGGCACGGTCAGCGCGATCGGTCGGGGCCGGCACACCTCCACCAGCGCGGTCGCGTTGCGCCTGCCATCGCTGCCGGGCAACCGGCGTACCCATCCCGGCTGGATCGTCGACACCCCCGGGGTACGCAGCTTCGGCCTGGCGCACGTCTCCGCCGAGAGTCTGCTGCACGGCTTCCCCGACCTGGTCGAGGGGACCGTGCAGTGCCCGCCGAACTGCGAGCACACCCCGGACGAGGCCGACTGCGCACTCGACGCCTGGGTGGCGGCCGGCAACGCCGACCCGCGCCGGCTGGCGTCGTACCGCCGGCTGCTGGCCTCCCGGGCCGGCGAGGTCGAGTAGCTTCCGGCGACTATCCGGGCAGGCCGTCGGGGTCGGTGGCGGTCGGGCCTGGATCGAGGTCGACCGGGCCGCCGCTGCGCCAGTAGACACCGTCCCGGCGGGTCAACAGCACCTCGTCGACCAGGTACCGGCGCAGCGTCACGTAGTCGTCGTACCAGGCCCGGAGCAGGGCGTCCACCTCCCGCTCTGCGTAGCGCACCCCCGGCTCGAAGGTTGCCACGACGTGTTCGAGCAGCAGCAGCCGCTTGCCGTGCGCGGCCGGCATCCGAGAGATCCGGCCGTCCCGGAGGAAGGCCCGGAGCACGGCCGCCGTCGCCCGGTCCGGGTCCGGTTCCACGTCGGGCTCGCCGGCCGCGGACGGGTACCCGCGTACCGCCGCCTTGAACGCCCCGACCAGGGCGACCATCCGGCCGTCGACCGTCTCGACCAGGCCACCGGACTCCAGCCGGCGCAGCGCGGCGAGCACGGTCCGGACGGGCAGCCCGGTCCGCCGCGCCACCTCCGCCGGCTCGGCCGCGCCGAGTACCACGGCGGCGAAGGCGGCCAGCCGGTCCGGCTCGGCCAGCAGGCCGATCAGTACCTCGGGGGACGCGTCGGAGATCGGTTCGGTCGCCACGGCGCGGGATGCTAACGCACCAGGCCGGACCGGATCGAGTAGGTTTCCGCCATGGCCCAGTACGCGGACGACCTGTCCCTGGCGCACATGCTCGCCGACACCGCCGACTCGATCTCGATGGCCCGGTTCCGGGCCCTGGACCTGCACGTGGAGGCGAAGCCGGACCTGACGCCGGTCACCGACGCGGACACCGCCGTGGAGCGGGCGGTCCGGGCCACCCTGGCCCGCACCCGGCCCCGGGACGGCGTGCTCGGCGAGGAGTACGGCGCCTCGGCCGCGCCCGCCGGGACCGGCTCCCGGCAGTGGGTGATCGACCCCATCGACGGCACCAAGAACTTCGTCCGGGGGGTGCCGATCTGGGCCACCCTGATCTCGCTGATGGACGGCGACACCCCGGTCGTCGGGCTGGTCTCCGCACCGGCCCTCGGCCGCCGCTGGTGGGCGGCGACCGGGCTCGGGGCGTACGCGGGCCGGCACCAGGCCGCCGCCACCCCGATCCGGGTCTCCGGGGTCAACCGGCTCGCCGACGCCAGCTTCTGCTACTCCTCGCTGGACAGTTGGGAGGAGACCGGCCGGCTCGACCCGATGCTGGACATCATCCGGGCGGTGTGGCGGAGCCGGGCGTACGGGGACTTCTACGGCTACATGCTGGTCGCCGAGGGGGCGGTGGACGCGATGGTCGAGCCGGAGCTGTCGCTGTGGGACCTGGCCGCGCTGATCCCGATCGTGACCGAGGCCGGCGGCACCTTCACCGACCTGGCCGGACGGCCGGGGCCGGGTGGTGGCAGCGCGATAGCCAGCAACGGCAAACTGCAGCAGGATCTGCTCGACCGGCTCGGCTAGGCGGCCGCGCGAAGCGACGCGGCAGCCTCTATCCTCGCGTGGTGTCCACCGGTTGGTGCTTCCTCGCGGCCATGATCGCCGCCTACGGCGTGGCCAACCTGCTCCAGTCGATGGCCGCGACCCGGACGGCCCTGCACCACACCTTCGACCCCGGGCTGCTGCTGCGGCTGGTCGGACACCGCAGCTATCTGGTCGGGCTGACCTGCCAGGTGCTCGGCTTCGTCCTCGCCTTCCTGGCCCGGCGCGACCTGCCGCTCTTCCTGGTCCAGGCGAGCGTGGCGGCCGGGCTGGGCGTGACCGCGCTGCTCGGGGTGCTGGTGCTCAAGTGGCGACTGCCGGCCGCCGAGGTCCTGCTGCTGGTGCTCCTGCTGGTCGGGATCACCGCGCTGGTCCTGGCCGCGGAACCGGCGCCGTCCCGGCAACTCGGGACCGCCGGGGTGGTCGCCCTGGTCGCCGCGCTCGGCGTGATCGGCGCGCTCGGTTTTCCCGCCGTACGCCTGCACGGCGTGCCGGGGTCGGTGGCCCTCGGCGCGCTCGCCGGGTTGGCGTTCTCGGCCGCCGCGGTCGCCGCCCGGCCGCTCGCCTCGGCGCACTCGTTCGACGCCTTCCTCGGCAATCCCCTGCTCTACCTGCTGATCGTGCACTCGATCGTCGGCCAGCTGCTGCTCGGCCTGGCGATGCAGCGGGGCTCGACCACGGCGGCGGTGGCCGCGATGGACGCCGCCGGGGCGGTACCGGCGGCGGTCGTCGGCCTGCTGCTGCTCGGTGACCGGATCTGGCCGGGCCGGGAGTGGCTGGCCGGGGTCGGCTTCCTGGTCACCCTGGCGGCGGTGCTCGGGCTGACCCGGTACGCCGAGCCGCAGCACCAGCACATCCTGCTGCCCGACCAGCGGGGTCGGGAGCTGCCCGTCCGGCCGCCCGCGGTGCTGCCGGTCCGGCCCGCCCCACGGCTGTCGAGGTCGGCCGTGCCCGGTCGGCGTCGGTCCACCCCGATCGCGCCGGTCCCCCGGCGTTGAGCCGACACACCCGGTCGGGTGCCCGGCTCCGGCCGGCTCGGGCCGGTCGGCTCGGGACAGGCCGGCCAGGCATCCGGTCAGCAGCCGGCGGCCAGCGACACCACCGGGTCAGCTCGCGGCAGGCTGGCGACGGCGTACCACCCGCTCGTAGAGGCGCTCCAGCGCCCCGGCCGTACGGTCCCAGGTGTAGCTGCACCGCACCCGGTCCACCGCCGCGTGCCCGTACGCGAAGCGCTCGGCGTCGGCGGCGAGCAGCCGGCGCAGCGTCAGGCCCAGGCCCCGTACGTCGCCGGGCGGGACCAGCCGGCCGGTGACCTCGTCGACCACGGTGTCCACGATGCCGCCCATCGAGTAGCCGACCACCGGCACTCCACAGGCCATCGCCTCCAAGGGGATACGGCCGGCGGAGGCGTACCGGGGGGTGCAGGCCACCACGTCGGCGGAGCGGTACCAGGCGGGCATCTGGTCGTGCGGCACCGCGCCGACCAGCCTGATCTGGTCGGCGACCCCGCTGGACTCGGCGACCTCCCGCAGCCGTCGCGCCTCGGCGTGGTTGTTCAGGGTGCCGTCGGGCGGGCCGCCGGCGATGACCAGCTCGACGTCCCCGACCAGCCGCAATGCCCGGATCAGGTCCTCCTGCCCGTGTCCCGGCTCCAGGCCGCCGGCGGCCAGGATGCGCGGCCGCCGGTCCCGGGGCACCGCCTCGCCCTCCGGGGCGAACAGCCCGGTGTCGACGCCGGCCGGGACCACCACCACGGAGGCGCGCTGCAATCCCATCCGGGTCAGCTCGTCGACCTCGTCGGTGCACTGTGCCACCGCCATGTCGACCGCCCGGGTCAGCGCCCGCTCCAGCGGAATCCGCTCGCCCGGACCCCGGTACGCCTCGCCGAGGTGCCGGAGCTGTTCGACGCCGAGCGAGTGGAAGGTCTGCACGACCGGGATGACGCTGTCCCGCACGGCACTCGCCGCCGCCAGCCCGCCGATCCAGAAGTGCCCGTGCACCACCTCCGGCGCCCACTCGCCGGCCCAGCGGTGGGTCAGCCAGCGACCGAGTTCCGGCACGTGCGGCACCAGCTCGCCGGTGGCGGCGGGTCGGGACGGGCCCACCGGCACCCGTTCCACCCGGTAGCCGGCGATCTCGGTGGCCGGTGGCGCGTCGGGGTCGTCGAGCCGCTCGTACACCCGTACGTCGTGGCCCCGTCCGGTCAGCTCGGCGGCGACCCGGGCGACGTGCTGGTGCGTACCGGCGAACTGGGCGCGACGCTCCTGCGGCGGGCCGGCGTGTGCGCAGACGAGGCCAACGCGCATGGGTCACCTCCAGCGACGGCTGCGGCGGCTAGGACCGTTCGATCAGAGGCTCCCATTAACCACGGCGGACCGAGCGGAAACCTGGCAAACCGGTGCGCCGACCCACCGGTCCGGCCGCGGGGCACCTCGGGCGCCTTCGCCCGGTTACGGGTACCCGGCGAGCGGGTAGTGATCTGTCATGCGCGATGACGAGTTTCCGACGCCCGTGTCCGACCCGGAGGCGGAAGGTCTGCCCGACACCGCCGACGACGACTCGACGGCCCGTGACGACGTCGAAACCGGCCGGGAGGCGGACGGTCGGGATCCCGCCGCACTACCCACCGATCGCCGACCACTGGCGGCGAACCGGTACGGAAACACCGCCGAGGAGCAGGCCGACGGCGAGCCGCTCGACTACAAGCTCGCCCAGGAGCAGCCCGATGTGCCGGTGGACGATCCGCAGGCCGGCCCGGCCGAGCAGGGGGTCTCGGAGGAGGCGGACAGCGAGGAGGCCGCCGCCGAGGCACAACTCGACGCGGACGTGATGGGTCCGGGGCCCACCTCCGACCCGGACTCCCCGGTCTCGATCTACGATCACGGCAACCTCGGCGACGCGCCGGGCGGTGGGCCGGTGGGCCGGCTGGTGGAGTCGGACGAGGGTGCCCGGAACGACGACGAGACCGACTCGGTCGCCTTCGACCGGGGTACCGCGGGCGGCGGCGCGAGCGCCGAGGAGTTGGCGGTCAACGAGACCCAGCCGCCGCCGTGACCCGGCCCGCCCGGTCGATCGGTGAACCTTTCCACCTCCCCTTGCGGTCCGACGGACTGCAAGGTCGGACGCGGTGCATGAGCGCCGCGCGGTTCAGGTTGGAAGAGGTCGGTTCAGGTTGAAGAAGGTTCAGTCGTCGAGCCCCTGCTCGATGGCGTAGCGGGTGAGCTCGACCCGGTTGTGCAGTTGCAGCTTGCCGAGCGTGTTCTGCACGTGGTTCTGCACCGTACGGTGCGACAGCCCGAGCCGGTCGGCGATCCGCTTGTAGGACATCCCCTTGGCGACCAGCCGGAGCACCTCTGTCTCCCGCTCGGTGAGCCGGGGCAGGTCGTCGCCGGAGGGTGCCGGCGCGGCAGCGATCCGCCGGTACTCTCCGAGCACCAGACCGGCCAGCCCGGGCGTGAAGACCGCCTCCCCGGCGGCGGTACGCCGGACCGCGTCCAGGAACTCCGCCGGCCCGGCCGACTTGAGCAGATAGCCGGTGGCCCCGGCCTTCACCGCGTCGAGCACGTCCTGCTCCTCGCCGCTGGCCGAGAGCATCAGCACCCGCACCCCGGGCAGTCCGGTCAGCAGCGCCCGGAGCACCTCGACGCCGGAGACGTCCGGAAGTTGAAGGTCGAGTACGACCACGTCGGGGCGGGTGGCCGGGGCGACCCGGACCGCCTGCCGCCCCTCACCGGTGGTGGCGACGACGCGGTAGCCGGCCTCGGTGAGGTCCCGGGCCACCCCCTCCCGCCACATCGGATGGTCGTCGACCACCATCACCCGTACTGCCGGCCCGCCCTCGTCGATCACACCGGCGAGCCTAGACGAGCCCGGGATGTCCGCACGGTCACGCGTCCGGCCACTGCCCCGGGACCGTCCGGCCGTCCGGCCGGTGGCCCGTCCGGCCACGGCCCGGGACCCTCCAGTGCGCGATCACCGGCCCGCGATCACCGGTCCGTACGCTGCCGTGGGACCGCTGAGCCGCGCGGTACCCGCAGCTCGACCTCGGTACCCTCGCCGGGGGCCGAGCTGATCCGGACCGTGCCGCCGAGGTCGGCGATCCGCCCCTCAATCGACTGGGCCACCCCGAGCCGCCCCTGACCGACCGCCTCGACGAGCCGTCCCGGTGGAATCCCCGGCCCGTCGTCCCGGACCGAGACGATGACCGCCTCCGGGTCGTCCTCGACCAGGACCCAGCCCCGCCCGCCACCGTGCCGGCCGACGTTGTCCAGCGCCGCGCCCACCGCCGCCGCGACCTCACCGGCGACTCCGGCCGGCAGCGACACCGGGGTCGCCGGTGCGGCGATCGAGACCGTGGTCGAGGCGTACCGGGCGAGCAGCGAGCGCAGGTCGACCTCCTGCCCGTCCCGCCCGGTCGGTGCCCGGTTGGCGATCAGGGACCGCAGTGCCGCCTCCTGTTCACCGGCGAGTCGGGCCAGTTCACCGGCCTCGCCGTCGAGGTGCGCGCCCCGGCGCTGAACCATGGCCAGCACCTGGAGCACGGAATCGTGGATCCCCCGGGCCAGCCGCTCCCGTTCCCGGGTCGCCGCCTCCAACTCGACGGCCTGCTGCAACCGCTCCTCGGCGATCACCGCGAGCCGGACGACGTGCCCGACGGCGATCCCGGCGAGCAGCATCAGCGCGGCGCCGGTCAGCGACGCCTGGGCGAAGCGCTCCCGGGCCACCAGGTCGGTGCCGCCGATCACCAGAGCCGCCACCACGCCGCGGCGGCGCCCGCCGGAGACCGCCCAGGCGAGCACCGGCCCGGCCAGCCAGGCGACGCTCGGCGGCGGGACCCCGTCGTTCATGACGTCCAGGCCGACCACCCGGGCGGCGGCGACCACCACCACCAGCACCACGGCCAGGTCGGCCAGGAGCAGCGGCCAGCGCCGCCAGACCGGATCGGCGTACGCGTAGCCGGCGAACACCGTCCAGCCGGTCATCGCCAGCAGCAACACGGCACCTGACACCGGATGGGTGTATTCGTTCAGGTTCCGTACCGCCAGTACCGCGACGTACGCCAGTGCGGCGAACCGGTAGACGGCGATGGACCGCCACAGCGGCGCCTGGAGGCTGCCCGGCGGGTCCCGGCGGCGGCCGCCCGGCGCGGCGCTCGACGAGTCCGACACGGACCGACCATCGCACAGCCTCCCGGGCGGGGCGACCCCGCACCCGGGGCGCTCCGCCCCCGACGCCCGGATGCGCAGCTACATACCCTGACGTAGGGTGGGAAAGCCACGAAAGGACTCGACGACCAGCGGTGGGACGACCATGAGCGACATAGATCCCCTCGCGCCCACCGCTGTCGCCTCCGGCGGGTCTCCGCCCCTGATCGCCGAGACCTTCGACGGCGACCGGGTGACCGAGATCCGACACACCGTCACCGACTGCGCCAAGGCGGCCGGTCTGGGCGGCGCGCGGCTGGACGATTTCGTGCTCGCCATCAACGAGCTGATGACCAACGCGGTACGGCACGGCGGCGGGCGGGGCTGGCTGCGGCTGTGGCGTACCGGGGAAGTGCTCTACTGCCTCGTCTCCGACACCGGGGCCGGCATCGGGCCCGACCGGCTCGACGAGCGCCGGCGCCCCCTGCCGGAGGTCGCCGGCGGCTGGGGGCTCTGGCTGGCCCGGCAGCTCAGCGACGAGATGCTGGTCCGCAGCGGCCCGGACGGCACCACCGTGCGGATCAGCGCCCACCTGAACGCCCCCGGCCCCGCCGCCGGGTGACTGCGGCTGCGGGGCCGAGTACGGTGCTCCGCATGACCGGTCAGTTCGTCGCCGCGATCGATCAGGGCACCACCTCGTCCCGCTGCATCGTCTTCGACGACTCCGGCGGCATCATGTCGATGGCCCAGCGGGAGCACCGGCAGATCTTTCCCCGACCGGGCTGGGTCGAGCACGACGCCGAGGAGATCTGGGCCGCCGTCTGCCAGGTGGTGCCGGAGGCGCTGGCCACGGCGGGGATCGGCGCCGACCGACTCGCCGCGATCGGCATCACCAACCAGCGGGAGACCACGGTGGTGTGGGACCGGGCCACCGGCCGGCCCGTGCACCACGCCATCGTCTGGCAGGACACCCGTACCGCGCCGCTGCTGCGCCGGCTCGATGCCGACTATGGCGAGCAGCGCATCCGGGAGCGCACCGGGCTGCGGCTGGCCACCTACTTCTCCGGACCGAAGCTGCGCTGGCTGCTCGACAACGTCGACGGGCTGCGGGACCGGGCCGCCCGCGGCGAGGTGCTCTTCGGCACCATGGACAGCTGGCTGATCTGGAAACTCACCGGACGACACGTCACCGACGTGACCAACGCCAGCCGGACCCTGCTGATGGACCTGCGCACCCTCGACTGGGATCCGGAGATCCTCGACGTGCTCGGCATCCCGGCCGGGATGCTGCCGGAGATCCGCTCGTCGGCGGAGGTCTACGGCACCGCCGACGGCCTCGCCAGGAGCGGGAGCGTCGGGTCGTTGGCCGGCGTGCCGGTGGCCAGCGCGCTCGGCGACCAGCAGGCGGCACTGTTCGGGCAGACCTGCTTCCAGCCCGGCGAGGCGAAGTGCACGTACGGCACCGGCAGCTTTCTGCTGCTCAACACCGGTGAGAGTCCGGTCGCCTCCCGACACGGGCTGCTCAGCACGGTCGGCTACCGGATCGGGGACCAGCCGGCGACGTACGCCCTGGAGGGGGCGATCGCGGTCACCGGGTCGCTGGTGCAGTGGCTACGGGACAACCTCGGGCTGATCTCCAGCGCGCCGGAGGTCGAGGAACTGGCCCGGACCGTCGAGGACAACGGCGGCTGCTACGTCGTACCTGCCTTCTCCGGGCTCTTCGCTCCGCACTGGCGCAGCGACGCCCGGGGCGTCATCGCCGGGCTGACCGGCTACGTCACCAAGGGCCACCTGGCCCGGGCCGTGCTGGAGGCGAGCGCCTGGCAGACCCGCGAGGTGGTCGACGCGATGAACGCCGAATCGGACGTGACGCTGCGCCGGCTCCGGGTCGACGGTGGGATGACCGCCAACAACCTGCTGATGCAGTTCCTCGCCGACGTGCTCGACGTACCGGTGGTCCGGCCGACGGTCAGCGAGACCACCTGCCTCGGTGCCGCGTACGCCGCCGGCCTGGCGGTCGGCTTCTGGCCGGACCTGGCGACGCTGCGCGCGCAGTGGCGCCAGGACGCCGACTGGACGCCCGCGATGGACCCGGCGCACCGGGACCGCGAACTACGCAACTGGCGCAAGGCGGTAACCCGCACCCTGGACTGGGCCGAGGACGAGGATTAACGGGGCGGACTGCGGTCGAGCGCGGCGACCCGGCGTGGTCCGGCCGTACGCCGGTAGCTGGCGTCCAGAAGCTCGCCGATCTCGTCCCAGTCGGTGCCGTCGGTGAGGTCCACCCCGATCCAGCCGTACGCGCCCAGGTACATCGGCAGGTAGCAGTGCGCCTCGGTCAGCAGCGCCTCGCGCTCGTCCGGGTCGGCCAGGACGATCACCGACTGATCGTGCTGCCGGTACCCGCCGTCGACCTTGACGGAACCGCCGTAGTAGGCGAAGACCTTGGTGGTGTAGAAGGCCGGACGGCCGTGGGAAATCTTCTCGGCCGCGTCCGGGAAGGCCAGCGCGAGCGACCGTACCCGGCGCAGCATCGGGTCTGACTCGTCGAACATGACCGGGTGTCCCATGCCGGAAGCCAAGCATACGGCGACGACAGTTCGTCTCCCGCCATGCCAAGGATAGGCGGTCCCGACGCGGGACTGGGCTACTCCTGGTCGAGTACGGCCACCATGGCTCCGGCCAACTGTTCGATCCAGTCGATTGTCTGCGTCGTGGCCGCCGCGTCGATCGGACGCTTCTTCGGGGCGTTGTCAGGATCCTCGTCGTACTCGTGGGCGATCTTGTGCCGTCGGCGGACAATCTCCCGAAGCTGTTGCTGCACCTCGGTGCCGGAGATCTTGACACCGTCGCCGGCCTGCTCGCTGAGCACCCGCGCCGCCCGATCCCACAACCCCTTGGCGTTCGCCACCATGGCGAACCCGTCCCGGATCTTGTCCGGGTTCTGGTATGTCAGGTGGCCGTGCGTCTGGCGCAACTGCCGGTCAAGTGCGTCGGCGAGGGTGAGTTCACCCTGCTGGACCCGCTGGAACAGCCCGAGGGTCATCGGGAAGCCGGCGAAGCCCTTGAACTTCTCGGCTGCGTCGGGCTGGCCCGCGAGCCGGCGCATCCGGTCCCGAATCTCCTGACGCACCCAGTGGTCCAACGCCGCGACCGCCTGCACCCAGGCTGCCCGGAACACGTCGTCCACCTCGAACGCCCGCACTTTGAGCTGCGCCAGATGCTGCCCCGCAGTCGCCAGATTCCGGGCGTAGTTCAGGTTCCGCTGGAGGTTGACGAACGGCCCCGACTCCTGCGCGGTCACCGGCTGTTCGGCGACGTCCGGCACTTCGGGATTTGTCCCGCCGAGCAGCCGGCGCATCCGTTCCACGACGTCGGGCTGGTTGACCCGGAAAATCGTGGCCAGCGCGGGTAGGTTCAGTAGCTCGGTCGCCAACACCGATCGAGGGAGATCGGTCCGCACCCAGTTCACCGACCGCACGTGCCGCATCGTCCGCCCGAGATCTGTGCGGTACTGGTACGGGCCGGTTACCCAGCCGACCGCCACGTCGGGGCTGGTCCGTCGGAGCAGGAGCACGAGGTCCCCTGGCTGCATGCGGCTCCGGAACGCGAACAGTTGGATCGCGTACGCGTCCGCGGATCTCGGTTCCACCTCCGGGTAGTTGGCCCGGACGATGTCCTTGACGTCCTGTTGGTTGGGGCGGGACGTCAGATCGCCCGCGGCCGGCCATCCGATCGAGATGACGTCGTGTTTGAAGATCGTCTCTTCGTAGTCGTCGTCCCGCCCGGCCCGGACGATCCACGCCTGCGCCACCACGTCTCCCTCTCGTCGCGCTGTCTGCTTGATCGCCGTCATTCGGTGTTCGTCACCGGGAAACGGGTGCGTTCGCCGGCCCAGGGGACGGACGGGACCTCAGGGATGGCGGACATCGGACGGGCACTGGCCCGCTCCCGGTCGAGTACCGATCGCCACTCCTCCGGGCTACCGACGACCAGGAACGGCCCGATCGGCACCTCGACGGAGTCCTCGGCTATCCGCACCGGCACCGACTCACCGGCCAGTTCCAGGTCGCTGTCGAGGCCGGCGATCCGGGCCGACTCGATCGCGTTCTCCAGGTCGGCCATCCGGGCCGAACCAGACCAGTTGATCCCCTTCCCGGCGGCAATGAAGATCATCCGCCCGTCCTCCCACGGACTCTCGTAGAGCGCGAGATCGAGGGAGAAGCCGGTCGTGGAGTCGCTGGGTACGGCCACTGCCGCGTCAAGCCACCCTGGACGGAACCGGTCGAGCAGGTCGTTCATCGCCCGGGCCAGCAGGCTTCGACGGGCGGCGAGGAAGTCCCGATACGCGCCCGGGTGCCACAGACTTTCGTCGAGCGGCACGAGGTGGGCGGCCAACTCGTCCTTGGACAGTTCGGGGAAGTAGTCGACCGGCGACCGCCCGGCGATCTTCTTGTTGGCCTTACCGGAGATGAAGACCAGGTTCGTCAGGTCGTTGATCTCAGTCTTCTCGTAGTCGTCAACAAGGATGGCCGCCGGGTGGATGTGGTGCTGCTCGATGCCGCGCTCGCTGTCCACCCCGGGCAGGATCTCGCCGCCGTACCACCAGTCGCGGGCGTCGTTGAGCTGGGCGACGAGCAGGCTGAGGAAGAAGTACGGGCTCTCCTTGGTGCGGCCCAACAGCGCCCGCTCGGTCACCTCGACCCGGGAGTGCACGACATCCAGGTTCTCCAGCAGTGCCCGGACCGCCCCGGCGCCCTTCTCGGCGGCCTGGATGTCCTGACTGAGCCGGGTGTCCGTGGAGCCGCTGTACCGCGTCCGCACGGTGGCGATCAGCAGCCAGTAGAGGATGCCGTTGATGGTGTCCCGGTCGGTCGGCTCCTCGTCGGGCCGGCCGAGCAGGACCACGAGGGGGATCAGGACCACCAGCGAGGGCAGCGGTTCGGATCGGATCAGCCGGAGTTGGGAGCGCAGCAGTGGCACCAGCCGGCGCAGACCGCGTTGGACCACCGTCCAGCCCTGCTCCAGTTCGACGTCCTTGGCCTGCCGCAGCCGGCTGTGCGAGTAGGCGGAGAGACCTCGGCCGAGCACCACACCGGCCAAGGCCCGGGAGAGAAAGTTAACGTCGATGCCGCCGTAGCCCTGCGACCGCCAGTAGTCGGCCTCCTGCTCCAGTTTGGCCAGCACGCCGGTCCACCGGGTGGATAGGGTGGCCATGGCGAGGTCGAGGGTGCCCAGGCGCCGGCCGCCGCTGTTCACCCGGACGAAGATTTCCGCGACCTCGTCGTACGGGAAGCCTTTGAGCACCTCCATTGCGAAGCGCCCGTTGCGCAACTGCTTGACCTTGCTGAGCCGCCGCTCGATTTCATGATCGGGAAGCGTGGCACCCGCGTCGAGCATCTGTTTGGTGATCCTCAACATGCTCGCCTCGGGGTCGAGCACGTCGTGCACCTTGATCCATTTCGAGTCCCGCCGGGTGGCTGCGCTCTGGTTCTGAAAGCGCTCGCCCTCGACGTGGAAGACGATCTGCGCCTCGGGATGATCGGTGAAGACCCGATGCAGCGAGGTGAGCCGCTGCTGACCGTCGAGCAGGAAGAGCGGTGGGCGGGCCGGCCGGGTTTCCAGCCCGGTCACCGCCATCGACCTGGTCTCCGGCATGTCGTCGGTCTGCCAGAACAGCAGTGATCCGAAGGGATAGCCCCGATAGATCGAGTCCATCAACTTGGCGACCTGGGTCGGCTTCCAGACGTATTCCCGCTGGATCTCCGGCAGCCGGATCTCCGCGCTGGAGATCTGGTCGATCAACTCGCCGATAGACCGCTCGGTTCGTTCGACATGCACGGGGGCACTGCCTCCACGGTGAGGGATGTAATTGATCATTCGTCTTCGAACTCGGCCTGCTCGAACCTTAGTGCACGGGCGTTTTCCCGGACGGTACGCACACGGTCCTCAGTGAATCCCGACGAGTTCGTCGCGGTGATCTCCACCGAGATGGTCAGTGCGACGCCCGGGTCTGCCGCCAGGTGCTGCAACACCTCCCGGTCCAGATCGGTGAGCAGCTTCATCCGGCGCAGCGGATTGGGGTCGACCTGGTAGACGCCGAAGAACCGCTTCGGTCGCTGCTGCGCCGCCGGCCGGTCGATCGGCGCGGCCGGCTCGGGTCCACCGCCGCTCGGCAGGTACGTGACGCCCGGCGCGACCACATCGACCGGGACGCCCTGCCGACGGGCTTCCTCGGCCTGCCGCTCGGTGTTCTCCAGGTCCCGCTGCGCCCGCGCCCGCCCGGCGTCGACGATAAGCGTCGAGTCGACGACCTGGCCGAAGCCGTCCTCGTGCGGCAGGGTCAGGTCCAGATAGCGCCCGTCGGTGTCGTCGTAGCCGGCGGCCAGCGCGAATCCGGCGACCGTCCAGGCGATCTCGTCCAGCACCGAGCGGACGGCGGTGTCGAGTACCTGCCGGTTACGCAGCCGCGCCAGGTACGGATACTTGCAGTACAGCGCCCACAGTTCGCCGACGCTTATGTGCCCGCGTTCCCAGAGCGCGGCGAGACGTTTCGGGTCTTCCAGGTCCAGCCGGATGTTGCGTACCCCGTGTTGCACTCGCAGCAGGTCGGACTGGCGCAGTTTGGCGCTGGTCCGGGGTCCGAGCCCGGCGGTGGAGCCTTCGGCCCGGACGGTCTCCCACTGCACCGGCCGGTCCGGCTGCGGTTGCACCGGCACCAGGGCGTGGGTGTAGGTCTCCGGGATGCGCAGATTCACCGCGTGGTCGGCTTCGGCGCGGCGGGTTTCGGCGAGTTTGCGCTGGGCCGGGTCGAGGTTGCGTTCCTCCCAGGTGGTCTGGATCTGGTCCCAGGCGATGAACTGCCGGGCGGCGGTCTCCAACTCGGCCACCCGCTTGTGGTCGGGGGCGAGGAAGACAAGCATGTTCCGATTGACCCGCTGCCCGGTGCCCCGGGTGTCCAGCGCGTTGCGGGCGAAGCCGATCGCGTCCGAGTCGGTCGCGCCCCGGGTGTGCGTGTGGCGCGGGTGCAGCACGACCAGCCGGGCTTCCGGGTCGTCGGGGATGTCGGCGCTGTTCTCGGGAGCGGCGTGCAGCCGGACGAAGTCACCGGGGCTGGCCTGTTCCTTGCGGAGCCGGCGGACGATCAGCGCCCACGCCTCCTCCGGGCGTTCCCGTAGCCGGTCGGCGATGTCGGCGGCGGTGCGGGCCACCGACTCCTGCACGTCGTACCACCAGCGACCCCGGTCGCTGTACAGGTAGGTGGCGCGCTCGCCGAGCAGGTGCAGTGCGGAACCGAAGTTGCCGACGACATCGCCGGGGATCGCCACGCCGAGCCAGATCCGCTGCTGGTCGATGCCCTTGTGCCCGCTCTTGATGGTGGGCGCCGAGCCGAGGAAGATCGTCCGGGCGATCCGCTGGGTGAGGGCCCGCTGCTGGAAGGCGGGGCGGGTGGCGTCGATGGCGGCCGGCGTCGCCTGCGGGGCGTCCACATCCTTGTCGAGGATCGGTTTCCAGGCGTCCTCCAGATATTGTGTCAGCTCGTCGCGGGGTGCGGAGACATCCAGCGGCACGCTGCCCGGCATGATCAGCGGCCCGGCGTCACCGGAGATCCAGAGCGTGTGGATCACCTTGCTCATCAGCCGGAGCACGCCCCGGGTGCGCTGGAATCGGTCCAGTGTGGACCAGTCGCCGTAGAGCCGGTCGAACAGTTCCGGGTGGATCGGATAGGCGGCCCTGATCCGCTGCTCGTAGTCCCGCTCCGAGCAGCCGCTGGGAAACTCGCCCTTGTGCTGGTGATAGAAGCGGGTGAACTGGTGGGCGACGGCGGCGATGTCGCGCAGCGCGTCCCCGTTCGGAGTTTCGAAGAGCCGCCGCCGGACGATCTCGAACGACTCCTCGGCGCTGGCCGGTCGCCAGTTGTCGGCGAGTCGGCGCACGACGTGCTGGAGCCGGTTGAGCGCCGCCTGGCCGTTGGGGCCGCCGACCTCCAGGTCGGTGGAGCGGTGCGAGTCCTCGGGGCGGTGCGAGGCCGGGATGGAGACGACCAGCAGCGCGCCGGGCACCGCCGCGACCGCCTCGGTGAGGGTCTGCGCGAAGGTGAACTGGGTTTCGAAGGTGCCGCCGGCCAGGTCGTCCCGGCCGAACAGCTCGCGGGCGTAGGCCACCCACTCGTCGATCAGGATCACGCAGGGTGCGTAGGCGGCGATCAGCTCGGTCAGCGCCGCCCCGGGGTTGGTCCGGCTGGCGTCGGAGTCGACGATGCTGTCGTACGCCGGTCGCCCGCCGAGCTGCCAGGCCAGCTCGCCCCAGAGGGTGTTGATCCGGGTGCCGTCCGGCTTGGCCGGCAACCCGTGCGCGGCGAGCCGGTTGCCGACCAGGACCACCCGCCGCACCCGGTCACCCAGCTCGGTCAGGTCACGGCCCGCGAGCAGCTCCTGCACATCCTGTGGGTACGCGGTGAGCGGCCGGCCGGAGAAGACGTGGTAGAGCGCCAGCATCGAGTGGGTCTTGCCGCCACCGAAGTTGGTCTGCAGGTTGACCACCGGGCTGGCGTTGGCGTCCCCGGAGACCCGCCGCACCGCCCGGTCCAGCAGGTCCCGCAGCCCTTCGGTGAGATAGGTGCGCCGGAAGAACTCGACCGGTTCGGCGTACTCGTCGCCGGCCGTGTCGCCGTGCGCGACCTGCCACAGGTCGGCGGCGAACTCGGCGGCGTGGAACGCGTTGTCCCGGACGTCCTGGTGCGGCACGATGACCTTGCGCCACGACTTGACGTCGACCCCTTCGACCAGCTTGGCGATGCTCGTCTTGGTGTCCCGCCGGGTCTCCTCGGCATAGACCGCGCGCTGGTGCTCGACCTTGCCCCGGCGGACCGCCTCGGCCTGCTCGGCCGCCCCCATCGCCTGCAACAGCAACTCGATGGTGTCGAGCGCCCGATAGGTTTCGTCGGCGCTGAACGTCTCGTGGTGGGCGAGCTTGTTGCGGGCATCCTTGAGCAGGCCGGCAAGATTGCGGTGGCTCTGCCCGAGGACGCGGCTGAACGCCCGCCACTCCTCCAGCAGCATCCGGATCTGCACCTGCGGATCCGACTTGTTGATGGTGGTGCGCCGACCGTGCCGCTGCTCGTCCCGAGCGGCGATCACGGTAGCCCAGTCGTCATTGGCGGCCCGCATGTGGGCGGTCATGTGCTCGTCGATGAATGGGGTGGCACCCTCGGCAAAGAGTTCGAAGGCGCGGTTGACCCGGTCACGGTGGCTGATGGCCATGGGAGGGAGTCCTTGCCGTCGTCGTACGGGTATCGGGATGGCTGTCGTTGGGGTGGGGCGGGTCAGGACAGCGCGTCGAAGTCGAACTCGGCCTGCTCGCGCCGGACCACAGGCATCGCGCGGGCGGCGTTGCCGAGGTCGGTCCACATGCTCACCAGGTTGTTGAACCGCAACGCCTGTCTGGCCCACTTGCGCCGCTCACAGATCGCGAAGAGCAGGTAGGCAAGCTCCTTGACCGCGTCCAGGTCGCCGAGACTGGCAGCGGCATCGGCCATGAACCGGGCCGTCGCGTCGATCCCCTGGGTGTCGAGGCGCTTCACCAGGTGCAGCACGACCTCCCAGACGCTGACCCGGTCGTCGTCGACCGGGCTGTAGTCGTCCGGCAGCTCCTCCGGCATGATCAGCCGCGCCTTGCCGGCCCGCGCCCGGAAGATCCCGGCCCGCTCCAGCCCGGCCACGCTTGTGTTCATCGCCTTGGCCAGCGTCTCGGCGGTCCCGAACGGCCCCTCGTCCCAGCTGTACTGCTCGAACCACTTGAGCGCGAACCGGCTGTCGGCGTCCAGGTCGCCTTCCTGCTCGGTCAGCACCTCGGCGAGCACCTGGTTGATCAGCGCGAGTGCCGTCCGTACCCGCATCGGGGTGCCGTCCGGCTCGGTCACCTGGGCATAGCCACTGAACACCGCCATCCCGGGGCCGATCGCCGCCTGCGCAAGGTCGACGGGAGCGATGTTTCCTTGCTGGAGTTTTTTAAGTGCATCTGGCAACTGACTTCGCAAGGCAGCAATCAGTCCGCGTCGATCGGCATTCCCGGCAATATCTACACGAGGTCGGCACGACAACACCACAGACGAAGCAAGTGCATTACTGCCGATTCCGACAGTTCTCCCCGACCTTTCCGTACGCATGGGCCAGGTCGCAGTTACATGCCATCCAGATCGAACTAGACCCTCCAGGAAGGTTTCCCAGCCAGTAGAAGCAGCACCAACTACTCGATCGTCTTCGGTTTGCTTGAATGCATAGAATAGAGTAATCGGGAAGTCGGGAATAGCTTCCCTGCGGATGACATTAAATGCCGAATCGAAGCTCGCTCGGAAAAAGTCCTCCGCTCCTTTTTTGCTGCCCCGCCGGGAAGGATCTGCGATCATCTCTTCCACCTTGGGGGACAAGACGGTATTCATCAGCTCTGGATACTGATCACGAAGGGTCTGCCGAAGCCAAACATAGAAGTAGTCGGAGAGATCGGCGTATCCAATATTGTCATAGTAAGGCGGGTCGGTAGAAATCGCCACTCCGCTATATGATCGAACCTTCGAATCCGCTTGCAACACTTTAGACGAGCCCCTTCCAGGGACTCCATGCAGTACTCGTACAATACCACGAATCATGAATTCCCAATTGCCCGAGGATGAACTAAAGGGGTTTGCCTCAGCGTAATCCCAAGCCATCGGAACCGCCTGTCTCGCGAATGTATTCCGGAGGCCCTCATTTTTTGGGTCAGGCATCCAAGTCGAGCAGGTAGATCCGTAGTCGGCCAGGCGACTGACACCGAATGCAAGGTAGTGCACGATAGCCATCGCGCGAGCTTGCGCATCCGAATCTTGAAGGCCAGACTCAAGCGAGTCTGCCACGACGCGCTTCCGCAGTAACGCAATCAAACTGACAAGAAGCAAAAGCAAGGACAGCTGACGGCTAGTGAACAGCTCCTCATGCTTCGCAAAACCGAATAATGGCGGCGAAAACCAGCGCGGGTTTTCGGGAAGGTAAGTTGAGGGGACCGATGCTGGGCGGTCTACGTCAGCGACGCCGACGTGTTTCTCGTCCGGTGGGAGGTAGATGCGCCGGCGGGTTCCTTCGGCAACGATGGCCATGAGCTGGGCGTCGATGCGTTTAGCCTTGCCCTCGGAGCGTACGTACGTGAGCGGCACCGGTTCGGCACAGCCGATGCAGACGGCACCCGTCCGGGTGACCGTGCCGTCGTTCTCCTTCGTCGGGGCCTTCGCCCCGTCGTGGCCGATCGAAAAGGCCACCTTGCCGTCCACGACGGACGGGACGACGTACGCCTCTTTGCCCTTCTTCTTGCCGAGCCACCATGAGCGGACGAGCGGCATCTCGATTCGGCAGGCCGGGTTGGGGCAGCGGACGGTACGAGCCCAGATCCAGGCAATGACGGTGGCCTTGGTGCCGTCTGGCAGCGTCGCCTTCGGGTAGAGGTGGCCGATGCGTTTCTCGGCCTCGTCCCGCATCCATTGTCCGTAACGACGCACGTCCTCGGCAAGGCCGGTCGCGCCCGGCCAGCCACCAATCCGGGAGGAGGCCGCCCCCGGGAACACCGGCGGTTGTCCCGCCCACTTCGGCGGGATTTCGATCAGGGCCTTGTTGATCAAAACGGCTACCGGGTTGAGGTCGGAGGCGTGCGCTTCCAGGCCGAGCCGCTGGGCCTCCAAGGGGATCGAGCCACCCCCGGCGAACGGGTCCAGGATCGGCGGCGGGTTGCCGTCACACGACTTCCAGATCTCCGCTCGGGCCTCCGCAAGCAGCCCTTCGTCGTTCGCGTTCTCCCAGACGACCAGGCGCTCGATGAGGTTGTGCAGCCTCTTGCGCTCCAGAATTTGATCTTCTTCCGACAGGGTCGGATCGGATGACGGATCATCTACGAGCTGGGCAAACAGCACGGCACGGCAGGCAGCGAGCGGCCGGCGAGCCCACCAGAGATGCAGAGTTGACGGGTGCCCGTGTCGGATCGACTTCTCCCGGGCGGACTCCTTGTTGATCACTTCCAACGGCAGCGATACCTCGATCAACTTCCGCTTGCGAACTTCGGTCACGGCACTCCCCAGCTGCGTCTTCCGAGGTCAGGAGCGCGACCGCCTATCCAGTTGTGATCGATGGCCAGGCGCGCCTTCGCATTCACGAAGATTGCGACGCTACACGTTGGACGAAGAAGGCGACAAGGGAGAAAGCGGACCGTATGGCAAGCGCTCGCGCGCTATGGGCGCCTGGTCACAAGGATGATCAACAACGTCAACGGGTGACTGGCGAGTGGCCCGTACGGGCATAAGGACTGATCAAGGCACCGGCACCAGATTGGCCGTCCCCGAGGGCTTGAGTCAGTACCTGAGCGACAGGTCAGCGGATTGTCAGATTGCCGACTGAAGTAGCGCCATCAAATCCGACCAGGAGCGCCGCGAGAAGATCAAGGTTGGGCCGTCCGGGTCCTTCGAGTCACGGACCGCCACCAACAGCGGTAACTCGGCTACCTCGACACAGTTGGTATCCGAGCCGCTCCGGCTGGATTTGCGCCACACCATGCCCGTCGAGTCTGTCGAGGTCATCGCCGTTTTACTCCCGTTCGTGCTCCAACGCGATCTGCCCAAGAAGCCGCAGCGACTCGGTGGGATCAAGGGCAACGTCGACCAGCCTATCCACCTGCCGACGGAAGAACGTCACCTGCTCAGCGTCCTCCAAGAACATGGATGCCATCTTCTGCTCAAGATGAACCACCGGCTTGTGCCGATCGAAGTCGAGGATCATGAACGGCCCGTCTAACCCGGTGTAACCGCCGACGGCCAGCGGCACGAGGTGGATGGTGACTCGCGGCCGAGCCGAAGCCTCGATCAGGTGCCGCAGTTGCCTGGCCATGACCCAGGGACTGCCGACCACCCGCCGCAGAGCACCTTCGTCGACGATGACGTGCAGGGTCGGCGGCTCGTCTTGGGTCAACAACGCTTGCCGACCTAGCCGTGCCGCGACCCGAAGCTGGGCGCTCTCATCCGGCACACCGCATGCCTTCATCACGGCTCGGGTGTAGTCGGGGGTCTGGAGTAGACCCGGCACAAGCAGCGGCTCGAAGTTGAAGATCGCGCTCGCGTCAGTCTCCAACTGGAGGAGAGTCCGCGACCATGGGGTGAGCCCAGCCCCGTACGTCTCCCACCAACCCGGCTCGCCGGATCGCTCGGCCATCGCCAGCAGTCGCTTCCGCTCGGCACCGGTCACACCGTAGATGACCAGCAACGAAGCAAGGTCCGCCACGCGGATTCGCTGCTGGCCGGTCTCCATCCGGGAGAGTTTGGAGCCCTGCCAGTCGAGCTGGGTCGCCACTGCCCGGACGCTGAGTTTCTTGGTTTGACGCAATCGGCGCAGCTCACCGGCCAGCCCACGTCCCACGATCGTCGGTAGCTCGGGGTCAGGCATCGATACCTCCATGCGGGTAACCCTTGACTTGATCTAAGCACACAGCGAGAGTGGATAGCAACGATGCGATTCTGAACTTGTTGTTGTGATACTCGGGAGATGATGCTCTGATGTCGACGACAATCAAGGCGTACGACTCGGCGGACAGTCCAGGGCCGATCACGTCGGTGCTGGAGCGGTTTCGGCCACGACCTGCCGGCGAGGCACCGAGCCTCGGCGCCGAGGCCGAGGCAGCCCGCTACACGGTTCTGCTGGTGCCGCCGGACCAGGCTGAGGCGCTCGGGCACGCCCGCGAGGATGCCGGGCTCAAGCTCTACCTCGACAGCGAGTACGACTACGACGTCGCCAATCTCTACGAGGCGGCCAAGTTGATCGAGGAGGAGTGCGGCGCCCCGGTCACCCTGGTCGAGCACCGCGCCGACCTCACCTACTGGACCGCGCGGCTCCGCCAATCTGCATGAACTCGATCCGAGGCGCGAGATTTTGCCTGAATCCGCGATTTTGCTGGGCCAGCAAAACGCTGAGCCGCTCCTGACCCGGCCGACAGCGAGTACGACAGCGACCTCGCCAATCTCTACGGAGCGGTCAGACTGATCGAGGAGGAGTGCGAAGCCCGGCGACCCTGGTCGAGCACCGTGCCAACCCCACCCACTGGACCGCCCGACTCCGCCAACCTGGCTGAGAACATCACAGCTCGCGGTTCGGTTGCTACGCTTATTGCGGATATTGCGGCTACGATAACCTCGGGAGGTGATCATGAACCTTGCCGTAAACCCAGTCACCCCGGATCCGCAGTCGGTCGAGGTGGCTGCCGAGGCCCTCAGCCAGGTGCAGGCATACCTGCGTACGCATCAAGATGACGCCGCCACCGTTCGACTGGTCGATGACGACGAGGCCGAACAGCTTGTCGTGCCCCGGGGGGCGATCGAGCTGCTCGCCCGCGTTCTCGCACACATGGCGAACGGCCACAGTGTCTCGGTCGTGCCCGCCCATGCGGAGCTGACGACCCAGCAGGCGGCCCAGCTCCTCAACGTGTCGCGGCCCTACCTGATCGGTCTGCTGGAGGCCGGCGAGATCGAGTACCGCAAGGTAGGGACACACCGCCGGGTCCTCGCAGGGTCCCTCCTGGCGTACAAGCACCGAGATGATGCTCGGCGCCGGAAGGCCGCCGACGAGCTGACCCAGCTGGCGCAAGAGATGGATCTGACCTGAGCCATGACCTTCGTCGCCGTCTACGACGCCAGCGTGCTCTATCCAAGCACTCTGCGGGATCTGCTGATCCGGATCGCGCAGTCAGGTCTCGTCGATGCCAAGTGGACCGAGCAGATTCTCGACGAGATGTTCCTCGCTCTCCGCAGGGACCGTCCGGATCTCGACGAGATCAGACTGGTCAGGACCCGGACCCTGATGGGAAAGGCTGTCCGGGACTGGAAGGTCACCGGCTACGAACCTCTCGTTGACGCCCTGAAACTGCCCGACCCCGACGACCGCCACGTACTCGCCGCCGCCATCCGGGCTCGTGCCCAGCTCATCGTCACGGCCAACCTTCGCCACTTCCCGGCTGACGAGCTGCGCGCCTGGGACGTGGAACCCAAGTCACCCGACGAGTTCGTCCGTGACCAAATCAGCCTGGACCGGAGCATGGTCTTCGCAGCCGTGCAACAGATCGCGGACTCGTGGCGCAACCCTCCGGGCAGCTTCGATGACGTGCTGAACCGCCTCGAACGGTCCGGTCTCGGGGTCAGCGTGGCCGAACTACGAGCGGGGGGACAGCAGTAGAGCAACGGCGGCTCACCAGGGCGGGCGGGCTCGTGCCCAGTTGTCGGCCCAGTCGCCGGTGATCCCGGTCGACTCGAAGTCGCCGAAGTCGGCGCCGAGGAACGGATTCGCCAGGTAACGCACCTCGTCGTGCTCCGGGCCACGCGTCGGATCCACCGACACCAGGGCCAGCCGGTACGCCGGCCCAACGTTCTTCGCGTGGAACACCTGGGTCCGGGAGACGAAGAAGTCCGTCGCCCCGGCCACCCGGCCCTTCACCTCGATGTCGATCCGCTCACCGCTGCCCGGGTCACGGCTGCGCACGTCGTACCCCGGATTGTTGTGCGGCATCCGGTCCGCCGCGCGGCCCAGCGCCCGTTCGGCGGCGAGCACCGCCGCCACCGCCCGCTCGTCCACCACCGCCGGGTCCGTCGCATGGCCGGCCGGGTCGCCCCGACCGGCCAGCCGGTCGAGCAACCCCTGCGGCACGACCAGTGCCACCCCGGCCAGCGTCGGCGGCTGCGGCATCACCGCGCCGTCGCGGTCCAGTTCGGCGGTACGCCGTTCCAGCCGCCGCTCCAGCTCCTCCGCCCGCCGCCGGGCCGTCTCCGGGCGCATCGTCACCTGCCGTCCGGCGCCGATCGCGGCGGCAAGCCGCCCCTCCTCGCCGTACCAGTAGTTGATCTCCTGGGTGAGTCGCTGGGTGACCTGCTCGCGGGTCCGCCGCACCAGCAGACCGATCCGCTCGCGCACCTCGGCCAGGTGCTCGGCCATGCCGTGCTCGACGGCCCACGCCACCGCCGACTCCTCGGCACCCTCCACCCACCAGCCGGCCTCCACGACCGGCGCCAGCAACGCCGACTCGTCCCCACCGAGCGGACGGTAGTCCAGATAAGGCGCCACCCCGGCCGAGCGGGCGGCCCCGCTGCCGCTCAACTCCACGAACTCGAACCGCTCGGAGACGGTACGCGCGGGAGTGTGCCCGTCGGTCAACCGCTGGGTGAGCGCCACCAGCAGCCGGGGCTGGTCGTCGCCGTCCCGTTCGTCGACCAGGAGCGCACCCTGTCGCAGCAGTGCCCCGTACCGCTCGATGGTCGCCGTCACCACGACGTCGAGCAACGGATGCCCCGGCGCTAGCAGCTCGGCCTGGGACCGCCCCGGCTGCCGGATCTGCTCCCGGTCGAAGCAGACCCGCTCGTAGCGGCGCAACATCGGCACCGCCACCCCCGTCGGACCCGTCGTGCCGGCGACACCAGTCGTACCGCCGCCACGCGGCCCGGGCCGGTCGCGCAACGCCGCCGGCACGTGGGTCACCTCCCACCGGCCGGCCTCCCGCCGGTTGATCCGGCCGCCCGCCTCGGCGAACGCCCGGAGGAAGAACGCCTCGATGAAGTACGGCTGGAGCCGGCGCGCCCGCGCCTCCTCCATCTGCCGGCGGACCGCTTCGAGGTCGGCGAGCGAGAAGAGGTCCCGGTGCAGTGCCCGCTCCGCCAGCAGCGCGGCCAGGCCGTCGCCGACCCGGGCGTCGATCACCTTCGTCAGCCACTCACGCCGTTCCGGGCGGTCGCCGTAGCGCAGCGCCTCGACCAACAGCTCACGCAGCGGCTGCCCGTCGAACGCCTCGCCGAGCACGTCGAAGACCTTGTCGGTGCCGAGCGCCCGGCGCTGCTCCTCCAGCTTGCCGAGCAGCCGGAGGAAGACCGCACCCTCGCGGGTGTCCCGGGCGACCAGGTTCCACAGGTGACAGACCTCGGTCTGGCCGATCCGGTGGATCCGGCCGAACCGCTGCTCGATCCGGTTCGGGTTCCACGGCAGGTCGTAGTTGACCATGAGGTTGGCACATTGCAGGTTCAGGCCCTCACCGGCCGCATCGGTGGCCACCAGTACGGCCCGGTCCCGGTCGTGGGTGAACGCCTCCTGGATGTGCCGCCGGTCCTGCCGGCGTACCCCGCCGTGGATCGCGAGCACCGCGTCCGGGCCGATCAGCCCGCCGATCCGCTCGACGAGATAGCCGAGGGTGTCCCGATGCTCGGTGAAGATGATCAGCTTGCGCAGCCGACCGCTCGCGTCCCGCATCGCCGCCGGATCGAGCAGCAGTTCCCGCAGTTCACCCCACTTGCGGTCGTCGCCGGAGTTGCGTACCCGACAGGCCAGCGCCGCCAACTCCTCCAGGGCGGCGATCTCCTGGTCCAGCTCGGCGATGGTGCGCGCCGCGCTCGCCGCGTCGACCACGTCGCCCTCGAACGTCTCCAGCTCGTCGGCGTCGAGGTCGTCCAGGTTGGCGTCGAGCTGCTCCGGACCACTGCCGGCGATCAACCCCGCGAACCGCCGCCCGGCGAGCGGCTCCGGCGCCCTCCCGTCCACCACCTCCTGCCGACGGCTTTCCAACCGCCTGCGGCGGCGCTCCAGCGATCGCCAGATCGCCTCCGGGCTGGACGCGAGCCGGCGTTGCAGCACCGTCAGCGCGAACCCGACCGTGTTTCCCCGGCCACCCTCGCCGGCCTGCCGGAGCGCGTCCACCCGGTTCCACTCGCCACGCACATACGCGGTCACCTCGTCGTAGAGCCGCTGCTCGCCCGGTGACAACGGGTACGGCACCGTCGACGCGCGCCGCTCCGGAAAGAGGGCCGTGCCGTCGAAACGCAGCAGCTCCTCCTTGACCATCCGCCGCATCACGCCGCCGGTGTCCAGACTGTGCGCACCGGCCCGGTAGCGCCCCTCGAACCGGTCCTGGTCCAATAGCGCCAGGAAGAGCTGGAAGTCCTCCTCCTTGCCCGCGTGCGGAGTGGCCGTCATCAACAGCAGGTGTCGGGTCTGCCGGCCGAGCAGCCGGCCCAGGTCGTAGCGCCGGGTCGTCTTCAGCTCCCGCCCGAAATAGTGCGCGGACATCCGGTGCGCCTCGTCAACGACGACCAGATCCCACTCGCTGCGCTCCAGCAGCGCCAGCAGCTCGTCCGACCGGGAAAGCTGGTCCATCCGGGCAATCAGCATCGGGTACCGGTCGAAGACGCTCCCGGCCACGTTCGCCTCGGCCAGGTCCCTGGTCAACAGGTCGAACCGGAGGCCGAACTTGTCCAGCAGCTCGTCCTGCCACTGCTCCACCAACCCACCTGGGGCGACGATCAGGCACCGGAGTGCGTCTCCCCGCAGCAGGAGTTCCTTGACGTAGAGCCCGGCCATGATGGTCTTACCCGCGCCGGGATCGTCGGCGAGCAGGAAGCGCAGCGGCGTACGCGGCAGCATCTCGCCGTACACCGCCCGGATCTGGTGCGGCAACGGCTCCAGCTCGCTCGTGTGCACCGCGAGCATCGGGTCGAAGAGGCCGGCCATCCTGATCCGCAGCGCCTCGGCGGCGAGCCGGAAGGCCGCAGCGTCAGCGTCGAACGCGCGGCCCTGCGAAGCGGACGCGTCGGCCCGCAGCGCCGACACCTCGCTCGCGTAGAGCAGGCGTTGCCCGACCTGCCCATCCCCGAACTCGTAAGTGATCTTCAGCGCAGTTGCGCCGACCGGCTGCGAGGCCAGGACGGTGATAGGCCCGTCCGGCACGATGCCACGGAAGCGGGCGCCCGGGGTCACCCTCGCGAACTGCTCGTGGTCGGTCATTCCTGCCCCAACGGACGGTGTTCCCGCGATCACGTCGGGGACCATTGAATCATCGAGACACCTACTCGTCCGGCCTCTGTACGCGCTCCTGCACTCCTTTGGACATGGACCGGGCGCACAGACGGGGCAGCTCGACAGTCGACCGACGGCGGGGTGCCGCCCCCGGCAGGGGCGCCCCCCGACTGTGTGGGAACGCGTCCGCGACTCAGGTGTGGCAGAGGATGCCCAGGTCGTCGACCCAGGTTCCCAACCGCACGCCGTTGACGCCGATCAGCGAGACCCGGACCAGGATGTCCGTCGGGCCGTGGTTCCAGGAGGTGGAGACGAAGGTGTACGGCGGCACGTCGGTCCGATCCCGACTCGGCACGTCGGTCCGCAGATTCACACGTGGGTCAACCGGGTCTCCGCCACGGATCGGGTGGCGGCATCGGATGCTCAGACACCAGCTGCGCTGGACGGCTGCGTAGGTGAACGATCGGCGTCGGGGGCAGCGGGACGGGTCGTCCGTACCCGCTGGAAGGCCTTCGCTGGGTGACGCTAAAGATCGTCTTGGGGCGAGTCAATCCTCTGGGCGCTCCTTACTTTCTTCTGGGAAGAAACGAACGAGGGTGCCAGGAGGACTACTGCCGTACATCCACCGAATGACCTCTCCAGGCTGATGCCCGACCGGTGGCGTCCTGCCTAGTTTGTTGCCATGACAGGCGAAGACAGCCCACATGTCGCACGACCACCCGGCGAACCCAGGACGCACCCTCCCCGTGCACGCACCGCCACGATCGCCGCCGTTGCCCTGCTCACTGCCGGACTCGTCGCCGGCTCGGCACCGGCCCACGCCGGGACGACCGAATCCGCCGGCAGGTACTCCGCCGAGATCCGCCGCGCGTCGTACGGCGTACCGCACATCACCGCCGCCAACTTCGGCAGCCTGGGCTTCGGGGCTGGCTACGTACAGGCCGAGGACAACATCTGTGCGATCGCCGAGAAGGTGGTCACCGTCAATGCCACCAGGTCACGGTACTTCGGTGGCACCGACGCGAACGTGGCCAGCGACCTGTTCTTCCAGAAGGCCAAGGAGGAGAAGGTCGCCGAAGGGTTGCTCGTCGGCTCACCCAACGGCGTGTCCGCGCCGTCACCGCAGGTCCGCGGCCTCGTCCGTGGCTTCGCCGCCGGCTACAACAACTACCTGCGCAGGACCGGGGTGGCCAGGCTGACCGATCCGCAGTGCCGGGACAAGCCCTGGGTACGGCAGATCAGCGAGCTCGACCTCTGGCGTACCAACTGGGCCAACATGATCCGGTCCGGCACCCTGGAGTGGGTCGGTCCACTCGTCGAAACGAAACCCCCGGCACCGGGTGCCGCCACCACCAGCACCGGCGCCAGCATCGGCGGGCCGGGCGCGAGCGCCCCCAACTCCGGTGAAGCACCCGACGGCTCGGCCGGAAACGCTGGCGACTCGGCCGGAAACGCTGGTGGGCTGGGCAGCAACGCCTACGGGCTGGGCGGCACGGCGACGGTCAGCGGCGGCGGGATGCTCCTCGCCAACCCGCACTTCCCCTGGGACGGCCCCGACCGGTTCTACCGGGTGCACCTGAAGGTCCCGGGGGTGTACGACGTCGAGGGGGCGGCGTTGCTCGGCGATCCGATCGTCCAAATCGGGCACAACGCCACGATGGGCTGGAGCCACACCGTCTCGACCGCCCGTCGGTACGTCTGGCACGAGCTGAGGCTGGCGCCCGGCGACCCGACGTCGTACCTTGTCGACGGTCGCCGGGAGAAGATGACCCGACGCACCGTGACGGTCCGGGTGCCGACGTCGAACGGTGGCACGAAACCCGTGACCCACACGTTCTACGACACCCGCTTCGGCCCGGTCGTCGCCACCCACGCCTTCCCCTGGACGACCAGCACCGCGTACGCGATCACCGACGTCAACGCCGGCAACGCCCGCGCGCTTGACGGCTGGGTACAGCTCGGGCGGGCCGGCACGGTCCGGGCGGCGAAGGCGGTCCTCGACCGCTACCAGTTCCTGCCCTGGGTCAACATCATCGCGGCCGACGCGGCCGGGGATGCGCTGTACGGAGACCACTCGGTCGTCCCCCGGGTCACCGACGAACTCGCCACCAGGTGCATTCCGGAGCAGTTCCAGGCCCGGTACGCGGCCAGCGGCGAGGCGGTGCTCGACGGGGCGACGGCGGCCTGCGGGCTGGGTGCCGACCCCGACGCGGCGGTACCCGGAATCCTCGGCCCGGCGCGGCTGCCGGTGCTGATCCGCACCGACTACGTCACCAACTCCAACGACAGCCACTGGCTGGCCAACCCGGACCATCCGCTGACCGGCTACCCACGGATCATCGGCAGTGAGCAGACACCGCGTAGCCCGCGTACCCGGCTCGGGGTGCTCCAGGTGCGGCAGCGGCTCGCCGGCACCGACGGCCTGTCCGGCACCAGATTCACCACCGGGAACCTCTGGGAGGTCCAATTCGGCAACCGGGTCTACGGCGGAGAGCTGGTCCGCGACGACTTGGTCGCGCTCTGCACGGAGAACCCGAGCGCCACGGCGTCGGACGGCGCCACCGTGGACCTGACCGCGGCCTGCCCCGCGCTGCGGGCCTGGGACCTCCGAGTCGACCTGGACAGCCGCGGCGCCCACCTGTTCAACGAGTTCAGTCGCAGCCGCGGCCTGCTGTTCCAGGACCCGTTCGTGGCGACCGATCCGGTCAACACCCCAAGGGTCCTCGCGAAGGACGACCCCAGGGTCCTGACCGCGCTGGCCGACGCGGTGCAGCGGCTGGCCGGCATCCCGTTGGACGCACCGCTCGGTGCGGTACAGACCGAGCCACGGGGTGCCGAACGGATTCCGATCCACGGTGGGCCGGGTAGTTCCGGGATCTTCAACGCGATCAACACCGGGTTGGTGGCCGGCGTCGGCTATCCGAAGGTCACCTACGGGGCGTCGTTCGTCATGGCCGTCGAGTTCGGCCGGAACGGCCCGTCGGGACGACAGATCCTGACGTACTCGCAGTCGGCCAACCCGAACTCGCGCTACTACGCCGACCAGACCCGGCTCTACTCGCGGAAGGGCTGGGACACCGTCAAGTACACCGAAGCGCAGATCTCGGCCGACCCGAACCTGTACACCTACCGGGTACGGGAAAGCCGGCAGGACAGCCTGGGCTGACGGACCGGGCGGGTACCCCGGCACGGACCACGGGTACCCCGGCACCGACCATCAGTGCCGGGGTACCCGGGCCGGTGGATGCATGGGTCGCCCGGGGCGAGCCACGGTGCTGCCCCGGGGCAGGTAGCCCCGGGCGACGCACTCGACCGGGATCATCTCCAGCCGGCGGACCCGGATCGCCCGCCCGGCCCACTCCGCCGGTACGGCGGTGGCCGAGATGACGTGGTTCGGCGCCAGGTCGGCGAGGTGGGCGAGGAGCTGGTTGGGATCCAGCTCTGGGCCGCCGGTGGTGCGACCGAACCGGTGATCCTGCGCACCCTCGGCCCCGGGCCGCTCGGCTTCGCGTTCGCCCTGGACGGCGAGCGGCTCGGGTGGGCTCCATCGGCGGGCGTCGACAACTAGGCTGGCGCCGTGATCTCCCCGCAGTCCGATGCCGCCGCCGACCTGACACCGTCCATCCGAGAGAGTCCCACCTGGCTGGCCGGGGCCCGGGTCGCCGGACTGGTCGGGCTGGCGGGTGGGCTCGGCTGCTGGGCGTACACGGTGGCGGTGCTCACCCCCCGGATGCCGGTGGTGGCGGCGACCGCCCCGATGCCGGGCGGGGACGGTGAACTTTTCCTCTGGGTCGCCGAACTGCGCTGGGCGGCCATCCTGCTGGCGGCGCTCGGTTTGCTCGCCGCGCTCGCGCACCGTTCCGCCGCGCTGCCGCTGGCGGCGGCCACCGGCGCGGTACTGCTCGGTATGGACGGGGCGGTGGAGCGGGCCGACGCCGGAGAAGGTGTCGGCCTGGCGGTCACGCTGGGGCTGGGCGTAGCCGTACTGGGCCTGGCCGGGTGGCTGACGTGGCGGCGGGGCGCCGCAGTTCCCCCGCACGTCGTACGGCGACGGCTCGCGATCGTCGCGGTCGCCGCCGCCTGCTGCGCACCGGTGCCGCTGCTGCAGGGCACCCCGGCGGTCAACCATCCCTTCCTGCCGGGCGGGCTGCCGGCGGTAACCGCCCTGCTCCCGGTGTTACTCGTCGTGGTGGCCGCCTTCGCCGTCGGCACCGCCCGGCACCGTCCGTCGGCTCCGATCGTGCTCCTGGCCGGTGCCGCGTTGCCGGCGATGGTGCTCGCCGCGTTCGGTACCGCCACCGGCGCCGGGATCGAGCCCGGGAAGACCAGTTTCGGCGTGCTGCTCGCCGTACCCCTGGTGGTGGTCGTGGTGGCCCTGCTCCGCCGGCATCGGCCGAACCGCCGCACGGTGGTGCTCTGGACCGGACTCACCCTCGCCGGCCTGCCCGCCAGCGTGCCGTTCGTCTTCGTCTCCGTGTTCGTCTCGATATTCCTCTCGGCCCCGCTCTTCGCACTGGCCGGCACGAGCTATCCGGCGGACGGCCTCGCGGTGCTGCCCGGTGTGGCCCTGCTGGCCCTGACCGCCGGCGGGCTGATCGCGCCGCTCACCGTCCCGCACACCGGCCGTTCGTCGCCCGTCGCCGGGCCGCCGGTCATGGTGCCGGTTACCAGCGGCGGCCGGTGAGCCGCTCGTACACCTCGACGTAACGGGCCCGGGCCGCCTCGACGACCTCCGGCGGCATCTCCGGGGCCGGTCCGGTCTTGTCCCAGCCGGTGCCGACCGCCCAGTCCCGGACGAACTGCTTGCTCAGCGAGAGCTGGTCCCGGCCGGGCTGGTAGGAGTCGGCCGGCCAGAACCGGGACGAGTCGGAGGTGAGCAGCTCGTCGGCGAGCACCATCGTGCCGTCCGGCGCCCAGCCGAACTCCAGTTTGGTGTCGGCGACCAGGATGCCCCGATCGGCGGCGAGTTCGGCGCCGCGCCGGTAGACGGTGAGGGTGATCTCGCGGAGCCGCTCGGCGGTCTCGGTCCCGACCTTGGCCACCACGTCGTCGAAGGTGATCGCCTCGTCGTGCTCGCCCTGCGGTGCCTTGGTGGTCGGGGTGAAGATCGGCTCGGGCAGGATCGACGCCTCCACCAGCCCGGCGGGCAGCGGTACGCCACAGACGGCGCCGGTCCTCTCGTACTCCTCGATACCGGAACCGGTCAGGTAGCCCCGGGCGACACACTCGACCGGGATCATCTCCAGCCGGCGGACCCGGATCGCCCGCCCGGCCCACTCCGCCGGTACGGCGGTGGCCGAGATGACGTGGTTCGGCACCAGGTCGGCGAGCTGCTCGAACCACCAGAGTGACAGCGCGGTGAGCAGTTTGCCCTTGTCCGGGATCGGGGTCGGCAGCGCCACGTCGTAGACCGACACCCGGTCGGAGGCGACCAGCACCAGGTCGTCGCCGTCGGCGTAGACGTCCCGGACCTTGCCCGAATGCAGCAGTTCCACGCGCCCAAGTACATCACGGTCGCCAATCCGGGCCCGGTGCGGCCCGCGCCGGCCGGGCCGCCGCCGGCCGGACCCGTCACCCGGGCTGTTCCGGGCAGAGGTTGGGACGATCATGCCCGTACGGGCGTTGACACCCGCCGAGGTCGGCTGTGTAAATGATCCGGTTGCCGTCACAGCTGACCCGGTGTCGTCAGGAGTTGTCGTGCCTCTTCCCCTCCCCTCCCCCGTGACGCCAAGACCTCCGGCCGGCCGACTCGGCCGGCGTCTGGGTGCCGCACTGCTCGTCGTCGTCACCGCGCTCTCCGGTTGCACCGCCGAGGACGCCGCGCCAAAGAACGAAAAGGTCGAACTCTCCGTCTTCTGGTGGGGCGGCGACCGGCGGGCCGAGTTGACCAAACAGGCGCTGGCGATCTACACCAAGCGCTATCCGGACGTCACCTTCAAGTTCACCCACCAGGGCAATGCCGGCTACTTCGACCGGCTCTCCACCGAGGCCGCCGCCGGCAACGCCCCGGACATCTTCCAGATCGACGACAACTACCTCACCGAGTACGCGCAGCGGGACATCCTGCTGGACCTGACCGACTATGTCCGGACCGACGTACTGGACCTGCGGAAGCTGCCCGCCGGTCTCGCCCAGTCCAGCCAGGTGACCGGCCGTACGGTCGCCGCGGCGGCAGCGGAGAACACCCCCGGCCTGATCTACAACAAGAGCCTGCTCGACCGGCTCGGCCTGCCGGAGCCGAAGATCGGGATGTCCTACCAGGACTACCTGGACTGGGCCGAGCGGATCACCGAGCGCAGCGACGGCGAGGTCTTCGGCACCATGGACCCGTCCGCCGACTACAAGGCGCTCTGGCTCTGGCTGCGCTCGCAGGACAAGGAGCTCTACCGGGGCCGGCAGGTGGGCTTCACCGAGAGCGACCTGACCCGCTGGTTCGAGCTGTGGGCAAGGGCCCGGCAGCGCCGTGCGGCCCCGCCGGCACCGGTGATCAAGCCGGCGAACAGCGGTGACGTGACCAAGCAACTGGTGGGCAGCGGCCAGGCGGCGACCTCGTTCGTCTGGTCCAACCAGCTACCCGAGTTGCAGAAGCTCACCAAGGACAAGCTCAGGGTGGTCAGCTACCCGGGCGACCCGGCGGCGCACTGGGCCCGGGCCTCGCTCTACTGGGCCGCCTTCCGGGGTACCCGCCATCCGGACACCGTGGTGCACGTCATCGACTTCCTGGTCAACGACACCGTGGCCGGCGAGATCCTCGGCACCGAGCGAGGGCTCAGCGCCAACCTGGACGTACGGCGGGCCGTGGAGGCGTCGCTGACCGACGAGAGCATGAAGCAGTCGGTCGCCTTCGAGACCACCATGACGGAGAAGTTCGGACCGGCCCCGGTGCCGCCGCCGAAGGGACACGCCACGGTCAAGCAACTGCTGATCCAGGCGGCGGAGAGCGTCCAGTTCGACAGGGCTTCCCCGCGTACGGCCGCAGCCTCCTTCATCAACCAGGCGAACGCCGCGCTGACCAGGTGAGCCGCCGGATAAGGACCCCGTCCGCCGTTTCCCGGCGGCGGAGGGGTCCCGTCCGGACGCCCCGGTCGGGGTCACCCGGTGCGGCTGCTCAGCGCTTCCCTCCCGACCTGCGGTTGCGCATGACGAAGACCAGGATCGCCACGATCAGGCCGACCACGATCAGGCAGCAGATCAGTCCCCAGATGCCGAAGCTGCCCCGGGCCCGGCGCCCCCGGGCCGCCTCCAGCACCAACTCGCCGGGTCCACTCGACGCCCAGGCCATCGCCGGCACGAACACTGTCAACGCCGCCGTACCGAGCACTGCGCTCAGGCGGACCCACCAGTTCCGGAAAATCTCCATGGCTACATCCTCGGGGCTACTCGCAAGTCCCGCCGGCAACGCGGCCGATCACCGCCCGCCCGCTCTCAGCCCCGGCCGCCGTACCTGACGAGCGCGACCAGCAGGCAGCCGAACGCCGCGAGGCTGAGTACGACGCGGACCAGGTTCCACGCCCGCCACCTCGCCTCGCCGAAATCCCGGCGTACTCCGGCGAGGTCATCGATCTGGTCCGGGTCGCCGGCCGCCTTGATGGCGTCGTTGCGCGGCACGTTCACCGCCAGGGTGATCACGACCACCACCAGGTAGAGCACGAACGCGACGGCGGTCCACGGCAGTCCGCCGTGCCCGTCCGCCGGCAGGTGCAGGGCGGCGGAGATCCCGGTGAGCACCAATGCTCCCAGGAAGCAGGACATGAACCACGGGTTGATGATCGACCGGTCGAGGGACTGGAACGCGCCGACGAACGTACGGTCGTCGGTGCCGCCCAGCCCGGGCATGATCGTGTGTGCGTACAGGGTGAACACCCCGGCCACCAGCCCGGTGGTCATCGCGGCGGCGCCCAGAACGGCCCCGGTCAACAAATCGCCCGCCTCCCGTCGGTCCCGGCCGGCAGATCCGGCAGTGGCAGTATCACCGAACTCCCCCGGCCGTCCCAAGATCTGCCGGAGAAGCAGACCGGCCCGCCAGCTGGGCTGGCGGGCCGGCGCTGCCGAACAGCGGCGGCTCAGCGGGCGGTTGCCGGCTGGGTCTCGGCCCCGACGGTCGCGGCGACCCGGCGGCGGCGGGTCGGCAGCATGATCGTCGGGTGGGAGACGCTCCAGGCCGCACTCGCGCAGATGAACTCCTTGTACCGGGCGGCCTGCCGGCCGGTAAGGGCGGCCGGCCTGGCCCGGTCGTCGGGGGTCACGAACTGGATGATGCCGTCGTGCCGGCCGAGGCTGATGCACTGCTGGACGTAGCCGATCGTGTTACCGGGGAGCTTGCGGCCGGTCAGCCGCGCCGCGATGGCGTCGGCGGCCTTCCAGGCCATCGGGATCCCCGAGGCGCACGACATTCGCAGTGGCCTGCCGCCGGCTCCCTCGGCGATCCCGGCGTCGCCGACCGCGTACACGTCGGGATGCGAGACCGAGCGCATCGTGGCGTCGACGACGATCTGCCCGGAGTCGGCGACCGCCAGGGCGCTGGCGGCGGCGATCGGGTGCGTGGCGAAGCCCGCCGTCCAGACGGTCACCTGGGCCGGGATCCGCGCGGCGGAACCGGTGAGCACGCCGGTCTCCTCGACCCGCACGATGTCCGTGTGCTCGTGGACGGTGATGCCGAGCCGGTCGAGAACCGTGCGCAGGTGCCGTCGGGCCCGGTCGCCGAGCCAGTCGCCGACGCCGCCTCGGGCCGCGATCGAGACGTCGAGGTCCGGCCTGGTCTCGGCGATCTCGGTGACCGCCTCGATGCCGGTGAGGCCGCCGCCGACGACCAGTACGGCCGCACCCGCGGCAAGCTCACGCAGCCGCTCGCGCAGCCGCAGTGCGCCCGGCCGGCTGGCGACGTGGTGGGCGTGCTCGACGACACCGGGGACGCCGTGGTCGGCAACGGTGCTGCCGAGGGCGTAGACCAGGGTGTGGTAATCGATCTCGTCGGTACCATGCTCGTCGACTACCTCGACGGTCCTGCGGTCGACATCGACGGCGGTGACCCGCGCCGGTCGTACCGCGACGCCGGTGCCCGCGAAGACGTCGCGCAGCGGGCGGCGCCGCAGGTCCTGCCCGACCGCGAGCTGGTGCAACCGGACCCGCTCGACGAAATCAGGGTCGGCGTTGACCAGGGTGATCTCGATGTCGTCGGAGTGGAGCCGGCGGGCGAGCCGTCCGGCGGCGTGGGCCCCGGCATATCCGGCCCCGAGGACGACGATGCGGTGCTTCATGTTCCGCTCCTGTCTGGTGTGGCCTGCTCGCCTCCTGAACCGGACGGCGACGCGATCCCTGACAGGACCCGGTTGAGACCTCGGTCACCAGCCGATGCCGGGTGACTCCCGGTGATCGGACGCGGCCCACTGCCTGCTGATCCGCTTTAGCTTGTCGGGGTTGGCCTGGGTGTGGATCGCGGCCACACCGTCGGGGGTGACGTCGAGCGACATGACGCCGACCACCCGATCACCGCTCACGGCCAGCAGGGCGGGGCCGTCGTTGACGACGGTGACGTGCACGGTGAAGGCGCCACCGAGCAGGGCCTCGAAGGTGGCCCGCCTGGCGGCGGTCGGCGCGAACAGGCCCCGCAGGAATCGCGCGATGCCGAGCGCACCGACGACCGGGGTGCTCCGGGCCGGGATCCGGCCGCCGCCGTCGGACATGCTCACCGCGTCGTCGGTCAGCAGCCGGACCAGCGGATCGGTGTCACCGCTGAGCGCGGCGGCGAGGAACTCGTCGGCGATCTTCCTCGCGGCGGCGGCGTCGATCTCCATCCGCACCCGGCCGGCGGCGACGTGCTGCCTGGCCCGCCGGTAGATCTGCTGACAGTTCGCCTCGCTGAGGTCGAGGATCCGGGCGATCTCGGCGTGCGGATAGCCGAACGCCTCCCGCAGTACGTACACCACCCGCTCGTTGGCCGACAGCCGCTCCAGGAGGGTGAGCACCGCGATCGAGACCAGTTCCCGCTGCTCGGCGGTCTCGGCCGGCCCGAGCATCCGGTCCCCGGCGAGGAGCGGCTCCGGCAGCCAGGGCCCCACGTACCTCTCGCGCCGGGACCGTGCCGACGTGAGCTGGTTGCGGCAGACGTTGGTGAGTACCTTCGTCAGCCACGCCTCGGGCGTCTCGATCCGGTCCCGGTCGGCCGCCTGCCAGCGCAGGAACGTGTCCTGAACCGCGTCCTCCGCGTCGGCGGCCGAGCCGAGCAGGCGGTAGGCGATCGCCTCCAGGCGGCCCCTGGAGCCCTCGAACAGCTGGACCTCACGCGGACTGAGCGACATCACCCACCAGTTAAGCACGCGGGTAGGCGGCCTCAGCTCGAGCACGTGGGTGGGCGGCCTCAGCGCCGAGCGGGCCCGCTCGCCAGTGGCTGCCGGGCGCGTGACCGGTTCTCGACCGGGACGGGCCGGGAGGCGGTCGGGAGGGGCCGGTTGCGTCGGGGAGCCGTCTTCGACCGAGGTAGCGACCGGGTGCGCAAAACGGCCCCTCGGATGATCTCCGAGGGGCCGTTTTCCCTGGTAGCGGGGACAGGATTTGAACCTGCGACCTCTGGGTTATGAGCCCAGCGAGCTACCGAGCTGCTCCACCCCGCGTCGGCTCGTTAACACTAGCGCACACCGCCCGCGCCCCGCAAAACGGGGGTCGAACTGCCCGGCGGCGACGGTACCGCCGCCGCCGGGCAGCCGGGTACGACCTGGTCAGCCGCTCGGGGACGGCGGCGGGCTGGGCGTACCGCCGCTCGCCGCCGGTGAGCCGGCCGGGGCCGGGTTACCACCCGCCGCCTTCTGAGCGTTCTGGAACTCGGTCATCGCCTCGTCGAGCGCCTTCAGCGCCCGGCCGTACCGCTCGAAGTCACCGGCGGTCTGGGCGGCCCTCACCTCGACGATCGCCGCCTGGACCTTGCTCGCGGCGGCGGCCAGCTCCGGCGTGAGCTGTGGACTGGCGTCCGCCGGTGGTGGCGTGGTCGGGCCGGGTGTCGGGTTGGTGCCGCCGTCGGTGGGTGGCGGTGGCGTCGTCGGCGTCGTCGGGGCGTCCTTCTTGCCCTGCTCGACGAGCTGCTTGATGCCCTCTTCGAGGCTGTTCGCGAGTACGACGTACTGGCCGCCGTCACCGTAGGAGAGCAGCACCCGTTGCAGCAGCGGATAGGCGTTCGTCTGGTTGCTCTTCACGTAGACCGGTTCGACGTAGAGCATGCCGTCGCCGTAGGGCAGCGAGAGCAGGTTGCCGTACTGCACCTGGGCCTGGTTCGAGGAGAGCAGGTTGAGCTGCTGCCGGATGTCCCCGTCGTTGGTCATCTTCTGGTGCACCTGGACCGGCCCGGAGACCGCCGTCTGGTCGGGCAGTTCCAGCACCTCCAACCGGGGCTGGCCGTTCAGGTACGACCCGCTGATCAGCGCGGCGAGGTTCTGCCGGCCGGCCGGGGTGACCGCCGAGGTGAGCTGGAAGCGTGGCGCGTCCTGTCCCGGCAACTTCGTGTAGAGGTAGTACGGCGGCTGCCGCTCACCGGAGTCCGGCGCGTCCGGCGCGTTCGGCACCTCCCAGAAGTCCTGCCCGGAGAAGAACTCGGACGGGTCCGTGACGTGGAACTTCGCCAGCAGGTTGCGCTGCACCTTGAACAGGTCGGCCGGGTAGCGGAAGTGTGCCGCCAGGGCGGCCGGGATCTCCGACCTCGGCTTCACCAGGTCACCGCCGAACGCCTTGTTCCAGGCCTTCAGCACCGGGTCGGCCTCGTCGAACTGGTAGAGCGTCACCGTGCCGTCGTACGCGTCGACGGTCGCCTTCACCGAGTTCCGGATGTAGTTGATGTTCTCCCGGGCGAGTTCGAAGGTGCCCAGCCCGGTCAGCTCGTCGGCGGTCTCCTCCTGGAGGTTCACCTGCTCGGCGTACGGGTAGGTGGCCGCCGTGGTGTAGCCGTCGACGATCCACTTGATCCGCCCCTCGATCACCGCCGGGTACGGGTCGCCGTCCAGGGTGAGGAACGGGGCGACCTTCTCCACCCGGTCCCGGGGGTTACGCACGTAGAGCAGCTTGGAGGCGTCGTTGACCGCCCCGGAGAGCACGAAGTTCGGCTCCTGCTCCTTGATCGCGTAGAGCAGCCGGCGCCCGAAGGAGCCGATCTCGACCCCGCCCGAGCCGGTGTAGGTGTAGTACTGCTCGCCACCGTCCCGGCCGGTCGGCCGGTCGAACTCGACCGGGTTGTTCCCCTCGGTCTGCCCGACGATCGCGTAGTCGCTGCCGTCCATCTGCTCGCCGTAGTAGATCCGCGGCTGGGTGGCCGGGATCGTCTCGGTCGACGACGAGCACGCCTCCTCGGCGCGCTCACCGAGGAAGCCGGAGACGAAGTACGGCTGTCCGCCGCAGACCACCTTGTTGGCGGGGGCGCCGACCAGGCCGTAGCCGTGGGTGAAGACGGTGTGCCGGTTGATCCAGTTGCTCTGCTGCTCGGTCAGCTCCAGGTAGTTGATCTCCCGCATCCCGACGATGTAGTCCTGGGTCTCGCCGTTGACCTCGTAACGGTCGATGTCGAGCTTCGGGCCGAAGTCGTAGAAGCCTCGCACCTGCTGGAGCTGGGTGTAGGTCTCGGAGACCAGTTGCGGGTCCAGCAGCCGGATGTTCGGCACCACCGAGGTGTCGGTGGCCAGCGACTCCGGCGGCTTCAGGTTCGCCGCGTTGTACGGCGCCGCCACCGTGTTGGCCAGGCCGAACGAGTCCCGGGTGGCGATGATGCTCCGCTCGATGTACGCGGCTTCCTTGTCCTTGACGCTCGGCTTGACCTCGAAGGTCTGCACCGCCCACGGGTAGATGCCGCCGATCGCCACCGCCGAGATGCCGAGCAGGGCGAGCGAGATGCCGGGCCAGACCAGGTTCCGGATGAAGGCGTTGGAGAAGAGGATGATCGCCAGCGCGACCACCACCGAGATGTACGCCAGGATCTCCTTGGCCGGCAGCAGCGCGTTGACGTCGGCGTAGCCGGCGCCGTACAACTCGACGCCCTCGTTGAACTCCAGCAGCATCGCCCGCCGGTCGAGCACGTACGCCAGCGCCTTGAGCAGCACGAAGACCGCGACCAGTGTGGTCAGGTGGGCCCGGGCGGCGCTGGTCATCCGGTCACCGACGCCCTGCAGCCGCACCCCGCCGAAGATGTAGTGCATCGCCAGGGAGCCGATCACGGCCAGCACCACGGCGGTGAAGCCGACGCCGAGCAGGTAGCGCAGGAACGGAAACTGGAAGACGTAGAACCCGATGTCGATCTTGAATTCCGGGTCCTCGACGCCGAAGGTCTGCGAGTTGCGGAAGAGCATCCACTGACCCCAGCGGGTCTGTGCGGAGAGACCGGCGAAGAGCCCGACGATCGTCCCGATCGCGAGCAGCCAGGTGCCGATCCGGGGTGCCAGCACGGACCGGTAGCGCTCCAGGGTCACCTGCTCCGGCGAGTTCGGCCGGAGCACCGGCCGCAGCCGGTAGGCCAGCCACATGTTGCCGCCGACCACCAGCGCCATGGCCAGACCGATCACGACGAAGAGCAGGATCCGGGTGACCAGCACCCCCCTGAAGACCCGGGTGTACTGCACCTCGTCGAACCAGAGCCAGTCGGTCCACGCCTGCACGCCCCAGCCCAACAGGGTAAGGAGCAGGAACACCCCCAGGAGTACGCCGACCGTGACGCGACCGCGTCGACTCATTCTTGGTAGGGGGCTGCTACGCATGACCACTGTTGGCTCCGCACCTTCGGCAATGACCGGACCTGATCAGAGCACCTAGACTACGGGGTGTTCCTGAGGCCGGCCGGTCCCCCATCGGGCCCTCGGTGCTTCAGCACTTCGGCGGCTCGCCCCCGGCGCGGATCGCCTCCAGCGCGCTCAGCGCGTCGTCGAGGGTTTCGACCCGGGCCATCGGCAACCCGGGCTGGGCGTTGCGGACAGCCTCCTCGCAGTTGCCGGCGGGCACCAGGAAGTACGTGGCACCCGCGTTCTTCGCGCCGACCAGCTTCTGCGGGATGCCGCCGATCGGGCCCACCTCGCCCAGGTCGTTGATGGTGCCGGTGCCAGCGATGATCTTCCCGCCGGTCAGATCCTCGCTCTGGATCTTGTCGATGATGCCGAGCGCGAACATCAGGCCGGCACTCGGCCCGCCGATGTCCCCGAGGTCGATCTTCAACTCGAACGGGTGCGGCTGCCGCTGCTCGATCTCCACGCCGATCCGCGGCGGGTCGTTGCCGGTGGCGGCGCTGACGATCGTCGCGGTGGCCGGCTTGCCGTCCCGGGTGTAGCCGATCCTCAGCGAGGAGCCGGCCGGACGGGACCGGATCACGTCGGTGAGGCTGCTGGCGACCACCACCGGCTTGCCGTCGACGGAGGTGATCACGTCACCCACCTTGAGGATCCCCTCCGACGGGGCACCCGCGCCGACGGACTTGACCACGATCTCCACCGGATAGCCGAGTTCGCGCAGCGCCGCGGTCTCGGCGCTGGTCTGCGAGGCGGCGAAGTCCTCCGCGTTGCGCTCCTCCACCTGCTGCTGGGTCTGCCCCGGCGGGTAGATCAACTCGTACGGCACCACGGCCTCGTCCGAGGAGAACCAGCCGGCGATCGCGGAGAGCAGCTTGACGTCGGGCTGCACGCCGACCGTGGTCAGCCGGAGTTGTCCGGCCGACGTCGAGGTCTCCCGGCCGGACACCTGGATCACCTCTTTGTCGTCCTGCCGGCCCAGCGTGTCCACGGTCGGTCCCGGACCGAGCACGACGTACGGGATCGGGGCGGCGAGCACGCCGAGGCTGAGCAGGGCGGTGAGCACCGCGCCGAGCAGGACCGTGACACCGCGACGTCTCATGGCCGACAAGCGTACCCAGAAGGCACCTTCGGGCCGGCCGTACCCGGAAGACATCTTCGGGCCGGCCGGCGAGCCCCGGGTTCGCCCGTGGCGTGACACCTGGGCGGGCGGCGTACCCTCCGGCGCGCGTACCGTGGACGGGTGCCTGATATTCCGTTCGGCTTCGCCCTGCCGGGTGGCCAGCCGCCCGACCCCAACGACCCGCAGCAGATGCAGCAGTTCATGGCGCAGCTGCAGCAGCTGCTCGCCACGCCGGGCAGCGGCCCGGTCAACTGGGACCTGGCCCGCCAGGTCGCGGCCAGCCAGCTCTCCTCGGCCGGCGACCCGGCCGTGACGCCGTACGAGCGCAATGCCGTGGAGGAGGCGCTCCGGCTGGCCGACCTCTGGCTCGATCCGGCCTCGGCACACCCCTCCGGGATCCAGACCTCCGTGGCGTGGAACCGGAACGAGTGGATCTACCGGACGCTCGACGTCTGGAAGAAGCTCTGCGACCCGGTGGCCGGCCGGATGGTGGCCGCGATGGGCGATCTGGTGCCGCCGGAGGCCCGGTCGCAGCTCGGCCCGATGCAGTCGATGCTGACCACGCTGGGCGGGGCCCTCTTCGGCGGCCAGCTCGGGCAGGCCCTCGGTTCGCTCGCCGCCGAGGTGCTCTCGGCCGGTGACATCGGCCTGCCGCTCGGCCCGGCCGGCACGGCCGCGCTGCTGCCGGCGAACATCCGGGCGTACGGCGAGGGCCTCGAACTCCCCGAGGACGAGGTACGCCTCTACGTCGCCCTCCGCGAGGCCGCCCACCAGCGCCTCTTCCAGCACGTACCGTGGCTGCGCGGCCATGTGCTGACCACCGTCGAGATGTACGCCACCGGCATCACCGTGAACCGGGAGGCGATCGAGGAGGCGATGGGCCGGCTCGACCCGATGAACCCGGAGTCGATGCAGGCGCTCTCGGTGGAGGGGATCTTCACCCCGGAGGACACCCCGACGCAGAAGGCCTCGCTGGCTCGGCTGGAGACCACGCTTGCCCTGGTCGAGGGCTGGGTGTGCCACGTCGTGGACACCGCCGCCGCCCAACGGCTGCCGAACGTGAACCGGCTCGCCGAGGCGTTCCGGCGGCGTCGGGCCGCCGGTGGTCCGGCCGAGCAGACCTTCGCCGCGCTGGTCGGGCTGGAGCTGCGACCCCGCCGGCTGCGCGAGGCCGCCGCGCTCTGGGCGGCGCTGACCGAGCACCGGGGCATCGCCGGCCGGGACGCGCTCTGGGGCCACCCGGACCTGCTCCCCGCCGAGGAGGAGTTCGCCGATCCGGAAGCCTTCGCCCGGTCCCAGCTCGACCTCGGCGACCTGGACGACTTCGACTTCGGCGGTACCGGGTCCGGGAACGACTCGGGCGACACCGGGGCCGGGGACGACTCCGGGGAGCCCGGTCCGGACTCGTCGGGGCGTACCCCGGAGTGAGCGGCGCCGCCCGGGGGTGGCGGGCTCAGCCGCCGAGCAGGATCCGGGTGGAGTCCCAGCCCTCGACCGCCGGGTCGAGCGTCGCGACGTCGGCCGGGGTACGGAGCCGGCGCCAGCCCGGCGCCACCGCCACCTCGGCCGGTCGTGGCGCCGCGGCGCGCACCAGGTCGACGTCGGCGGTGTCCAGGTCCAGCTCCGGCAGCCACTCCGGCGCGGGCAGCCGGGCCGCCAGGCCGAGCAGGCCGGGGCCGGGGTTCGTCGCCGGGGCGACCGCGACTGGACGGCTGGTCAGCGGACGGAGCAGCTTGCCGAGGATCAGGCCGGGCAGGTCGGGCACGTCGGACACCAGCGCGGCGGCCTGGTCGTAGCCGTCCCGGGCCGCGGCGTGCAGCGCGGCACCGACCCGGTTCTCCGGTAGCTCGTACACCGGCATGCCGGGCCAGGCGATCGCGTCGGCCAGCGGGCGGTCGGGCGCGGTGGCGGCGATCGCCGGCTCCACCTCGGCCAGGGTGGCGAGCAGGTCGACCACGTCCTCGGCGAGCGCGGACCGCCAGCGGACCGGGTCGGTGTCGGGCGGGGCCCAGGCGACGGGTCCGAGCATCAGCACGATCAGACGGCGGGTCACCCGCCGACCTTACCGACCCCCCGGATCCGGTACGCCGGACGGCGGAGGAAGGCGGCGGCGCGCCGGGTACGGTCCGGGGCCGGGTCCGCGCTTGCCGCCGTGCCCGCCGCTCGGCCGAGCTGGTCAGCGCCGCGCCGGCTCAGTCCGGCAGCACGATGCCGGCGGTCGCCGCGACGCCCTCCAGGTAGCCCCGGGCCCGTTCCGTCTTCGGATAGCGCCCGACGAGCTCCCAGAACCGCGCGTTGTGGCTGGGCACGACGAGGTGGGCCAGCTCGTGCAGCAGCACGTAGTCGATCACCCAGTCCGGCATCTCCTGGATCCGGTGCGAGATCCGGATGGTCCGGTCGGCCGGGGTGCAGGAGCCCCACCGGCCGTTCTGGTTCGTCACCCACCGGACGCTGGCCGGCACCGCCGCCCGGCCGTGCTCGCTGAGGTAGCGGTCGATCAGCCGGCGGGACCGGAGCAGCAGCTCCTCGTCGGAGCGTCCGAGCCGCTCCTCGCGGGCGGCGAGCCGGGCGAGCATCCGGTCCACCCACTCGGTCTCCTCGGCCCGGGAGAACTGGTCGGGGATCAGGACCACGACGCGCTCGCCGTCCCGGTAGGCGGACACCGTCCGGCGCCGGCGCTGACTGCGCCGTACCTCGACGACCGGCTTCCGCGTCCCCGCCATTAGCGGCCCGCGCAGCCCCGGGTTTCGTTCACGATGGAAAACTAATGCTTACTGACCAGGTCACCGCAAGAGTCAACCCACAGATGACCGCCGGAAAAATACCGGTTGGCGGTGACCCGTCCGGAAAAAATTCATTGCGGTGATCGTCTGCGTACCCATGATCGGTCCGGTTCGGCCTCCCGGGGGCGTACGGCGGAGCACCGGAGGCAACGGTAAAGGATCATCCCCCGGTCACGCCAGACGCCCTCGATCACCGATCTGACGCAGTTCATCCGGCGTGTCCCTGCCAAACTGACTTATCCGACCTATTCCGGCATGCACACTCTGGGCGTCGGCTTCCTCACAGTGTCGACAGATCGCTGACATGGAACTGCCCAGATCTGGGTAGGGTCCGCGGACCGGCGGTCACATCGGTGACCGCGGAGAAACCCAGCGCTGGCGCCTACGTGGCCGCCCGCCGCCGGGCGCACGCCAGGCTCGCGAGAGCCGGCGGATGAGACGAGGAGGGCACCGTGGCCGAGAAGGCCCAGACCTACAACGGTTACTGCGTGAAGTGCAAGGAGAAGCGTGACTTCGAGGGCAACGTCGAGGTTTCCAAGACAGGCATGAACATGGCCAAGGGCAAGTGCCCGGTCTGCGGAACGACCGTCAACCGGATCCTCGGCAAGGCCAAGGTCTGATCATCGAGAAGTACTCGGAACTGCGGGAAGGGGTGGCGGAGCGCCACCCCTTCCCGCTTTCGCTGTCGCCCTGCGGACACCCCCCGTGATGTCCGCGCCGCGACAGCAGTTACCCATGGGTTGTGGATAAGTCGCCAAATCCTGTGGATAGAGCAGTGCACCCGGCCCACCCGCTGTGGACAACCGCTGCCGTCGCGCACCCGGGCGGTGACAGCGTGTCGCCCCATGACCCGAACCGTGCTGCCCCGTCCCACCCTGCTGCCCGGCCTCGCCCGACTCTGGCGTGACCGGCACACCCTGCAACTCGGCCTCGACCCCCGCCGCGCGGTCCTGCTCGAGGTCGCCAACCCGTCCGCCGCCCGGCTGCTCGACCTGCTCGACGGCAGCCGCAGCGAGCGGGCCGTCCTGGACCATGCCGCCAAGGTCAACGTCTCCCGCGACGACGTCCGTACGCTGATCGACACCCTCCGCGCCGCCGGCCTGGTGGTCGCCGCGCACACCCTGCTCCCCACCGACCTGGCCGAGCCGGTCCGGCAGCGCCTCTCCGCCGAGGCGGCGGCGCTCGCGCTACACGGCCGAGACTCGCCCGGCACCCCGGCCCAACTACTTCGGCGGCGCGCGGCCGCCCGGATCGTGGTGACCGGTCAGGGCCGGCTCGCCGCCCCGGTGGCGGTGACCCTGGCCCAGGCCGGCGTCGGGCAGGTGCATCCGGACCTGGGCGGCCGGGTCGGGCCGGCGGACACCGGCGGCGTGCTGCTGGCCACCGACGTACGCCGGCCGAGCGCCGCCGCCGTCGCGGACGCGATCGCCCGGTCCGCGCCCGGCACCACCACCCGGCCCGTCCGGCGCGGTCACGCCGACCTGGTGGTCCAGGTCGGGGCGGACCGCCCCGCCGGCCTGCTCGCCGCCGGCTACGCCCAGCACCGGCAGGCGCACCTGCTGCTGACCATGCGCGACGGGGTCCCGGTCGTCGGCCCGCTGGTCCGGGCCGCCGGCTCGCCCTGCCTCAACTGCGTCGACCTGCACCGTCAGGACCGTGACCCGGGCTGGCCCGGCCTCGCCGCCCAACTGGCCGGCGGCGACGGCCCGGAACCCTGCCTCACCTCGACCCTGGTCACCGCGGTCGGCTACGCGGTCGGCGAGGTGCTCACCTTCCTCGACGGCGGTACCCCGGAGACGGTCGGCGGGGCGGTCGAGGTGACCGGCGCCGGAAGGCTGCGCCGCCGCACCTGGCCGCCGCACCCGGCCTGCGGCTGCGCCGCACGGCGCCGCGGTACGCCGCCCCGGCGCGTCCGCCGCGTCCCGCCCCGGTCCCCGGAGCCGGGGACCGACGGAACCGCCCCGCAGGCATGAAACAGCACCTGCCTCCCGAACCGGTCCATTCCGACCGAGGGTCGCAGCCGGGCACGAGCGGGCACGGCCGGGCGGATTCCGGCACCCCGAACCGGCCGTGGCCGGTCAGCGACGACGAGTACGTGGCCGGAGCCACCCGCCGACGGCGGACCGGATCTCGCCGAGTCGGTAACAATGATCTGGTGACCGACATCCCGCGCCGTGCCGTCTCCCGGACCGCCAAGCTCGCCGCTCTGCCGCTCGGCTTCGCCGGCCGGACGGTCCTCGGCGTCGGCAAGCGGGTTACCGGCCTCGCCTCCGACGTGATCTCCAACGAGATCCAGCAACGCACCGCCGAACAGCTCTTCAGCGTGCTGGGTCAGCTCAAGGGCGGAGCGATGAAGTTCGGCCAGGCCCTGTCGGTGTTCGAGGCGGCCCTGCCCGAGGAGGTCGCCGCCCCGTACCGGCAGGCGTTGACCAAGCTCCAGGAGGCGGCCCCGCCACTGCCGGCGGCCAGCGTGCACAAGGTGCTGGCCGAGCAGTTCGGGCCGGACTGGCGGTCGCTGTTCGTCGAGTTCGACGACAAGCCGGCCGCCGCCGCGAGCATCGGCCAGGTGCACCGGGCGATCTGGAAGGTCGAGGGCGCCAGCACGCCGACGGTACGGCGGCGCGGCGCGAAGGCGGCGACCAAGACGGCTGTCCCGACCCCGGCCGGTCGGCCGGTCGCGGTCAAGGTGCAGTACCCGGGCGCCGGGCCGGCGCTCCTCTCCGATCTGAAGCAGCTCTCCCGGCTCGGTGCCATGTTCCGGGCGATCCAGCCGGGCCTGGACATCAAACCGCTGCTCAGCGAGTTGCGTGAGCGGATCAGCGAGGAGTTGGACTACGAACTGGAGGCGGAGTCGCAGCGGGTCTTCGCCGCCGCGTACGCCGACGATCCGGAGATCTTCGTACCCGGCGTCGTCGCGGCCACACCCCAGGTACTGGTCACGGACTGGGTCGAGGGCACCCCGATGTCGACGATCATCAGCTCGGGGTCCGAGAGCGAACGGGACCAGGCCGGCCGGCTGATGGCCACCCTGCACTTCTCGGCGCCGATGCGCGCCGGGCTGCTGCACGCCGACCCGCACCCCGGCAACTTCCGGCTGCTGCCGGACGGACGGCTCGGCGTGATCGACTTCGGTGCGGTCGCCCGGCTGCCCGGCGGGCACCCGGAGCCGATAGGCCGGCTGGTCCGGCTGGCCCTGGCCGGCGACGCCGATGCGGTGGTGGCCGGGCTGCGCGAGGAGGGCTTCATTCCGGCCGACGCCGCGATCGACGCCCAGGCGGTACTCGACTTCCTGATGCCGATCCTGCAACCGCTCTCGGTCGAGGAGTTCCGCTTCACCCGGGCGTGGCTGCGGGTCGAGGCGGCCCGGCTCGCCAACCCGCGCTCCCCGGCGTACCAGCTCTCGCGGCAGCTCAACCTGCCGCCGTCGTACCTGCTGATCCACCGGGTGACCCTCGGCTCGATCGGGGTGCTCTGCCAACTGGAGGCGAAGGCGCCCTACCGGGGCATCGTGGAACGCTGGCTGCCGGGATTCGCCCCGGTGGCCTGACCTGCAGCGCGACGACGCCGGGCCGGTCGCGGCGGCGGGCGTACCCTCCGCCGGGACCGGCCCGGCCGATTGAACCTTTTCAACCTCCCCCTGGGTCCGACGGACCGCAAGGTCGGACGCGCTGCATGACCGCCGCGCGGTTCAGGTTGAAAAAGGCTCATTGGATGTCAGATCTAGTTACCTGCCGTCGGCCGAAGCCGTCGACTCACAGGCTGCCCAGCTCGCGGGCGGCCCGGCGACGGGCCTCCAGCGCGATGCTGCGGGCGGATCGGGTTGCCTCAGTGCTCGTGGTGCTGCGACCGGCCTGAGGCAGGCGCATTCGAGCCCTCGACAACGCTTCGTGGATGAGATGCATCTTGGTGGCTCCGTCTCGGATGGGCATGGCAGTGATGTTCTTCGACACCGCGGCCATCGCGGTGTCCGGCGCCGACAGCAGACCGGCGTTCGTACGGATCGGGTTCATGTCAGGCCGCCAACCGGACCGCACTGCGCGACTCGGCAAGGCCACTGGCCGCCAGCCGCGCCTGGGCCTCGACCCGCAGCGCCGCGTCACGGGCGACATCCTCCTTGCGCGGGCGACCACGGGGCCGCTTGCGCGGAACGACCGCGCCACGCTCGAAGATCTCGCCGCCCCAGACGCCCCACGGCTCCGCCCGCTCGACCGCACCGGCGAGGCACTCGACGCGCAGCGGGCAGTCCCCGCAGAGCGACTTGGCCAGCTCCAGCTCGGCAGGCGAGTCGGCGAACCACAGGTCGGGGTCGAACTTCCGGCAGGGCATGTTCGCCTCCAGCTCGACGTTCGCGTCGAGGGGGGCCAACGCCAGACTCATCGCCCGGTCACCTCTCTCTCGTTTCGATCTCGTAGATCGCTGTTCCGACTTACTTTTGGTGCGGAAATGACTGAGGCCGCGGATCCCGGTGACGGGGTCCGCGGCCTCGAGGTGAGCCGGCTGGTCTGTGTTAGACCGGTCTCCCTCGAGGTCGAGCCCCGCTGACATCCACCCGCTTGACGCCGCCGCGGATGCCATTGCCCGTGAATCCATTGGTCCCCTGGTGCTCAGCAGCCGTGAGGGCCTGAACCAGCTCGGCCTGGGCCAGGACCTGGTGCGCCTGCGAACGCTGGAGGAGTTCAGTGATCAGCATGCCGCCGACCTCTGACACTCGAGCTGGGGCAGCAGGCAGCGCCCACGGTCGCTGAGTGACATAGGTCGTCTCCATTGGGGCCACCTCCTGACTCTCGCTCGTCGCCAACATCGGACTCATCCCCCTCTTGAACAGCCTGAAGGCGGCCGCTCGCGAGGTGTGCCATGAGGCTATTCCTCCCCCGGGCACGAGGGCAAACGAATTACGGCAAGATCGCGGAACTTTCTTCCGACACCCGTCGGCGGCTCCTCGGCCCAGCGCGGCGGCGACTCGGTCGGCCCGCCGTCAGGAGTCGGTCGACGCCTCCGCCAGCAGCACGTCGTCGACGCGCACACCGTCGACCAGTGCGAGAACCGCGTCGCCGTACAGGGCGACCTTGCGGGGACCGATCCCGGCGATGGCCAGGAGCTCCGCCGGGCGGCTGGGCCGGCGTTCGGCCAGCGCAAGCAGGGTGGCGTCGGTGAAGACCACGTAGGCAGGGACCTTCTGCGCCCCGGCGACCCGGGCCCGCCAGTCGCGCAGCCGGTCGAGGAGTCCCTCGTCCAGATCGGACGGGCAGTCCGCGCAGCGGCCGAGCTTGCGGTCCGCGCCGGCCAGCAGGGTCGCCCCGCAGACCCGGCAGGAGACGACCACGCTACGCCGACGGTCGGGTTTCCGACTGCCCCCGGGCGCCTCGACGGTGCGCCCACCGCCGGAACGGTCGAACTGGGGCAGAAACCGGCACGGCCGCCGGGCGCGACCACCCGGCGAGCGCGCCGAGGCGTACGACAGCCAGAGCCACTCGCGGGCCCGGGTCACCCCGACGTAGAGCAGCCGGCGCTCCTCCTCCAGCTGTTCGGCGGTCTTCGCGTAGCTCGTCGGCAGCGTGCCGTCGGAGAGCCCGACCAGGAAGACCCCGTCCCACTCCAGCCCCTTAGCCGAGTGCAGCGAGGCCAGCGTCACCCCGTCGACCGTCGGCACGTGCTGCGCGGCCGCCCGCCGCCGCAGCTCGGCGCAGAAGTCCGCCAGCGTCACCGACCGCTCGACCACGGCAATCCGTTCGCTCGCGACTGCGGGGCTCGCAAGCTCACTCCTCGCACTCGCAGCAATCCGTTCCGCGCTCGTAGCGGCCTCGCCGATCGGCAGGAGCGCCGGGCTTGCCGCGTACTCCTCGGCGAGTCGGACCAGGGCGGCCAGCGCCTCCCAGCTCTCCCGGGCCGCGCCGCCCGGCGGGGGCGCATCGGGTACCCAGCCCACCGCGGACAGCGCCTCGACCACGGCCGGGACCAGCGGCGTGTTTCCCGGCGTCGAGCGGGTCGCCGCGCGGAGCGCGACAAGCGCCTGCCGGATCTCGGTCCGCTCGAAGAAGCGTTCGGCACCCTGGACCTGGTACGGCACCTCCGCCTCGGCGAGCGCCTTCTCGTACGCCTCCGATTGCGCGTTGGTCCGAAACAGCACGGCGATCTCCCGGGCCGGCGTGCCGGCGGCGATCAGGTCCCGGCAGCGCACCGCCACGGCGGCGGCCTCGGCCGGCTCGTCCGGGAAGATCCGCAGGTCCGGCTCGGCGCCCGGCGGGCGCTGCCCGACCAGTTCCAGCCGCAGTCGTGCCTCGGCGCCCCGGGCCTGCCGGATCACCGCGTTGGCCAACCCGACCACCTGCGGGGTCGAGCGATAGTCCCGGACCAGCCGGATCACCACCGACTCCCGGTGCTGTCGAGGAAAGTCGACCAGGTAAGCCGAGGTGGCACCGGTGAACGAGTAGATCGTCTGGCTGGCGTCGCCGACCACGGTCAGGTCGTCCCGACCGCCCAGCCAGGCGTCGAGCAGACGCTGCTGGAGCGGGTTGACGTCCTGGTACTCGTCGACGACGAAGTGCCGGTACTGGGCGCGGATCTGCTCGGCGACGTCCGGATGCTCCTCGATCCCCCACACCGCGGCGCGGAGCATGTCCTCGAAATCGATCACACCGTTGGCCCGTTTGACCTTCTCGTACCCGGCGTAGACCTCGGCCACCCGCGCCGGGTCGTGCGGGGTCTCGCGCAGCGCCTTGGCCGCCGCGACGACGTACTCCCCCGGCTCGATCAGGGACGACTTGGCCCACTCGATCTCGCCGGCCAGGTCCCGCGCGGCGGCCCGGTCGGCACGCAGCCCGGCCCGGGCGGCGGCCAGGGTGACCAACCTCACCTTGCTGTCCAGCAGCTCGGGCATCTCCCGACCGGCGAGCAGCCGGGACGCGAAGTACCGGAGCTGGCGCAGCGCGGCGCCGTGGAACGTCCGCGCCTGCACCCCCGGCACGCCGAGCGCGCCGAGTCGGGCCCGCAGCTCGGCGGCGGCCCGGGCGGTGAAGGTGACCGCGAGCACGTGCCGGGCGGCGATCTCCCCGGCTGTCACCCGGTACGCGATCCGGTGCGTGATCGCCCGGGTCTTGCCGGTGCCGGCGCCGGCCAGGATGCAGACCGGCCCGGCCGGAGCGGTCACCGCGGTGCGCTGCTCCGGGTCGAGTCCGGCCAGGATCCGTTCCACGCGCGAGTCAGCCACCACAGTAAGGAATCATGGCAGCCCCTCCCGACGTTGCACCTTTAGCCTGTGTGATCGGCAAACCCGTCCGATCCGGCGCCCGACCGGCCGAGCCGGCCGGACCTGGCTGGTAACGACTGACCACCGCGGAGGTCTCGACGATGTTGACGATGTATTCCACGCCCTGGTGTGGCTACTGCCACCGCCTCAGGTCGCAACTCGACCGGGAGGGCATCGCGTACACCGTGGTGGACATCGAGCAGGACCCGGCCGCGGCGGAGTACGTGATGAGCGTCAACGGCGGCAACCAGACCGTGCCGACGGTACGGTTCGACGACGGTACGGCGCTGACCAACCCGTCGATCGTCGACGTCAAGAAGCAGCTGGCCGCGCTCGCCGGAAGCTGACCGGACCGGCGGTGGGCCCGGCGCGGGCCCACCGCCCCGCGCGTCGCTCAGCGGAGCTTCGATCCCGGGGCCGGCAACGCCCCCGGGGATCCGCCGGACGGTGACCCCGGCCCGCCGCCGGACGGAGCAGGCACCGGCCCACCGCCGGACGGAGCGGCGGACGGAGTGGGAGTGGGGACGGCCGGGGTGGCGACGGTCGGGATGTCGGGGAGGATCACGTCGGGGGCCAGCACACCCGGGGACGCCTCGGGCCGGGCCGCCGCACCGGTGGCGGAGGGCGCGGAGAGCCCTCGACCCGCCCAGAGGTATCCGGCCGCCACCGTCATCACCACCGCGATCACCACGAAGAGCAGCCGGTAGTCGACGAAGCCGACCAGCAGTGCCCCGGTGCCGATCGAGATCGCCTGCGGACCGCTGATCAGCGCCTCGGCGGCGGCGGTCACCCGGCCGAGCAGCGCCCCCGGGGTGCGGCGCTGGATCAGCGTGTTCAACCCGACGAACGCGATCGGCAGGCCGAAGCCGAGCAGTACCAGGGCGACGAAGGCCAGCCCCATCGTCGGATACGCCAGCAGCAGCGCGCCGGGCGCGAAGAGCGCCACCCCGACGGCCAGCGCGGCCAGCTCGCCGAACCGGCGTACCACGGCCGGGGAGGAGAGTCCGCCGAGCACCCCGCCGATGCCCTGCACGGTGACCAGTACCCCGACGAAGCCCGGTTCCCGGCCCAGCCCCTGGTCCACGTACGCGAAGATCAGTGACTCGCTGAACCCCATCACCAGTACCGCCAGTGCGCCGCCGACGACCGCCCGGCGCAGCGCCGGCTCGCCGACCATGTGCCGCAGCCCGGCACCGACCTCGGTCGCCCAGCGGAGCTGGGCCGGGCCGGGACTCCGCTCGGCGATCCGCAGTGCGGAGACCGCGCAGGCGGCGGCGACGAAACCGAGCATGCCGACGGTCGGCAGGGTCCAGCCGCCGGCACCGGTGTAGAGGGCCGCCCCGGCCAGCGGACCGACCAGCCGCAGTCCCTGTTTGACGGTCTGCAACGCGCCGTTCGCCTGGGCCATCAGTTCCTCGGGGACGATCTGCTTGATCAGCCCGTTGAGTGTCGCGCCGAGGGCGACGTAGGAGAGCCCGTACAGGGCGCCCACGACGTAGATGATCCAGACGTCGGCGCGGTCCCGGACCAGGAACAGCGGGGTGAGCACCACCGCGGTGGCGAGGTTGGCGACCAGGAAGAACGGCCGGCGGCGAAACCGGTCGACCACCCAGCCGACGATCGGGGCCAGGGCCATCGGCGCGACCATGGCGAAGATGGTGGCGCCGGCCATGCCGTCCGAACCGGTCAGGTCCTTCACCCAGACGGCCAGCGCCAGCAACATGATCGACTCTGCCGTAATGCTGAAGACGAGACCGGCGAAGAGCAGCCGGAAGTCGGGGTGACGCAGGATGGTTCGCATGCGAGGGGGTCCCTTCGGGGTGGCTGCGAGCCGCTCGGGGACCGCGGGCACCCGGATTTCCATGATCATCGTCGACGGGTGGACGCGGACGCCGGGTCGCCCGCGGCGGCTGTTCGCCGTACTGATGAGGGGCGTTTCGGGGGCGGCGTACGGCGCGGTCGTCGTTGTGAGAAATGGTCGCAGTCGATGGTGGCGGGGTAGCTGGTCGCACTCGAAACTCGATCGGCTATCCGACGGCGGCAGCCGGAGGTGCTCCGGAAAGCCACCTCCATTTAGACACGCCGTTACCATTCGACGGCACGCCGTGAAGTACGAACGGCATACTGGACCGCCAGGAGCGCGACCTGGACGGTCCGCACCTGCCCGGCGACGGGCTCGACGCGATCGAGAGCGAGGATCCAGTGCCTCCTGCTCAACCCAGCCCGATCCTGCGGCGGCGCAGGCTCGGCACGGAACTGCGCAAGCTGCGGGAGTCCGCCAAGCTCACCGGCGACCAGGTCATCGAGGCGGTGGGCTGGGCGTCGGCTTCCAAACTGTCCCGACTGGAGAACGGCCGCAGCCGACCCGACCTACGCGATGTCCTCGACCTGCTGGATCTCTACCAGGTCACCGGAGCGTTGCGGGACGAACTGACCGCGATCACCAACGAGGCCGGCGACATCCGGGGTTGGCTGCGCTCCTACGCCACCATGACGCCACGGCAGCGCGGCTACGCCGAACTGGAGGCCGGCTGCGCGGAGATCCGCGAGTACAGCCCGGTGATCGTGCCGGGCCTGCTGCAGACGAAGGCGTACGTCAACCTGCGGATCCTCTCCTCACGACAGTTGGTGGACGACCCCGACGCCGAGGACGCCGAGACCGAGGTGGCCGCCCGGATGGCCCGGCAGTCGCTGCTCACCCGCGAGCCGGAGCCGCCCCGCTACTCGGCGGTGATCGAGGAGGCCGCGCTCGGCGGCCGGGCCGGCCCGCGTGAGGTACTGCGCGCCCAACTGATCCAGTTGCGCAAGCTCGCCGGGCTGCCCAACGTGACGCTCCAGGTGCTGCCCACCGAGCAGACCATCGCGGCCTGGTACCTGCCGCACACCGGGTTCTCGCTCTACCGCTTCGCCGAGCCGCAGGATCCGGAGACCCTGGCGATCGAGGGGCTGGCCACCAACCTGATGGTGACCGAGCCGAGGGAGATCGCCACCTATTCGAGGGTCTTCGACTGGCTCCAGGCCGCGGCCCTCACTCCGGAGGAGACGATCATCTGGCTGACCGAGCGGGCGGGTCAGCGCTCGTCGGCCCCGCGGAAGCCGACGAGCCGCGATCCCGGGATGCCGCCCAGCCAGCGCAGTCGCCGCGCGGGGCGGCTGACCGAACAGTAGTTCCGGCCGGCACCGCAGCCGGGAGGCGTACACACACGAGTCGCACACAGAGTCCGTTGCCGCCGGCTTCCGTCTCGGGAGCCGGCGGCCCTGTCGTAACCGGGCGGGAACGGGCTGCGACCTGCGTAAACCGGCACCGTGCCGCCGCGTGGCCACCGGTCGGGTGGCGCTCCGGTCACCTGATCGGACGACCGACTACTCCAATCGGCGCGTTTCACTTGCCCACCGGGCAAATATGGGTGAACATAACCGAGAGGAACGTGGAAGTTCCACGCAATGACTTCGTTAGGTAATCGCAGGATCATCGTTCCGTCACCGGCCTTCGGAGACACCCATGCGGTTTCTAATCGTTCGCACGGATATCCGTGCCGCCGCAGACGACGAGCTGGCCGCCGCCTGGGCGCAGGGGGAGCGCCTCCGCGACGAACAGATCTCTCCGGAACAGCGCCGCCAGATCGTCCGCGCCGAGGACCGGGACGCCGCCCTGCTGCTCGCCCGGGCACTGTCCAGCGTGGGCGCGGTCCGATCCGGACGGCAGCGGGTCAAGGTGGTGCCGGTGGGCGAGCCTGACCGGCGACAGCGCAACAATCCGTTCCGGGACCGGGCCGCTGAGCCGGCCCTCCCCGTCGACCACCACGGGCCGGCCCCGGCCGGGTTCGCCCCGCCGACCGGCGGGGAGCCTCGCCCCAGCAATCTCGGCACACCGTCGAGGTTCGGTTAGACGACCGTCGTCGGCCGGGTGGCGTCCCCCGCCACGCACCATGCCTGGCCCGGCAACGACGGCCTATGATCTTGGCCCGTGATCGTCGCGGCAACGACGGTCGCGGGCCAAGATTCTGGGCGGGCCACGATGCAGAACGGGCCACGATGCTGGGCCGGCCAAGATGCTGGGCGGGCCAAGATGCTGGGCGGCCCCGGAGACTAGCGGGCGTTCTCCAGCCAGCTGCGGATCAGGAACAGCGCGATCGACGACGGCGGCGGCAACCCCAGGCGCAGCCCGTCGCCGACCTCGACCGCCTCCCCGGCCAGCACGGCGGCGATCTCCCGCCGGTCGAACCAGCCCGCGTGCGCGATCTCCGCCGCGTCCAACCGGATCGGTTGCTCCGGGTCGGCGAGGGCGAAGAAGCCCAGCATCAACGAGCCTGGGAACGGCCAGGCCTGGCTGGCGACGTACCGGATGTGCTGCGGGACCAGGCCGACCTCCTCGGTGACCTCCCGGACCACCGCGTCCTCGGCCGACTCGCCCGGCTCCACGTAGCCGGCCAGGCAGGAGTACCGGCGCAGGGCCCGCTCGGACCGCCAGGCCGCGTTGTTGCCGAGCAGGCACCGCCCGCCCGGGCCGGAGACCCCGTCGTGCACCAGCACGATCATCGCCGGATCGGTACGCGGCCAGAGCTGGTTGCCCGCCTCGTCCCGCCGGGACCAGCCCGCGTCCCCGGCCACCGTGGAGAGACCGGTCAGCGACGAGTACGGGTGCCGGGCGTGCCAGTTCGCCAACGCCACGGCGGTGGTGAACAGGCCGGCGTCCCGGTCGCTGAGCAGATGCCCGACCTCGCGCAGGCTCGCCGGCCGGGTGCCGACGAGCTCCGGCAGCGGCGCGTCGACCGCGAAGACCGGTACCCCGTCCGGCTCGACGCCGAGGAAGAACCGGCCGCCCGGCCCGCTGTCCCGAGCCGCGTCCGGACCGAACAGGACCAGCTCGGGCTTGTCACCGGCCGAGCCGACCAGGGTACGGCCGCCGTCCACCATCAGCACCCTGGCCCGTTGCCAGGCGTCGGCCAGCCACCCCGGGTCGGTACGGCGGTGCGCGGCCCGGTCGAGCGTGGACCTGGCCAGCGGCGGATGACCGGCCGGCAGGTCCATCGGCGGTGGACCGGAGGTCACGGCCCGGCGGCCTCGGTGCGGACCGGTCCCAGCACCGCGAGCGGCGCCTCGACCGCACCGGCGTCGCCGAGCGCCACCGTGACCGCCCGGGCCGGAGCCAGGTACTTCGCCGCCGCCACCGCCACGTCGTCCCGGGTCACCTTCGCCAGCCGGGCAGCGTGCTCGGCCAGGAACTCCAGACGCAGCCCGGAGCCGGCGTACGCGCTGGCCACCGCCGCCAGCCCGGCCTGGGTCGAGATGCCGAGTTGGAGGGTGCCGAGGGCGTACTGGCGGGCCTGCTCCAGCTCGTCCTCCTTCGGCGGCAACGAGGCCAGCCGACCCAACTCGTAGATCGTCTCCAGCAGGGCCGGCCCGGTCACCTCGGTGGCGACCTCGGCCGAGACCACCAGCGCGGAACCGGCGACCGAGTGCTCGATCGTCGAGTGCGGGCCGTACGTGTAGCCCTTGTCCTCGCGGATGTTCTCCACCCAGCGGGAGGAGAAGTAGCCGCCGAAGACCAGGTTGGCCAGTTGCAGCGCGGCGTGGTCCGGATGGGTGCGGGGCACCGCCGGCAGCGCCAGCCGGACCGACGACTGCACCGACCCGGGCCGGTCCATCAGCAGCAGCGGCCCCGCCTCCAGCGGTGGGGTCGGCGGCAGTTCACCCGGGGCGCCGTCGCCGGTCCAGTCGCCGAGGGCCCGCTGCACCGCGTCCAGCGCCTTGTCCGGCTGCACGTCGCCGACCAGCAGCAGGATCGCCCCGGCCGGCCGTACCCGGGCGGCGTGCAGGCTGCGCAACGCCGCCGGCCGGACCGCCTCGACCTGCTCCGGCTCCGGGGTCTGCACCGCGTACGGGTGCCGGCCGTACATCCGCTTCAGCAGTGCCTTGCGGACCAGGTGGGTCGGCTGGCTCTGCGCCATCCGGATCCCGTCGATCAGCCGGGACCGCTCGGTGGCGACCTCGTCGTTCGGGTAGCTGGCCCCGGTCAGCACCTCGGCGAGCAGCTCCAGGATCCGGTTCAGCCCGGTCGAAAGGCCCGTGCCGGAGATCATCAACCGGTCGGCGTCCGCCCCGGCGGAGAGCCCGCCGCCCACCTTCTGCAACTCGGCGGCAAGCTGCACCGAGGTCATCGTCGCGGTGCCGGAGAGCAGCGTCTGGGACATCATCAGTCCCCGGGCCAGGTGGGCCCGGCCGAACGGCAGCCAGAGCCGCAGCTCGACCAGCGGTACCGCCGGCCGGCGCAGCACGATCACCGTCAGCCCGTTGGGCAGGGTCTGCTCGACCTCGCGGGGCAGCTTGAGCTTGCGGTTCGGCCCGAGCGGGGGCAGCGTACGGACGGTCACCTGACACCTCCACCGGGAACGACCTCGACGGCGGCCCGGCGCTGCGGACGCAGGGTGGCGGCCGCCGCCCGCACCTGCTCCTCGGTGACCTCGCCGACCAGTCGGGGCAGCTCGCCCAGCAGCCCCGGATCACCCCGTTGCTGCTCCAGCACCGCCATCTGGAGCGTGCGGCCGAGCACCGCGTCGGTCTCCCGGAGCAGGTGGGTGGCCATCCGCGCCTGGGTCCGGGCCAGCTCGTCGGCGGCCAGCCCGTCGGTGGCGAGCCGGTCGAGTTCCTCGTCGACGGTCTGCAGCACCTTTTCCACCTCGCCGCCCGGCGGCAGGTGGGCCTGCAGCACCAGGGCGGTCGGGTCCCGTACGTCGAACGGGTCACCCATCAGCCCGAGATAGCCGCCGACGCTGGTCACCGAGCGGTCCCGCAGTACCAGCCGCTCCACCAGCCGGGACGCGTCGCCGTCGGTGAGCACCTCGGCCAGTACCACGTACGGCAGATAGCCGGCGAAGTCGCCGATCGGGTCCGGCACCCGCCACGCCGCCGCCACCGCCGGCAGCGGCGCCAGCCGGTCGGTGTACGTCTGGCGCCGCTCCCCGGTCAGGTCCGGCTCGGCGAAGTCGGGCCGTTCCGGCGCGGGCCGGGCCGGTACGTCCCCGAAGTGCCGCTCGATCAGGGCCGTCGCCTCCGCCACGTCCAGGTCCCCGCCGACCGCCAGTACGGCGTTGCCGCAGGCGTAGTACCGGTCGAAGAAGTCGGTCGCGTCCGCGATGCTGGCACTTTCCAGGTCGTCGAAGGAGCCGTACCCGTCGTGCGCGTTGGCGAACGTGTCGAACATGACCGGCGGCAGCCGCAGCCAGGGAAAGCCGCCGTACGGCCGGTTCAGCACGTTGACCCGGATCTCCTCCTTCACCACGTCGACCTGGTTGCGGAGGTTCTCCTCGGTCAGCCGCGGCCCGCGCATCCGGTCCGCCTCCAGGAACAGGGCCCGCTCCAGCGCGTTGCTCGGCAACGTCTCCCAGTAGTCGGTGTAGTCCAGGTGGGTGGAGCCGTTGAAGGTCCCGCCGGCACCCTGGATGTGCCGGAAGTGCGCCAGCTTCTCCAGGTTCTCCGAGCCCTGGAACATCAGGTGCTCGAAGAGGTGCGCGAACCCCGTCCGGCCCTCCGGCTCCGACCGGATGCCCACGTCGTAGACGACCGCCACGCCGACCACCGGGGCGCTGCGATCCGGGGCCAGCACCACCCGTAGGCCGTTGTCGAGGGTGAACCGCTCGATTGGATGCTTCGTCGCTGGAATTCTCGATCTTCCCGCCGCCACGAACCGACCCTAGCGCGTCCGCTCACCGCCGGTGGCAGCCCTCGGGGTACCCGCATGCGGCGCGGGGTGCCGGCGCGAGCCGTCAGGACGTCGCTCAGAGATCCCTGGCTCCCGACGACGACACCTCCGCCGTCGCACAGCCCACCCCACGATCCCGCTCGGGCAAGATCCGACGGGCTCGAAGCTGCCTCAGACGGGCCGGACCGAGGCGAGGGCGTGCTCGATCACCCAGTCCAACTCCCGGTGGGTGCCGGGTATGGAGATGTAGAGGACCGCGACCGTGGACCGTCCCACGTCGATGCAGGCGACGGCGGCCAACTCGTCGGTGGCCCGCAACCGCGGCCGCTTGAAGTGCAGCCGGAACACCGACACCCAGGCCGGCCGCCCGCCCAGGGTGCTCCGGCCGTCCCGGATCGGCTCCAGCCGGTTCGGCTGCGGGTAGTACTCGGACCGCACGTCGGCGGTCACCTGCCGGCCCACGCACTCCAGGTCGAACGTGAGCGCGTCGTTCTCCGCCGCCGGTACCGCCGCCGACAGGATCGAGGCGTGGTAGTCGCTGAAGCCGTCGTACTCCCGCTCGGTGACGAAGTGCTGCCCTACCTTGTACGGCACCTCCAGCGTCCCGGCGCTCCACACCGTCCGCCACGGTTGCCAGGGCGCGCCGTAGGTGGCGTACGAGATGCCGGCCTCCGGGTCGACGGTCCGCTCCCCGTTCAACGGCTGACCCGGTCCGGCCGGTGGCACGACGGGATCGGGCTCCGGCGCTCCCGGCCCGGGCGATCCCGGTCCCCCCGGCGTCGGCGTGGCCTGGCCCGACGAGCCGGGCGGCGGGCACTTCCGGGCCAGTGGCGGCCGCACGTCGGTCGGTGCCTCCGGCCGGCTCCACAGCGGGTCGACCCCGCCGGAGACGGTCAGCGCCAGCACCACCACCAGGCCGATCACCAGTACGCCGCCGGCCGCCCCGGCGAACCACCACAGCCGACGGTCCCGGCTCCGGTTGCCGGGTGGCGGCTCGGGCTGCTCTGGTGCCGGAGCGGGCAGGCCGATCCGGGTGACCGCACCCGCCCCCCACGCGGCTCCGGGCCGGGCCTCGGTACCGTCGGTCGCACGCGGGACGTTAACCGGCATGCTTCTAGTCAACACCACCGGCAGCCCGGCCAGCCGACCCGGCGGGCACGCCCTCCGGCCAGTCGACGCCCACGGGTGCGTCCCTCCGGTCAGCCGTCCCCGGCGACGGTCATCCCGGTCTCGTTCCCGGACGACCCCACCGGGGAGTGCATCTCGACCACCTCGACCTTGGACGCTCCGGCGGCCAAGCCGTACCACGGGGTGAACGCGACGAGCGTGGCGAGGAGCAGCCCGCTGGCCGCGAGCGCAAGTACCACCAACAACTCATGTGTCGAGCCCTGACCGACACGCACGGTCATCGCAACCTCCCCCATCGCGACCCACCCCCGTGGCCGCTGGTTCCCCAGGACAGGATGGCCGGTCGATGGTTAGCCCGCAGTCACCCATCGGACCCGATCAGGTGTATTCGCGGGCATAGTTGCCCTGACCGATCGGAGCACCGGTCGTGCCACCCGCTCGGGACACGTCAGCAGGGGGTCGACGCGGCATCACACCGTGTCACGACACGGACTTTCCACACGGGAAGGTCGGGAGAAAGCGGTGGCTCAGCCGACCTGGAGAGGTCGGGGAGAAGGGAGAGGTCGGGGAGGGTGGTGGGCTCAGCCGACCCGGCGGAGCCGACGCGAGCGCGCCGCCCGGCGGGCCCCGCCGGTCCCGGCCGGAGGCTTCGACACCGCCGCCGAGGCCGTGACCGCCGGTGCCGACCGGGCCGTGGACGCGGGTACCGGACGGGCTGCCGTGCGGGCCGCGGGCACGCCTGTCGCGCGGGCCGCAGAGGCGGCTGCCGGCCGGGCGGTGGACGCCGGAACCGGGACTCCGGACGGGGAGCGCGCTCCGGTGAGCCGTACCAGTGCCGGGTCACCGGGGCGAACCGCCACGGTCTCCGGCCTGATTCCGGCGTCGTCGAGGAGTCGCGCCACCTCACGGCGCTGCTCGGGTAGCACCAGGGTCACCACCCGGCCGGACTCGCCCGCCCGGGCCGTCCGGCCGCCCCGGTGCAGGTAGTCCTTCGAGTCGGTCGGCGGATCGACGTTCACCACCAGGTCGAGCCCGTCGACGTGGATGCCCCGGGCCGCCACGTCCGTCGCCACCAGGGCGTTCACCTGGCCGGACTTGAACTGCTCCAGGGTACGGGTCCGCTGCGGCTGCGACTTGCCGCCGTGCAGGGCGGCCGCCCGTACGCCCCGGGTCAGCAACTGCCGGGCCAGCCGGTCGGCGCGGTGCTTGGTACCGACGAACATGATGACCCGGCCGTCCCGGGCCGCGATCTGCGCCGTCGCCGTCGTCTTGTCCACGGCCTCCACCTGGAGGACGTGATGGCTCATCGCGGTGACGGTGGCGGTCGTCGGGTCGACGGAGTGCGACACCGGGTCGGTGAGGAAGCGGCGGACCAGCCGGTCGACGCCGCGGTCCAGGGTGGCCGAGAAGAGCATCCGCTGCCCGCCCGGCGCCACCTGACGCAACAGGTCGGTGACCTGCGGGAGGAAGCCCATGTCGGCCATCTGGTCGGCCTCGTCGAGCACCGTGATGGTGACCTCGTTCAGCCGGCAGTCGCCCCGGTCGATCAGGTCGGCGAGCCGCCCGGGTGTGGCGATCACCACCTCGGCGCCGGCCCGCAGCGCCGCCGCCTGCCGGTTCAGCGACAGTCCACCGACCACGGTGGCGCAGCGCAGCCCCAGCGTGCGGGCGTACGGGGCGAGGGCGGTGGTCACCTGCTGTGCCAGCTCCCGGGTCGGGACCAGGACCAGCCCGAGGGGGCGGCCCGGCCGGGCCCGGCGCCCGGCGGTACGGGAGAGCAGGGGAAGGCCGAACGCGAGCGTCTTGCCGGAGCCGGTACGGCCCCGGCCGAGTACGTCCCGGCCGGCCAGCGAGTCGGGCAGCGTGGCCGCCTGGATCGGGAACGGGGTGAGAATGCCGTTCTCGGTCAACGCCGCGTGCAGTCCGGCGGCCAGCGACACGTCGGCGAAAGAGTGGACGGTGGTACGGGTCATCATGGACCTTCCTCGATGCGGTACGTGTCGAGGAAGGTCACCGGCGACCACCACCGGCGGCTCGGCCACCGGCGGCGGTGCGCCCGGTGACCGCAGCCACGGACCGGGAAACACGCGGGAGCCAGCCCGTGCCGTCGGGCGCGGGCTGGCCGCGTCACCACGCCGGTCTGGGCGCGGTGGTCGAACGTCGTCTCTGGGCTGACGCCACAGAGGGCGCTGGGTCAGATCGGACGGATGTTCTCCGCCTGCGGGCCCTTCTGGCCCTGGGTGACCTCGAACTCCACCCGCTGGTTCTCGTCCAGGCTGCGGTAGCCGGAGCTCTGGATCGCGGAGAAGTGGGCGAAGACGTCGGCGCCGCCGCCGTCCGGGGTGATGAAGCCGAAGCCCTTGTCGGCGTTGAACCACTTCACGGTGCCAATTGCCATGTGTTTCGTCTCCTGACGGAACGTTCGGTCCGCACCTGTTGCGGACCAATTTGTTGCCCACCTGACCGGTGGACGGCTGTCGCTCTGGTCGCCCCGCCCGGAGAACTCCGGACATAACAAAGAGCGCCTACGGTCACAATCCCGCAGGCGCACACAGAGTCTCTGGGAACCAAAACTGCAACGCCGCAACGTTAGCACACCACCGGCCCGCCCGCGCGGATTCCGGCAGAGGATCGGGCGACCCGACCTCGGCGGCGGGCTCAACCGCCCGTCGCCGTCTCCGGCACCTGCGCCACCAGCGCGGCTAGGCCGTCGGCATCGAGCAGGTCCGCCGGACGTACCGTCAGGTTGTCCCGTACGTAGTGGAAGGCTGCCCGGACCCGGTCGACCGGCACCCCCGCCAGTTCCGCCCAGGCCAGCCGGTACGCCGCCAACTGCACCGCGGCGGCGTCCGCCTCGACCCCGGTCGGCTGCCGGCCGGTCTTCCAGTCGACCACGTCGTAGCGGCCACCGGGAAGGGTGAAGACGGCGTCCATCCGGCCCCGGACCAGCAGCCCGCCGATCGACGTGGCGAACGGCACCTCCACCTCGACCGGAGTCCGCTCGGCCCACTCGCTGGCCAGGAACCGCTCCTGCAACTCGGCCAGTGCCTCGTCCGGCGCGGCATCCGAGTCGGCCGCACCGGGAAGCTCGTCGACGTCGAGCAGTCGACTGATCCCGTACCGCTGCTCCAGCCAGGCATGGAACGCGGTGCCCCGCCGGGCGTACGGCTCGGGCCGCCGGGGCATCGGCCGGCGCAGCGCGCGGGCCAGCGCCGACGGGTCCCGGCGCAGCGCCACCAGTTGCGAGACCGACAGGTGGCCGGGGAGCGCCACCTCGACCGGTCCGGAGCGGTGGGCCAGCATGTCCCGCTCGGCGAGCAGCAGTTCGGCCTCGCGCCGCCATGCCGCCGCCGCAGCCGCCGCCTCCGGGTCCGGCTCGACCACCACCTCCGCCGCCGACGCGTCACCCGCCTCCACCGCCACCGCTTCCACCGCCACCGCCTCCGCCGGCGCCGCCTCCACCGGCGCCGCCTCCGCCTCGGCTGAGGTGTTAGGAAGGGCCCCCGCATCCACCGAAAGCGATAAGAAGGGGCCCTTCCTTTCGTCTTCGGCGATGAGGCGGCGGACCAGGGCGGCGGCTTCGGCGAGTGCCGGGCGGCGGGCGCCCAGCGGGTCGGCCGGCCACTCGGCCCGGAGCACCACCTCGGTGGTCGGGTTGCTGGCGTCCGCCGCCGGCTCGGCCGCCCAGGCGTCGACCACGAAGCCGCTCTCGCCGGCCTCGGGCGTGGTCAGGCACCACTCGTACACCTCGGAGAGGAACGTCGACGGGCCGCGCGGTCGCTTCGTACCCTCGCCCCACCAGTAGCCGGAGCAGAGCAGCAGCCGGCGCGGCCGGGTCACCGCCACGTACGCCAGCCGGCGTTCCTCCCGCTCGTCGTGCGCCCGCCAGTCGTCGGTGAAGGTGGTCAGCGCCCGGGCCACCGCCTTCTGGTCGTCGGCGTCGGCCAGGGCCAGTTCGGGCAGCCCGTCCGCGTCGCCGCGCAGCGGGAACGGCAGCACCCCGAGGCCACGCAGGTAGTGGTCGGAGCCCCGGGCGGTACCCGGCCAGACGCCCCGGCTCAGCCCGGCCACCGAGACGACGTCCCACTCCAGGCCCTTGGCGGCGTGCGCGGTGAGGACCTGCACCGCTCCCTCCACCACCTCCACCTCGCCCGGGGAGAGTCCCCGTTCCTCGTCCTCGGCGGCGGCGAGGAAGGCCAGGAAGGCGTGCAGCGGCGCACCGGCCGAGTCGCCGGCGAACCGGGCGGCGACGTCGCCGAGCGCGTCCAGGTGCCCCCGGGCCAGGCCCGCGTCGCCGCCCCGGCCGTCGCTGCCGGCGCGTACCGCCACCTCGACGTCGAGGCCGATGGTCCGCTCGACGTCCGCGAGCAGGTCCGGCAACGGCTGGTCCAGGCGGTGCCGGAGCAGGCCGAGTTCCTTGGCGTACGCCCGCAGCCGGGCATAGCCCTCCGCCGAGTACGCCTGCGCCGGGCCCAGGTCCGCCAGCGCCTCGACCAGCGTCGCCTCGTCCAGCCGGTCGGTGACGATCTCCGGCTCGGTGTCGTCGTCGGACCGGGGCAGTTCCCGCCGGGCCCGGGCGATCGCGGTGGCCCGGCGGTGCAGGGCCACCAGGTCGCGCGGGCCGATCCGCCAGCGTGCCCCGGTCAGCAGCCGGAGCAGCGCGGCACCGTCGGTCGGGTCGGAGAGCACCCGCAGGGTGCAGACCACGTCCCGGACCTCGGGGGTGTCCAGCAGTCCGCCGAGCCCGACCACCTCGACCGGCAGTCCCCGGTCCCGCAGCGCCGCCTCGATCGCCGGGATCTGGCTGCGCAGCCGGACCAGGACAGCCGTCGTCGGCCGGGCCACCACCGGAATCTGCTCCGGCAGCGCGTCCGGCATCCGGGCCGCGCCCCGCCAGGCGGCGAGGATGCTGTCCGCGATCCAGTCGGCCTCGTCGGCGTACGTGTCGAGCAGTGCACAGTGCACCGTGCCGCCGGCGTACCCCCGTCCGGTGCGGCCCGGAATCGCCTCGTCGACCCGGAACGCGGCGGCCAGCTCGGCGACCTGCGCCCCGGCCGCGCGCAGCGGCGCGGCGAGCCCGTTGGCGACGTCCAGGATCTGTGGACGGTTCCGCCAGCTGGTGCTGAGGGTCCGCACCTGGGCCGGCGTCCCGTCGGGCTGGGCGAACTCGGTCGGGAACCGGTCCAGGGTGCCGGCGCTGGCCCCCCGCCAGCCGTAGATCGACTGGCACGGGTCACCGACCGCGGTGACCGGGTGGCCGCCGCCGTAGAGGGAGCGGAGCAGCACCACCTGGGCGTGGCTGGTGTCCTGGTACTCGTCGAGCAGCACCACCCGGTAGCGCCCGCGCTCGATGGCGCCCACCTCCGGGTGGTCCCGGGCCACCCGCGCCGCCCGGGCGAGCTGGTCGCCGAAGTCCATCGCCTCGAAGTCGTCCTTGCGCTGGGCGTACGCCCGGACCAGCGGCAGCAGCCGCAGCCGGAGCTGCTGGACGTGCAGCGCCCTGCGTACGTCGGCGTAGACCCGGCCGGGTCGGGACTGCACCTCGGCGAAGAACCGGCCCGTCCAGGCGGCCAGGTCGTCCGGGGTGACCAGGTGCTCGGCCAGGTCGGCGGCGAGCGCCAGCACGGCGTCGGTGACGGTGCTCGGCTGCCGCTCCACCTCGGACATGTCCCCGTCGTGGTTGCGCACGATCGAGTCGACGATCTGCCAGCGGGACGCCTCGGTGAGCAGCCGGGTCGACGGCTCGTACCCGCCGCGCAGGCCGTGCTCGGTGACGATCCGGGCCGCGTACGAGTGGTACGTCGCCACGGTCGGCTCGCCGCCGAACGGGTCGTCGTCGCTGTTGCGGCTGTTCCGGCCGAGCCGGCGCACCAGTTGGCCGAGCCGGGTCCGGATCCGGGTGCCGAGTTCCCCGGCCGCCTTCCGGGTGAAGGTGAGGCCGAGGACGTGCCCGGGTTCGACGTACCCGTTGGCGACCAGCCAGACCACCCGGGCGGCCATCGTCTCGGTCTTGCCGGAACCGGCCCCGGCGACCACCAGCAGCGGCTCGACCGGCGCCGAGATGATCGCGGCCTGCTCCAGGGTGGGCGCCGGTAGCCTGAGCAGCTTGGCCAGCTCGACCGGGGTGTAGCGCGGTCCGGCGTCGGCGACCCGCTGGGTCGGCGTCGAGGTGAACAGGGAGGGCTGGCTCACCGGCGCTCCCCGCCGCCGCGCTGGCCCGGCGGCTTCGGCACGGCGGCGTCCGGGCGGCGCCGGGTGGGCGGCTCGACGACCTGCCGGCCCTGACCGGAGATCGGGCAACTGCTGCGCACCGGGCAGACCCGGCACTTCGAGTTGGCGACGGCGGAGAAGGTGGCCGCCGCCATCGTGTCGGCGGTACGCCGGACCATCGCCCGGGCCCAGCTACCCGAGTCCTCGGCCGCGACCGGCGGCTGGACCTGCTCCCTGGCGTCCTGCGCCGACGTGCCGAGCTGCACCAGCGCCGCCCCGCCGGACTCCGACCCGGCACCGAGGTCGGCGAAGGCGCCCGCCTCCACCGCCGCCTGGTACGCGCCGAGCTGCGGATGCTCGGCCAGCTCCGAGGCGGTCACCGCGGTCGACTTGCCGGTCTTCAGGTCGATCACCACGAGCCGGCCCTCGGCGTCCACCTCCAGCCGGTCCACCCGGCCGGTCAGCTCGATCGGGCGCCTCGGGTCGTCGAGGCGCACCGCGAACTCGTGTTCGATGGCGAGCAGCCGGCGCGGGTTGCCGGCCAGCCAGCGCAGCAGCTTGTCCACCATCACCTCGGCGCGGGCCCGTTCGGTGCCGGCCATCCACCGGGCGGCGAGTTCGATCACGTCGAACCGGGCCGTCACGTACTCCAGCAGTTTGCCCCGGTCGGCGCTGGCGTCCTCGGCGAGCATCGCGGCGGCGTGCACCAGGTTGCCCACCCCCTGGGCGGAGCTGGCCGGCGCACGCCCGCCGTGCCGTTCCAGCAGCCAGCGCAGGCTGCACCGCAGCGCACTCTCCATCCCGGACGGGGTGACCCGGACCGGCTCACCCTCGTCGACCAGCGGCCGGTCGTCGGAGAGCGGTCGCAGCCCCCACCAGTCGTCGGGATGCGCGCCCGGCACCCCGGCGACGGCCAGCCGGGCCAGCTCCGCCGCCGCCGCGCGCCGCCTGGCCGGTGACGCCTCCGGGTCGGTGACGGCGGTACGCAGCTCTGCGACCAGCGCCGGCAGCGTCAACGCCCGCGGCGGTCGCCCCACCGGCAGCACAGCTGTAAGGAAGGGCCCCCCGTTATCGTTCTCGGTAGCTGAAGGGCCCCCTCCCAACACCTCGACCTCGACCTCGACCTCGGCGTCGGCGTCGGCGTCGGCGTCGGCGTCGACCGTCGGGCCGAGTTCGTAGAGGAAGCGGCTCGGCTGCTCCTCGTGGTCGGCCACCCCGACCGCAGCCGAGGCGACCGCGCTGACCAGCAGCCTGCGCCGGGCCCGGGTGGCGGCGACGTAGAAGAGCCGCCGCTCCTCGGCCAGCATCGCCGAACTCTGCCCGACCAGTGTTGCCGCGACGCCGGCCCCCTCGCCCCGGCCGGCGAGCAGGTCGACCAGCCGCTCCGAGCCGAGCAGGCTGCCGCGCAGCCGCAGGTCCGGCCAGATCCCCTCCTGTACCCCGGCGACCGCGACCAGGTCCCACTCCAGCCCTTTCGCCGCGTGCGCGGTGAGCAGGCGTACCGCCTCGCCCCGGTCGGCACTCGGCGCGAGGGTGTCCGCCGGCAACTGCTGCCCGAGCACGTGGTCGAGGAAGACCTCGGTACGCGCCCCCGGCAGCCGGTCGACGAACCGGGCCGCCGCGTCGAAGAGTACGACGATCGCGTCCAGGTCCCGGTCGGCGGCGGCGACCCGCCAGCGCAGCCCGCTGTCCTGGGCCCCGGCGCCGGTACGGGCCCGGGCCAGCGCGCCGGACCAGCGCTCGGCGAGCCCGCTGGCCCGCCACACCGTCCAGAGCACGTCCTCGGCGGTCGCCCCGGGCACGGCGGCGGCCTCCCGGGCCGCGGTCAGAAGGTTCGCCACCGCCTGGGCCGGTGCCGCCCAGCGGCGCTCGATGGTGAGCAGGTCGCGCGGGTCCCGCAACGCCTCCACCAGCAGGTCCCCGGAGGGGCGCCGGTCGCCGCCGGCCAGTGCCAGCGCCCGCAGCCCCTGCCGGAGCCGCCGCTCGGCCAGCGGATCGGCGCCGCCGAGCGGCGAGTGCAGCAGCGTCACCGCCGCCTCCTCGTCCAGCCGCTCCGGTTCGAGCGCGCAGCGCAGCAGCAGCAGGAACGGGGCCACCGCCGGTTGCAGGTGCAGCGGCAGGTCCTCGGCGTGCACCACGGTCGGCACCCCGACGGTGTGCAGCGCGCGCTGCAACGGCGGAAGTTGCAGCGTGGTGGAGCGGAGCAGCACCGCCATCCGCGACCAGGGCACCCCGTCGAGCAGATGCGCGGAGCGCAGCGCGTGCGCCAGGTAGGCCGCCTCGCTGGTGCCGGAGCGGAAGGTGCGGATCTGGACCGTCCCCGGCTCGGCGTCCGGCACCGGGTGCAGGTCACGATGGGCCACCGGCCCGCGCAGCCGCCGCGCCAGCCGCCGGGTCGCGGCCAGCAGCTCCGGACCGCTCCGGTACGACGTGTGCAGCACCAGCGTCCGGGCCACCGCCCCGGAGACGGTACGGAACCGGTGCGGGAAGCTGTGCACGATCTCTGGGTCGGCGCCCCGGAAGGCGTACGTGGACGAGTCCGGGTCCGCGAACGCCACCAGTGGCTTGCCACCGCCGGCCACCAGGTGCAGCAGGTCCACCTGGGCCGGGTCGGTGTCGGCCAGCTCGTCGACGTAGACGTACGCCAGCCGGCCCCGTTCGGCGTCGAGCAGGTCGGGGTCGTCGGTGAGCAGCCCGGAGGCGGCCCGGACCAGTTCGGCGGGATCGTAGGCGACCGAGCCCCGGGTGGTGACGTCGCGCAGCGCGAGCACCGCGACGTACTGCCGGAGGAACCGGGCGGCGGCCGGCCAGTCGGAACGGCCGAGCTTCTCGCCGAGCCGGGCCAGCTCGACCGGGCCGACGCCCCGCTCGGCGGCCCGCATCAGCAGGTCGCGGAGCTGTTCGGCGAAGGCCCGGGTACGCAGGGCCGGCCGCAGCTCCGCCGGCCAGCCGACCGGGTCGTCGAGTTCGTCCCCGCTCTCCGGCTCGGTCTCCTCGCCGCCGATCACCCCGAGCAGTTCCCGGATGATCAGATCCTGCTCGGGACCGGTGAGCAGTCGCGGGGACGGCTCGCCGCGCTCCGCCGCCGCCCTGCGCAGCAGCCCGAAGGCGTACGCCGGGAAGGTCCGGACCAGCGGCTCGTGCACTACCCGGTTGGTGTCCTCGGCGATCCGGGCCTCGATCCGGTGCCGCAGCGCGGTGGCCGAGCGGCGACTGAACGCGAACACCAGGATGCGTTCCGGGTCGACGCCCTCGGCGACCCGGGCCACCACCGCCTCGACCAGGGTGCTGGTCTTACCGGTACCCGGTCCACCGAGGACCAGCAGCGGACCGTCGGTGTGTCCGACCACCTCCCGCTGCCCGGGGTCGTCGTGTCGCGCCGGCCCGGCCTCGGCCGGCCGACGAACCAGCCGGTACGCCTGCACGCCGCCCATCACACCACGCCGCCCCGACGGACCCTCCGCAGGTACGCCCGGCGCCGCGCGCCGATCGCACCGGCGGGTACCGGCGGAGTCGGGGCACAGCCCGCTCGACGGAGCGTTCAGGGACCGCGAGAATCGGATGAGGACTTTAGGATATTCTTAACTCGTCCACCATCGAGAGGGCAAAGACGTGGAGTGGGAGATCTTGATGACTGCACAGGTCGAGAGGTTCCTCGATGATCTCTACGAATCGGATCGGAACAGCCACCGCCTCGTCACCCAGGCCATCCTCGTCTTGGAGCGGAACGGCCCAGCGGAGGGACGTCCACTCGTGGATACCGTGTCTGCATCGCGGATCGCCAACTTGAAGGAGTTGCGTCCGCCGTCCACTGGCCGTACGGAAGTCAGAATCCTGTTTGTGCTTGACCCGTGGCGGTCAGCGATCCTACTCGTAGCCGGTGACAAGGCAGGGCAGTGGAAACGGTGGTACCAGAAAGCAATTCCTGAAGCCGAGGAGTTGTACGCGACGTACCTCAAGGAGCGCGAAGAGGAGAGCGGACGATGAGCGAGGTTCGACGCTGGCGTGAGTCTGGTCATCTGGAGCGCGCAGTCGAGACGGCAGGCGGTCCCGAAGCCTTTGCGGCCAGCCTGGGTCGGATGCTTGACGAGGCACGCGGCTGGCGCCTGGCCGACATGCGCAAACGACGAGGACTGACCCAGGAACAGGTAGCGATCCGGATGGGAGTCTCAGTCGCCCGTGTGTCACAGATCGAGAGCGGCGACTTCTCCACCCAAGAGGTACTCAGCCGCTACGTGGCTGCCCTTGGCGGGACGCTCAAGCTCATCGCCGACTTCGGCGACGAGCAGATGAAGGTCGCCTAGAGCCGCCACGTCACTCGCAGACACCTCCGCCCCCTGTCGGTCATCCACGTTGACCGGCTGGATCGCGCTCGGCCTGCGGGCCCGGCACCCAGCCGACGAAGCGTACGCAGACGGCCACCGGGTCGAGGTTGGGTGAGGTGGCGAGGAGGTCGCACAGCGCCCGATGCAGGTGCCCGGTGAGGTGGACCAGGAGTTTCGCCCGGGCCCCCCGGTAGGCGTGCAGCAGGTTCAGCCGGGCCGGTTGACACGGCCAGGGGGCGGCGCAGGTGCGGCAGAGGTACCTCGGCCGGGTCGGCACGTGTGGCCGACGGCGCGCGAGCGGCGGATTCATCGCTCGGCCCGGTTATCCGGTCGGCTGCCCGGCCGCGCGCCTGGCGGGGGCCGAGGTCGGCCGGCCGTTCCGGCCGGCGGGTGCGGTCCAGCGCGGACCCTGGTTGGTGTTCCGGGCGGCGCCCGAGGTCGGTCGCGGGCCCGGCTCCGGTCCGACCGGCACCGACACCCCGGCCGCGGGCGGTGGCGGCGGCCATGGCAGGGGCATCACGGGTACGTCGTCGGGGCAGCGCCAGCGCAGCCCGCACCGGCAGTAGCGCCACAGCCGGCGCCAGTCCCGACGGTGGCGTTCCGGTCGTCGCCTTCTCCAGCCCATCCCGCTGCTCCCCTCCGTCGTGCCGCTCTCCGCTCAGTGAGGCGGGGACCACCCGATTTCCGGGGGAGGCAATCCGGGCGGTCCCCGCGCGGTTCCGTCCGGGGTGGTTGCCGCCACCGAACAGTTCTGGGCGGTGGTTGACGCCCGGCCGGATCCCCCAGCCGCGCCACCGGACGGCAGTGGCCGAGCTGCTCGGCCGGGACGTCGGCGAACTCTGGCCGGACGTCCTCCGGCGGCGGGAACTCGAATGGTTCCGCCCATGGGCCGACCTCGAACGGGAGGCCACCTCGCTGCGGTCGTTCCAGGCGTCGGTGCTGCCGGGCCTGCTCCAGACCGAGGCGTACGCCCGCGCGGTGCTCGGCAGCGGACCGCTCGGCGGCGACGAACTCGACCTGCACGTGGCGGCCCGGCTCAAACGCCAGGCGGCGGTCTTCGACCGGCCCAAGCCACCGCTGGCCGTCTTCGTGGTGGACGAGGCGGCGTTGCGCCGGGGCGACCCGGAGATCATGCGCCCGCAGCTCGACCACCTGGTCGAGATGGCCCAGCGCCCGTTCGTGATGGTGCACGTGTTGCCGCTCCGCGCCGGCCTGCATCCCGGCCAGGCCGGGGCGTTCGTCATCGCCAGCCTGGACGACCGACCCGACGTCGCCTATCTGGACGACCAGGCGGAGGGGCGGATGACCAGCGACGTTGCCGCGCTCTGGCGCACCTGGGACACTGTGAGGTCGGTGGCGCTGCCGCGCGACCAGTCGATCGCACTCCTGAGGGCACGAGAATGGTTGACCTGACCGGCGCCCGGTGGCGCACCAGCACCCGCAGCAGTTCCAACGGTGGCGACTGTGTCGAGGTGGCCGACAACCTGCCCGGCCGGGTGCTCGTCCGGGACAGCAAACACCGCGACGAGGCCACCCTCGCCTTCACCCCCGCCGCCTGGCGCAGCTTCGTCCGCGAGGTGGCAGCCCGGCCGTCGTGACCGGCGGCCTCCTGGTTGCCGCGGTGAGAGTTTGAGAGGATGTCGGCCGAACCGGGTGCCTGACGTCCGAGCGCCGGACAGCCCTGATCGCTCCCCAAGCGGCAGACGCTCCACCGGCGCCGCTGCTGGGTCGGACCTTGCCGAGCGATGTCGTCGCACCCTTGAGCAGGTCGACACATCCCTCGGAGGATTCCTTGTACACCCCCCCTACCCCACCTGGGTTCCAGGCATCCGGCCCTGGTCAACCGCCGGCACAGACCCCGATCACCGCGTACCCGCTGTCGCCCACCCCCGGGCAACCGCCGGCACCACCACCCGGGGTGGCGCAACCGCCGGCATCACCACCTGGAGTGGCGCAGCCGCCGGCCCGGCCGACGGCGCTCTACCTCGTACTCGCCCTCGTTCTGTTGGGCAGCCTGCTGACGTTCGTCGACTGGTACCTGGATCGGCGGGTCCTGACCGTGATGTTCCTGGGCAACGGCGACATGGACCGCCTCCTGCCCACGTTCACGACCGGGCGGCTCGTCGGAAGCGTGCTGGGCGTCGTCGTGGCACTCGGGCTCTCCGTACTGACGTTCCTCGGCCTCAACTGGGCACGGGTCCTCCTCGCCCTCACCTGCCTCGGCTTCGCCGTGGTGAACATCGGTGCCGCCATCGGCGCCGGTTTCACCCTGGTGGCGGGTCGGGGCGCGTTCAACGAGGGCGGGGACGCCACCTCCACCGACGTCTCGATCCTGAACGGTGCTTCGTTGGCCAACGACGTCGTGCTTCTGCTCCTCGTCCTCGTCTGCGCCGGCATCCTCTTCTTCGGCAAGACCAAGGCCTACACGAAGGCGAGAGCCGGCACCCACTAGGCGCGAGTCGACCCGGCGCTCCTGCCAGTAGCCCGCGTCCGGTGCGGGCCGGTGATCGGACGCGCACTAGCCGGAGGTCAGCCAGTGCAGATCGCCGGCTCAGCGGGCGTCGCGTGCCCCGGCGGCCGACTGTTGGGCCGCCTCGGCCTGGGCTATCGCGCTCTCCTGGAGCGCCTCCTGCTCGGCGGCGAGCGCCGTGTCCGCCTCCACGATGTGCCGGACGGCCGCGTTCACGTCGTCGGTGAGGATGATCAGTTCGAGGTCGGCCGGGCCGATCTTCCCGTCGGCGGCGAGGGTTTCCCGGAGCCAGTCGAGCAACTTGCTCCAGTACGCCGTACCCATCAGGACCACCGGGAACCGGGTCACCTTGCCGGTCTGCACCAGGGTCAGCGCCTCGAACAGCTCGTCCAGGGTGCCGAAGCCGCCGGGCAGCACCACGAACGCCTGGGCGTACTTGACGAACATGGTCTTGCGGGCGAAGAAGTACCGGAAGTCGATCGCGAGGTCGACCCAGTCGTTGATGCCCTGCTCGAACGGCAGTTCGATGCCGAGCCCGACCGACAGCCCGCCCGCCGCCGAGGCGCCCCGGTTGGCGGCCTCCATCACACCCGGCCCGCCCCCGGTGATCACCGCGTAGCCGGCGGCGGCGAGTGCCGCGCCCAGCTCCTCGGCCAGCACACACTCCGGGCTGTCCGGCTTGCTGCGGGCCGAGCCGAAGACGCTGACCGCCGGAGGCAGGTCGGCCAGGGTGTCGAAGCCCTCCACGAACTCGGAGAGGATGCGCAGCGCCCGCCAGGCGTCCTTGGTCTTCCAGTCTGCCCGGCTGCGGGAGTCGAGCAGCCGCTGGTCCGCCGTACTCATCGGGATGGCCTCGCGGCGCAGGGTGACCGCACCCCGATGCCGTTCCGGTCCGCGACCCCGGCCGCCGTTTCGCCCCTCGCTGTGGTTCATGGGGTACACCGTAATCCGGTGGACGACGACCGGGGTGGCGTGATCCGGTACGGCGCAGGACAAACTCCGGCGCCGGTGCAACCGAACGGGGCTGGCGGACGTCTTACCAATCACAGAGGGGAACGCGCGGCGCCCACACCACGGCCGCGCAATCTTCGGGGGGCAACGGTGATGACCAGCGGGGAGATCATCCGACTTCGACGACAGATGCAGCGCCGGATCCTGGCGGTGGTTGCGGAGCGCCGGATGGCGCGCAACGCCGCGCCGGTCGGCGCCGTGGACGACCCGGGGGCGGAGCAGGAATCACGTACGCAGCAGCACGTCGACGGGTAGTCCGCCGACCGAGTATCACGGGGAAGCCGGTGCCGGCCGGCGGCACAGGGGCCACCGCCGGCCGGCACCGGACACCGACGTCGACGCGTTGCGGACGTCCCGCGAGGCGGACGACCCGCGAGGCGCGGGACTCAGTGCGAGGCGAGCCAGCGGTGCAGGGTCGCTGCGCCGTCCCGGATCTTGCCGATCTCGACGTGCTCGTGCGGGGCGTGCGCCAGATTGGGATCGCCCGGCCCGAAGTTGAGCGCCGGGATGCCCAGCGCGGCGAACCGCGACACGTCCGTCCAGCCGAGCTTCCCGATCGGGTCCGCACCGACCGCCGCCAGGAACTCCCGGGCCGGTGCCGCGGTCAGCCCCGGCAGCGCACCCGGCGACGAGTCCGTCACCCGGACCTGGTAGCCGTCGAAGATCTCGCGTACGTGCGCCTCCGCCTCCTCGGCCGTCCGGTCCGGGGCGAACCGGTAGTTCACCTCCATCTCGCAGAGGTCCGGTACCACGTTCCCGGCCACCCCGCCGCTGATCCGCACCGCGTTCATCCCCTCGCGGTACACGCAGCCGTCGATGGTCACCATGCGGGCCTGGTACGCCGCCAGCCGGTTGATCGCCTCGCCGATGCCGTGGATCGCGTTCACCCCGTTCCAGGATCGGGCTGAGTGCGCCCGCCGGCCGATCGCGCTGACGACCGCCCGCATGGTGCCCTGGCAACCCGCCTCGACCACCCCGTGCGTCGGCTCCAGCAGCACCGCGAAGTCGGCCGCCAGCCACTCAGGGTGTGCCTGCGCGACCAGGGTCAGCCCGTTGTAGCGGGACTCGATCTCCTCCGCCTCGTAGAAGAAGTAGGTCACGTCGTACCGGGGCTCGGGCACGCTCACCGCCAGGTGCAGCGCGTACGCCACCCCGGACTTCATGTCGGAGGTGCCGCAGCCGTAGATCAGGTCGCCCTGCACGCTGGACGGGAAGTTGTTGTTCAACGGCACCGTGTCCAGGTGCCCGGCCAGCACCACCCGCTGGGCCCGGCCCAGCTCCGTACGGGCCATGATCGTGTTGCTGTGTCGCGCCACGGTCAGGTGCGGGACGTTCCGGAGCACCTCCTCGACGCAGTCCGCGATCTCCTTCTCGTTGCGCGAGACGGACTCGATGTCGACCAGGGTCCGGGTCAACGCCACCGGATCGGCCAACACCTCGGGGGTGAGCGGGTTCTCCATGGTGGGAGACGGTACCGTCAGGGTCGTATCGGCGGGATGCGTCCGAGGCTCGGGAATGACGTTCCACACGCACGGCCGAGCCGAGGTCCCAGACGGATGACGGAGAGGTAGACCCGGTGACGACCGCACAGCCCGCCTGGGGGATCGGAGTGGCCACGCTCGCCGGAGACCAGGTGCTCGACACGTGGTATCCGACCGGCAAGCTCGGCCTGGGCCCGTCGCCACTGGTCGCGGGCGAGGACGGCGACGTGCTCGACCTGCCGCCGGGCGCGATCGGCGAGCGGGCGCTGCCGGGGCTGCGTACCGCCGTGGTCGTCACCGAGATCGGCTCGCTGGCCGACCCGATCAAGGACGCCGCCGACGCGTACCTCCGGTTGCACCTCCTCTCCCACCGCCTGGTCCGGCCCAACGAGCTGAACCTCGACGGCATCTTCGGGGTGCTGGCCAACGTCGCCTGGACCTCGGCCGGCCCGTGCCCGCCGGAGCGGGTCGACGAGCTGCGGGTGCTGGAGCGGGGCGCCGGCCGGCACCTGGCGGTCTACGGGGTGGACAAGTTCCCCCGGATGACCGACTACGTCGTCCCGTCCGGGGTCCGGATCGCCGACGCCGACCGGGTGCGCCTCGGCGCGCACCTTGCCAGCGGCACCACGGTCATGCACGAGGGCTTCTGCAACTTCAACGCCGGCACGCTGGGCGCCTCGATGGTGGAGGGCCGGATCGTCGCCGGGGTGGTGGTCGGGGACGGCTCCGACATCGGCGCCGGCGCCTCGATCATGGGTACCCTCTCCGGCGGCGGCAAGGAGAAGGTCCGGATCGGCGAGCGAAGCCTGCTCGGCGCCAACGCCGGGATCGGGATCTCGCTCGGTGACGACTGCGTGGTCGAGGCGGGCTGCTACATCACGGCCGGCTCGAAGGTGACCCTGCCGGACGGCCGAGTGGTCAAGGCCCGCGAGCTGTCCGGGGTCGACGGGCTGCTGTTCTGGCGCAACTCGGTGACCGGCGCGCTGGAGGCGAAGCCGCGTACCGGCCGGGGCATCGAGCTGAACGCCGCCCTGCACACCAACGACTGAACGGAGCGTCACTCGGCGGACGGGTGCGGTTTCGGCAGCGCGCCGGGGGCGACCGCGTCGCCGAGCCAGCGCAGCACGTCGTAGTCCGGCAACGGTCGGGCGAAGAGGTAGCCCTGCCCGGATGCGCAGCCCATGTCGAGCAGGATGGTCCGGACCGCCTCCGTCTCCACCCCCTCGGCGATGATGTCCAGGCCGAGGGTGCCGGCCAACCGGATGATCCCCTCGACCAGCAGCCGCTGCCGCCGCGACGACGCCACGGTCTCGGTGAACGAACGGTCGATCTTGAGCACGTCCGCCGGCATCTGCTGGAGATAGCTCAACGAGGAAAACCCGGTGCCGAAGTCGTCGATGGCGACCCGCAGCCCGAGGGCACGCAGCTCGGCCAGCTCGGCCCAGACCGGCTCCTGGTCCCGGAGCAGCAGGCTCTCGGTGATCTCCAGCATCACCCCGTCCGGCGGTACGTCGGCGGCGGCCAGCGCCGCGCGTACCGTGCCGACGAAGCCCGGCGTACGCAGCTGCCGGGCCGAGACGTTGATGCTGACGTACGGCGCAGCCGTCTCGCCCCGCTCCGCGCGCCACCGGGCCACCGCACCGGTCGCCTGGCGCAGCACGTAGTCCCCGATCGGCTCGATCAGCCCGGTCTCCTCGGCCAGCCCGATGAACAGCTCGGGCGGCACCGGGCCCCGGGCCGGATGGTGCCACCGGGCCAGCGCCTCGAAGCCGACCACCACCCCGGTCCGCATGTCGACGATCGGCTGGTAGTCGACCGAGAAGCTGAGCTTCTGCACCGCCTCGGTCAGCGCGGCCCGCAGTTCCAGCCGCTCCACGATCGCGGTGTGCAGCTCGGACTGATAGCGGCACCAGCGCCCTTTGCCGGCCCCCTTGGCGACATAGAGTGCCAGGTCGGCGCGTTGCAGCAGCTCACCCGCGTCGGTGGCGTCGGCCGTGGTGGCCACCCCGACGCTGACCGAGCCGTTGACCACGGTGTCGCCGACCCCGAGCGGTTCGGCGAGCGCCCGGACCAGCTGGTCGGCCACCTGCTCGACCTGCTCCGGGTCGACCGCGTCCGGGATCAGCACGGCGAACTCGTCGCCGCCGAGCCGGGCCACCAGGTCGTTCGGTCCGACGATCTCCCGCAGCCGCTGCCCGGCGGCGATCAGCAGTGCGTCGCCGATCGCGTGCCCGTGGGTGTCGTTGACCGCGGTGAACTCGTCGAGGTCGATGGAGAGCGTCCCCACGGTACGGTCACCGTCCCGGGCCTTCTCCACCGCCTCGTACACCTGGTCCTGGTAGGAGGCGCGGTTGGCCAGCCCGGTCAGCGAGTCGTGCACCGACCGGTGGGACAGCTCCTGCTCCAGGCGGACCCGTTCGGTGATGTCCCGCAGCGTCAGCACGAAGCCGCGGACGGTCCGGTCCCCGCGCAGGTCCCGGCAGGTCACTTCGAGCTGCACCCGCTGCCCGTCGGGTCGGCGTACGCTCCAGCCGACCCCTCGGCGGTCCGCTTCGGCGAGTGCCGTGTCGAGCAGCCCGGGGACCGGTAGCTGGTCCTCGGAGGAGAGCACGGTGTCCAGGTCGGTGCAGTCGGCCGGCTCGACTCCGAGCACGGTTCGGATCGACGGGCTGGCGTACCGGACCCGCCGGTCGTCGCCGACGATCAGGATCACGTCCGCGGCGTTCTGCACCAGGCTGCGGAAGTACGCCTCGCTGTCCCGGCGGTTGATCTCCTGAGCCAGGCTGATCCGCTCCAGCGCCATCGCCGCCTGTGCCGCCAGCACCTCCAGCGAGTCGCGCAGCGTCGGCAGCAGCCGGCTGTCGGCGGCCACCAGCAGCACACCGACCCGGGGAGCGCCGCGCGCCGCACCGTCGCCCCGGCCGTCGCCGACCAGCGGGCAGAGCGCCACGGTCTCGAAGCCGCGCAGCTGCTCGGCCAGCGCGGGTTGCAGGGTCCGGACCCGCAGCAGCCGGCTGCGCCGGGCCGCGGCGGGGGTCGGGGCCGGGTAGAAGGGTGCCGGCGTGGCCATCCCCGGGCCCCAGATGCTGGTGGTGGCCGCCGGCACCCCGTCGGCGTGGTTGATCGTGAAGACCATCCGGTGCGCGGACTGCCGGGGAACCAGCCGGGCCACCGCGGTCCGTACCGCCCGGCGTACCTCGGCGGGGCCGGTCGCGGCCACCAGTTCGGCGCCGGACTGCCGCAGGCTCCGCTCCCGGGCCACCGCCTGCCGGTGCCCGTCCACCGCGTCGCCGAGCCGGGTCAGCACCAGGGCGAAGATCACCCCGCCGACCACGGCGATCACCGCGCCGTCCCGGACGTCACCGTTGACCACCTCGAACAGCAGCACCGCCGGGGCGAGGGTCGCGGCGGCACCCAGCAGGACCAGCCGGGCCTTGTCGATCTCGCTGTCCGGTGGCGCGGCCGGCTCGGTCAGCGTCGCCATCGACGGGTGCAGCGCGGCGGCGCCCCAGCCGATGTAGAAGCCGAGCCAACCCAGCTCGATCGGGCCGCCCGGCCGCCAGTCGCCGCGCAGCAGCGCGGCGCCGTAGCCGAGGTCCGAGAGGAGCATCCCGGCCGCCCCCGCGGCCAGCAACAGCCCGGCGACGCTGCCCCGCGAGGTCACCGCCACCCGTACGGCGGTGGCCAGCAGCAGCACGTCGAGCAGGGCGTACGCGGCCAGCACCGACTGCTCGAACGTGGTCGGTCCCGGACCGACCAGGTAGGGGCGGATCACCAGTACCCAGAGCAGGAAGGCACCGGCGGTGGTGAAGATCAGGAAGTCGAGGAGTCCGGACCGGTCCCGGGCCCCGGTGCTGGAGCGGGTCAGCCCGAGCAGCCCGGCACCGACGAACGGCACCATCACCAGGTAGAAGAGGTCCGAGACGAGCCCGGAGCTGGCCGGGGAGTCGCCGAGCGGCAGGTTCGCGGCGAGCAGGTAGACGGTGTCGCCGGCGGCGAACACCCCGAGGGCGGCGACGAAGAGCCACCAGGCGTACGCCCGCTCCGGCCGGTACCGGCGGACTCCGACGGCCACGGCCGCCATGCTGGCCAGCCCGAACGCGGCGGTCACCACGGGGCGCGGCACCGGCAGGGCGAAGAAACCGACCATCAGCGCGGCGTTCGCCCCGGCGTACCCGGCCAACAGTTTCCGAACTGACACGGCTCTCCTGCCGATCGTCGCTGCTGCCGATCGTCGCCGGCGCCACTGGTCGAAACAGCCTCGCCGATCGGTCTACCAGTCCTCGATGCGCTTCGCCATCACCCCGGCGGGTAGTGGTATCGGCCGATGGGCAGTGAGCAAACCGGACCCTACGGCAACCGGCCGGATCGGAGGCGCTACGTCACGCCGGATTGGACGGTGCGATCCGGACGACGAGATCGGCCCGATCGATCGTGCCGGCGATCAGTTCCGCGTTGCGCTGGTCGGTGCCCCGGGCCCGGGCCGCCGCCTCCAGCGGCTCCCGGCCGAACGCGAGGTGTCGCTCGGTCAGCCGGTGCAGCCGTTCGGTCTCGTCGAGGTCGAGGAACCACACCTCGTCGAGGAGGTCACGTACCTCGCCCCAGGGCGGGTCCGGCACCAGCAGGTAGTTGCCCTCCACCACCACCAGCGGCACCGACGGCGGGACCGGGATCGCCCCGGCGATCGGCTCCTCCAGTTCCCGCCGGAACTCGGGCGCGTACACCGTTTCGGTGCCGGCCCGCAGCCGGCGCAACAGCGCGACGAAGCCGGCCGCGTCGAAGGTGTCGGGCGCGCCCTTGCGGGCGTGCCGGCCGAGCCGGCGCAGTTCGGCCTCGGCCAGGTGGAAGCCGTCCATCGGCACCAGTTCGGCGACGCCGCCGAGCGCCGTTACCAGCAGTCCGGCCAGGGTCGACTTTCCGGCCGCCGGCGCGCCGGTGATGCCGAGCAGCCTGCGCGGACCGGTCGACGCCAGCGCGCGGGCCCGGGCGACCAACCGGTCCAGGGTGTGCGGGGACGGTTCGGGAGGCACCGGCGAACTATCCCACCCCACCGGCCGTGAGTCGTGGCGGGCTGATCGCGAACCGGGCCTCGACGGCGGCGTGCACGGTCTGCACCCGCGGGTCGAGTTCGAGTTCCGGCGGCGCACCGCCGGCCGCACCGTAGCCCACGGTGTGTGCGGCCCGGGTCATCATCAGCGGCTGCTCGGTCAGCCCGGAGTCGGCGAGGTGCAGCAGGGCGGTCACCTCGGCGCCGAGCGCGTCGGCGTACTCCCGGGCCCGGCTGATCGCCTCCGCGACGGCGGCCCGGCGCGCGTCCCGGTGCACCTGGCTGTCCGGCCGCAGCGACCACCACGGCCCGGCGACGGTGGTCTGGTCCTGGTCGGCGAGCCGGAGCATCAACTCGCCGAGCACCCCGAAGTCGGCCACCGTGACGGTGGTGGTGGCGCTGCCGGCGTAGCCGGTCACCTTCTCTTCGGAGCGCTTGAGCTCGGGGCGTACCCACAGGTCACCGGTCTCCCGGCGCTCGATGGCGTCGCCGTAACCGTCGATCAGCGCCCGGACCGCCGCGGAGCGTTCGGCGAGCCGGGCCAGCGCGGCCGGCCGGTTGCGGTCCCGGGCGGCGACCGTCACCGAGAACCGGGCGATCTCCGGCGGAACCTCCCGGACCACCTCGCCCCGCACCAGTACGAAGGGTTGCTCCGTCATCCGCCCACCCTAGTCGGCGTGCGGCGTGGCGCCAGATCCTCCGGGCCGCCCCGGGGCGGCTGCGCCCGTGATCTCGGCCAACGGTCACTCCTGGACGGTCACTATGCTGTGCCGACGCCTCCGACCGGCAGAGAGGGGAGCCTGATGCAGGACGAGCTGTTCAGCCCGACGATCCAGGAGCGACCCGCGCCCGCCAAACCGCCATGGCGCCCCGAGTCGATCCTGTACCCCGCCTTCTTCGGCGGCCCGCTGGCCGCGGCCGCGCTGGGCTTGCTCAATGGCACGCGGCTGGGACTCTCCGGCCGCCGCCTGCTCGCCATCGGCGCGGCCGGGCTGGTGGGTTTCGGCGCGCGGCTCGCGGTGAGCGCGGCCGTCGACGGCAACTCCACGGTACGACTGGCCGGCATGGTCGCCGGCGCCCTCGTCTGGCTGGTGGTACTCCTCTTCCAGCGTGCGCCGTTCCGGATCTACACCTACCGCGGCGGCGAACCCGCCGGCCTGGTCGGCCCCGGCCTCGCCGCCGCGATCGGTTTCGGTGTGCTGGAGGCCATTCTCATCCTGGTGCTGGCCCGATGACGGCACCGTCGCCGGTCCTGGCCCGGGCCGAGGCCCTGTTGCTGGCGGACCGGCCGCAGGAGGCGCTGGCGGAGCTGTCCCGGCTGCCCGCCGACGAGGCAGTCGACGTGACCGCGACCCGGCTGCGCTGCGCCGCGCTCGGCCACCTGGACCGCTGGTCCGAGGTGGTCGAGGCCGCGGGCGCCGGTCTGGCCGCCGCCGGGCCGGACCCCGACCTGCTCTGGCACCTGGGCCGGGCCGAGCACCGGCTCGGCCGTCCACAGGTCGCCGAGCGGGCACTGCTCGACGGACTGGCGCTGGCACCGCACGACGTCGACCTGCTCTGCACCTACGCCGACCTCTGCGCCGCCAACGGCCAGCCGGACAAGGCGGCGAAGCTCGTCGAGCGGGCCGCGGCCCTGGAGCCGGATTCGCCGGTCGTGTACGCCACACGCATCCAGGTGGCTTTCATCAGCGGTGACGACCGCACTGCCGAGCGGATCAGCCGCGAGTTCGTCGCCGCCCACCCGGAGCACCCGGCCGCGCACGCCCTACTCGGCGGCACCAGTGCCGCCCGCGGCCGACTCGGCACGGCGTACCAGGGCTACCGTCAAGCCGCCGCCTCGATGCCCACCGAGCAGACGTTCGCCGAGTCCGCGCTGGAACTCAGGATCGCGCAGCACCCGCTGATGCTGCCGGTACGGCCGGTGCTGCGCTTCGGTGTGCTGAAGGTCTGGCTGGGCGCCATCGCCGTGATCTTCGGGCTGCGCGCGGCCGGTCTACCCGCGTTCGCAGCGGTGGCCGGGCTGCTGTGGCTGCTGTTCTGCGTCTACTCCTGGATCGTGCCGCCGCTGGTGCGACGCTGGCTCCGCCGCAACTGGCGCTGAGGAGCCGAGCCGACCGCGCGATCTCGCTGGTGTGCCCGCCGGCGAACCGGCTGGTCTGGTGATCGTCGGGTGTCGCCCAGCTCAGTACCCGAAAATCATCTTGTAGGCCACCTCGGGTAGGAACTGCCCGGCGGTGGAGCCGGCTCCGACCCCGCAGTTGCCGTCGGACTCTCCCGGCACCTTGAGCCACAGCAGCATCTCGGCACCGCCTCCGAGCTGGCTCGGCGTGCCGATCCTGCGGCCGGCCGGGTTGCACCACTGACCGTTGGAGCCGTTGCCGTTGCGACTGGTGTCGATCACGTAGGGCTTGGTGTATCCGAAGTTGTTCCGCAGCGTGGCGGAGACCGAGTTGCCGTAGTTGGTGTTCTCGCCGGTGGTGAAGTAGTTGGATACGTTGAGCGCGAAGCCGCGGGCGTTGGCGACGCCGGCCATGTTGAGGCGTTGTGCCATGGTGCGGGCGTCGACCCAGCCGGGATTGCCGGCGTCGAGGTAGGCCCACGTGTTCGGCGCTCTGGTTCGGAACTGGTTGGCGGCGCGGGCGAGCATGCCGACGCGGTCGTTGATCTGCGACTGGTTCATGCAGTTGAAGTCGCCCAGGGAGTCTGGTTCGAGGACCACAACGGCGGGCCGGTTGCCGATGGCGCTGGCGAAGGCCGCGATCCATGCGTCGTAGGCGGCGACGCTGCCGGCACCACCACCGGAGTGTCCGCCGCAGGCGTCCCTGCCGGGGAGGTTGTAGGCCACGAGCAGGGGCAGTTTGTCGACGGCGTCCGCGGCCCCGACGTAGTTGCCGACTGCCGTGGTGATGTTGCCACTCCAGTTGCCGAACCAGGAGGCCATCGGCTTCTGGGCGATCTCGGTTCTGATCGCGTTGGCGCGTCCGTCGCCAGGGTTGGCGGCGACCCACGACGCAGGGCTGGATTGCGGGTTGACGTAGAAGCCGCTGGTCTGGCTGATCGGATCGGCGTGGGCGGCCGACGGGCCGAAGAGGATCGTCGGGGTCGCCACCGCCAGCACGGTGGAAAGCACGAGCAGCGGACGGGTGGGTCGTCTCATCGCGAGTCTCCTAGGGCGTTGAGAGGTGCGTCGACGTGAACTGGTGCCGCGTGTCTGGCCCTGCGGTTGCGCGATCCCGACCCGCCGGATCCACCTCCACCCGTCGGACCACCGCGGTCCCGCAGGTTGACCAATGCTGGAAGCGCTTCCAGCACATGACATCTAAGACTATCGATTCCATCGTCGATATGTGGCGAGCAAAAGTCAAGGTTGCTCCCCAAACCATCGCATCCTGCGTACTCCGTCGGGTGGTTAAGACTGGAAGCGCTTCCAGGTTTGGCATCGGGCACACCGGCGGCGTTGGACTCGGTCGATCCGGCGTGCGGAGCATCGACCGGCTTCCACCTACCCGAGGCCGATACCATCTACCGGCGACGTCGGCACCGCCGGTGGTCCCGTTGGCGCCGACCGAGCCACGCCGGGTGCCCTCGTCGCCGGCCTGCCCCCGACACTAGGCACGAAGGACGCGGCATCGAGATGGCAACAGACACCACCCGGCGCCAGCCCACGCTCGACGAGGTGGCCGCGCGCGCCGGTGTGTCCCGCTCTGCCGCGTCCCGGGTCCTCAACAAGGCGCCGCACGTCAGTCGCGCCACCCGCGACGCCGTCGAGCGGGCCATCAAGGAGCTGGGGTACCTGCCCAACCGCACCGCTCGGGCCCTGGCCACCCGGCAGACCGGGATCGTCGCGCTTGCCATCTCCCACGACGATCCCGAGCTGTTCGCCGACCCGTTCTTCGGTCAGGTCATCGTCGGTGTCTCCTCGGCGCTTGAGGAGACCGACCTACATCTGTTGTTGTGCCTGGCCAGTTCCGGTCGTGGCCGGTCCCGGCTGACGAACCTGCTGAACACGCGGGGCGTCGACGGCATCATGTTGATGGCGCTACGCGGAGACGATCCGCTGACCCACATCGTGCGCCGAGCCGGCCTGCCGGCCGTGTACGGCGGTCGGCCGCTGCATTTCACGCCGCAGTGGTACGTCGACTCCGACAACCTCGGTGGGGCACGGCTGGCCACCGAGCACCTCATCGGCCTCGGCCGCACCCGGATAGTCACCGTCACCGGCGAGCTGGGCACCGAGGTCGGCGCAGCCCGCTACCGCGGATACCGGGAGGCGATGATCATGGCGGGCCTGACTCCGTACGGCATGGCGGAAGGCGACTTCACCGAGGCCAGCGGCGCGACGGCGATGGCAACGCTGCTCGACGACCACCCGGATCTGGATGCCGTCTTCGCGGCCAGCGACAACATGGCGGCCGGGGCCCTGCGCGTGCTGAGCGAGGCAGGTCGGTCCGTACCGGCGGACGTAGCGGTCGTGGGCTTCGACGATCTGGGAATAGCCGAACGAACCAACCCACCATTGACCACGGTCCATCAATCGATCCAGTCCCTGGGAAAGGAGATGACTCGGGTACTCATCGAGTTGATCGCGGGACGGGAGACCGCATCCCTGATCCTTCCCACGAGACTGGTACGCCGGGACTCCGCATGATCGGGTTACCGCGGGAGCCGGCCCCGCCCCCGGCGCCGGCGGTCAGCGGAGCAGCCGCTCCGCGGCGGTGGCCACCCGCTCGTCGGTCGCGGTGAGCGCGACCCGGACGTGCCGGTCGCCGGCCGGGCCGTAGAAGGCACCGGGCGCGACCAGGATGCCGCGCCGGGCGAGCCAGTCCACCGTCGCCCAGCAGTCCTCACCCCGGCTGGCCCAGAGATAGAGCCCCGCCGTGGAGTGGGTGATCTCGAAACCGGCCTTGACCAGCGAGTCGCGCAGCACCTCGCGCCGGGCCGAGTATCGGGTGCGCTGCTCGACGACATGTGCCTCGTCGCCCAGTGCCGCGACCATCGCCGCCTGCACCGGAGCCGGCACGATCATCCCGGCGTGCTTGCGCACCGCAAGCAGGTTGCCGACGATGCTCGGGTCACCGGCGACGAACCCGGCCCGGTAACCCGCCAGGTTGGAGCGCTTGGAAAGCGAGTGCACGGCCAGCAGGTTGGCGTGATCGGCGCCGGAGACCGCCGGGGCCAGGATCGAGGTCGGCGTCTCCTCCCAGCCCAGCGAGAGGTAGCACTCGTCGCTGGCCACCACGACGCCGCGTTCGCGGGCCCAGCCCACCACCTTGCGGAGGTGCTCCGGTGGCAGGACCCGGCCGGTCGGGTTGGACGGCGAGTTGACCCAGAGCAGGCGTACCCGGGGGTCGGGGCCGAGCGCGGTGAGCGCGTCGGCCCGGACCACCTCGGCGCCGGCCAGCCGGGCCCCGACCTCGTACGTCGGATAGCAGACCCGGGGGATCACCACCACGTCGCCGGGACCGACCCCGAGCAGGGTCGGCAGCCACCCGACCAGTTCCTTGGAGCCGATGGTCGGCAGCACGCCGACGGTCTCCGGGTCGGCACCGCAGGACCTGGCCAGCCACCCGGCGATCGCGGCACGCAGTGCCGGCGAGCCGGCGGTCAGGGGATAGCCGGGCGCGTCCGAGGCCGCCGCCAGGGCCGCCCGGATCGACGCGGGCACCGGATCGACCGGGGTACCCACGGAGAGGTCGACGATCCCGTCCGGGTGCCGTCGGGCCAGCGCCTTTGCCGGCTCCAGCAGGTCCCACGGAAAGTCGGGCAGGTTGCCGGTACGGCCGGAGCCGGCCGTACCGGGCCCGCGACCGGTGGCCGGTGTCGGGCCGCTCAGTGCTCACCTCGCGGCGGCTGCGCCGCGACGAAGGGGGTGTCCTTCTCCACCTTGCCGATCTTGGCGGCTCCCCCGGGCGAACCGAGATCCTCGAAGAACTCGTAGTTGGCGGTGGTGTAGTCCTTCCACTGCTCCGGCACGTCGTCTTCGTAGAAGATCGCTTCTACCGGGCAGACCGGCTCGCACGCCCCGCAGTCGACACACTCGTCGGGGTGGATGTAGAGCATCCGGTTGCCCTCGTAGATGCAGTCGACCGGGCACTCCTCGATGCACGCTTTGTCGAGCACATCCACGCACGGCTCGGCGATGATGTAGGTCACCGATCTTCTCCTCCGCAAGCCACGCCGCGATCGACCGCGACGGTAAGAGCCTAGTATGTCGCCGGGGAGGGGGTCGATCGTGCTCGGACGCCGCGATGTGGGACACCGGATCGTCGTCCGCCGGATCGTCGGAAACCAGAGCGGACGCACCCTTTTCAGCGACGCCCTCGGCGAACTGGTCGAGCTGACCGAGACCCATCTCACGCTGGCCACCGCGAACGGGCCGCTGCGGGTGCCGCTGGGTGAGGTGCATCGGGCCAAGCGGGTGCCGCCGGCCCGGCGCCCGAACGCGGCGGCGGTGGTCGACCTCGAACTCGCCTCGGACGAGGCCTGGCCCGCCCCGGTACGCGAACGGCTCGGTGACTGGCTGCTGCGTGCCGCCGACGGCTGGTCCGGGCGGGCCAACAGCGCACTGCCGGTCGGTGACCCGGACCGGCCGCTCGAAGCGGCGATCGACGCGGTCCAGCGCTGGTACGCCGAACGCCACCGGCCGGCGATGATCAACGTACCGCTCCCACTGGCCGCGCCGGTCGGGGCGGCGCTGGACATGCGCGGCTGGTCGGCCCGGCCGCTGGTACTCGTGCAGACCGCGCCGCTGACGGCGATCCTGGACGCCGTCCCGGTCCGGCCGGACCTGCCGGTGCCGGCGCTGGCCGGGGTGCCCGCACCGGAATGGTTCGGCCTGGCCACCCGGCGCAAGGCGAAACAGGCCCTGCGGTACGCCCGGCTCGACGGCGACACCACGGCCTCACCCGGCGCCACCGTCTCACCGGGCGATGCCGGCCCGCCCCCGGACGGCGACGCTCCGGCCGAGCTGCCGGCCGCCGCCCGGCACATCCTCACCGCCGTGCGACAGGTCCGCTTCGCCCACCTGTACGCCGCGCCGCCCGCGGGGCGCACCGGCGCGGCCACGGATCCCGCGGGCTACGGAGCCGAACTGATCGCGGCGGCCCGGGGCACGATCACCGGTCAGGGCCGCTGGCTGGGGCTGAGCCTGATCGAGGTGGTCCCGTCGGCCCGGCGGCAGGGGCTGGCCCAGCACCTGATCCGGGCGCTGGCGGAATGGGCGGCCGGACTCGGCGCCACCCGGGCCTTCCTCCAGGTCGAGGAGCGCAACGAGGCCGCGGTCTCGCTCTACCGGCGGCTCGGCTTCACCACCCACCACACCTACCAGACCCGGGTCGCGCCGCGCTGACCCGGCCGCTGGCGGTGCCGGAGGTCAGCGGCGGACGACCCGGCGGGGCTTGGACTGCTTCGCCTCGGCGAACCGCTTGAGCGACTGCGACCGGTGGTCCCAGCCGAGCGCCGTGAGCAGCAGGTAGCCGACGAGTACGCCGCCGAGGGTGAAGCCGGAGTAGAGCCAGATCTGCGAGAAGAACGCCCCGGCCCCCGCGGCGAACGGCTGGCTGCCGCTGATGAACGGTCCGACGAAAATGGTCAGCAGCATCGCGATCAGCACGGCGAGGGCCATCTCCCCGCCCCAGTCGGGCAGCGGACGGCGTTGCCCGCGGACGAACGCGAGGGTGGCCAGGATCACGCCGATCGCGGCGAACATGCCCAGTGAGATCCGGTCCTGCACCCCGGTGTTGTCACCGAAACCGAACCGGGCCACCAGGCGGGCCGCGACGTTGATCCCGAACAGCACGCCTGCGAGTACTCCGACCGGCAGCCAACGCTCCTTCATCGCACGTCCTTATGGCCTCTGGGCCCCACCCGTCCGGGGGCTTCTTGCCACAGAGTTCTACCACCCGTGCCGCAGTGGATCCACGGCGCGAGGTGGCGGGCGCCGAGCAGCGTGGCCGCCCGACCGCACAGGGATTCAGAGGCGCGGCGGCGGCGGGGACTCCGGGCCGGGTGGATTCATGACCGTACGGAAGCCCATGACCGCGAAGGTCACCGAGCCGGCGAAGATCATCACGAGTCCGACCCAGTTGTTTGCGGCGATCAGCACGTCGCCCTCGGAGGTGCCACCGGCGGCGACCACCATCAGGGCGAACCAGACGACGGCGGGCAGCGCGAGCGCCCAGCGGCGGCCCACCGCCCGGGGCGCGAACCAGCTCAGCGCCACGTTCGCCAAGACGGTGACCAGCACCGACACCCCGATCAGCACCCCACCGACCCGGAGCATCGACAGCATCAGCTCCAGTGCGGCGGTCACCGCCGCCGCCACCACCGCGACCACACCACCGACCACCCGCAGCACCAGGTCGGCCGCCCGGTGCGCCCTCGACGGCCCGGCGGGCGACGGGACCGGCTCCAGCTCCGGCGGGACGGACACGGACGGACTCGGCAGACTCACCGCGTGCCCGCCTCCGCCGGCGTACCGGTCGGGGACGTGCGGGCCACGGCTGTCGGGTCGGTCCGGGAATCACCGGCCGGGACCGGCGCGGTCGGGTCGGCGTCGGTCACCGGCAGCCCGGCGAACAGGTCGTCCTCCCAGCCGTACGGGCCGGGACCGGGACCCCGGGAGCCGACGGCCAGGGTGTAGTACTCCACGCCCATGAACTCGCCGCCGAAGTTGCTGGCGATCGAGTAGAGCCACGAGTCGTCCGGGATCTGCGTGGCGTGCGCCCGCATCGCCGCCTCCTTCGCGGCATGCTGGTCGGTGCCGTCGATCCGGGCCGCGATCTGCTCGTCCGGGGTGCCGAACGGGAGGTCGTCGGCCTGCTCGGTGCCGGCGAACGGGTTGTCGGCGGCATCGGCGAAGGCGGCCAGGCCGGCCTCCAGCACGCTCCTCGGCATCGCCGTCCAGTAGATCTTGTCCGGCCCGAAGCCCTCGACGGTGGCGAGTTCCGCCGCCCGCATCGCCACCCGGTGCGCCTGGATGTGGTCGGGATGCCCGTAGAAGCCGTTCGGGTCGTAGGTGACCAGCACCTGGGGGCGTACCTCGCGCATGATCTCGACCAGGTGACCCGCCGCCTCGTCGAGATCGGCCCGCCAGAAGGCCCTCGGGTGGTCGTTGGTGGGCAGCCCCATCATGCCCGAGTCGCGGTACCGCCCGGCGCCGCCGAGGAACCGGTGGTCCCGGACGCCGAGCGCGGCGCAGGCGGCGGCCAACTCCGTGATGCGGTACCCGCCGAGCTGGTCGGCCTCGGCGGCGGCCAACCCGTGCAGCGCCGGTACGTGGATCTCGCCCTCCTCGCCGAGGGTGCAGGTGACCAGGGTGACCCCGGCGCCCGCCGCCGCGTAGTACGCCATCGTGGCGCCGGTGCCGATCGCCTCGTCGTCCGGGTGCGCGTGCACCAACAGCAGCCGCCGGGCCGGCCGGGCCGGGTCGGCGGAACCGAACGGCTCGGCCGAGTCGACCGGGACGGCCACCTCGTTCGGGTTCGTCACCCGGGCAACTCTACGCGGCCGGGCCGGACCGCCCTGGGAAGGGAGTTGCTCCGCCGCCGCGGCGTCGTCGCCCACCACCGGTACCCGACCGGGCGGCGATGCCCGGCTCCGCCACATCGCCGACCGCCCGGCTCTACGATCACGGTGTGGACTACCCGGAGTTGGCCGCCCGTACCCGCCGGTTCAGCCGCGGCGCGCCGCGCGCCGTGACGGTGGCGAACGACGGTTCGCGAGTGGTCTTCCTCCGCTCCGGCGGCCCCACCGACCCGGTCGACGCGCTCTGGATGCTGGACCTCGCCGACGGCACCGAACGGCTGGTCGCCGACCCCGCCGACCTGCTCGCCGACCCGACGCCCGACGCGGACCCGACCGGTACCGGCCCGGCGGCCGGCCCCGCCAACCTGCTCGCCGACCCGGCGGCCGCCGCCGGCGCCCGGTCGACCGGGCTCGCCGATGCCGGACCGGCCGTCGGCACCGACCTGGCCGGCACGCCGCACTCGACCGAGCGGGCCCTGCGCGAGCGGCTCCGGCTCAGCGCCTCCGGCATCGCCTCGTACGCGACCGACCCGGCCGCCCGGGTCGCGGTCTTCGCTCTCGACGGCCGGCTGTTCCGGGCGGATCTGGTGCACGGGGACGTGGTGGAGGTCGCCGTCTCCGGCCCGGTGGTCGATCCCCGACCGGACCCGACCGGCCAACGGCTGGCCTACGTCACCGACGCCGCCGACGGCCGGGTCGGGCAGTTGCGGGTGGTCGACCCCGACGGCACCGACAACCTGCTGGCCGGCGAGGACTCCGGCGTCACCTGGGGACTGGCCGAGTTCGTCGCGGCCGAGGAGTTCGACCGGTTCCGGGGCTACTGGTGGGCGCCGGACGGGCGGTCCATCCTCGCCGCCCGGGTCGACGAGTCCCGGCTGCCCCGCTGGCACCTGCACGACCCCGGCGACCCGGCAAGCCCGCCGCGCTCGGTGGCGTACCCGCGCTCCGGCGGGCCGAACGCCGAGGTGAGCCTGCACCTGCTGGACCTCGACGGCGGCTGGGTCGACGTGCACTGGGACCGGGAGACCTATCCGTACCTGGTCTCGGTGGAGTGGGCCGAGACCGGGCCGTTGATCACCGTACTGCGCCGGCTGCAGCAGCACGGCCTGGTGCTGGCGGTGGACCCGCGTACCGGCGAGACCCAGGTGCACGCCGAACTCGCCGACCCGCGCTGGGTCGAGCCGGTCGCCGGCACCCCCCGGCACCTGCCCGACGGCCGGGTACTGGTCGGCGGCGAACTCGCGCACGACGGCTACGACGCCCGCTGTCTCTTCGCCGACGGCACCCTGCTCACCCCGCCGTCGCTCTACGTCCGCCGGGTGGTCGGCTGGCTGCCGAACCGCAACGGCAGCCCCGACCTGCTGGTCGAGGGGAGCAACGGCGAGCCGAGCCAGCAGCACCTGTTCCGGGTGCGTACCGCGATCGGTGCCGGCGGGATCGACGCCCGGCGGCTCACCGGCGACCCGGGCTGGCACAGCGGGACGGTCGGCGGCGACGTACTCGTGGTGCAGTCCCGCTCACTCGACGCGGCCGGCAGCACCTGGACGGTCTGGCAGGGCGACCGGGAGGTGGGCCGGCTGCGCTCGCTCGCCGCGACCCCGCCGTACGCGCCCCGGCCCGCGCTGGAACGGGTCACCGACCGTCGGCTGCCGGCCGCGGTGGTCTACCCCGGCAACCACGTCGCGGGCCGCCGGCTGCCGGTGCTGCTGGACGTCTACGGCGGTCCCGGCCACCAGGAGGTGGTGGCCGCCCGGTCGGCGTGGCTGGAGCGGCAGTGGTGGGCCGACGCCGGCTACGCCGTGGTCACCATCGACAACCGGGGCACCCCGGGGGTGGCGCCGTCGTTCGAGAAGGTGGTGCACCGGCGGCTGGCCGACGTGATCCTGGCCGACCAGGCGGACGCGCTGACCGCGCTGACCGGCAAGCACCCCGACCTCGACCTGGGCCGGGTGGCGATCCGGGGCTGGTCGTTCGGGGGCTGGCTGGCCGCGCTTGCCGTACTGCGCCGGCCCGACCTGTTCCGGTGCGCCATCGCCGGTGCGCCGGTCACCGACTGGAGCCTGTACGACACCGCGTACACCGAGCGCTACCTCGGGACACCGTCCGACAGCCCCGAGGTGTACGCCCACCACTCGCTGCTGGAACTCGCCGCCGAGCCGGTACGCGACCCCGACGAGGCCCGGCCGATCCTGCTGGTGCACGGGATGGCCGACGACAACGTGGTGGCCGCGCACACCCTGCGGCTCTCCGCCGCGCTGCTGGCCGCCGGCCGCCCGCACTCGGTGATCCCGTTGACCGGTGCCACCCACATGGCCGCCGGTGGCACCGCCGAACGGCTGCTCGCCCTCGAACTCGACTTCCTCCGGCAGCACCTGTAGGGCGCCGACCCCGACCTGCGGATCCGGCCCCGTCAGCCGGCGCTGGACCAGGAGCGGCTGGACAGCACCAGTCGGTAGCCGTCCGGATCCTCGAACGTCACACCCCAGCGGTCCCAGTACGGGCCCTGGGCGACCCGCCGGCCGCCGGCCGCCGTCAGCCGGGCGACCAGCGTGTCGTCGACCGGGGCGGCCAGGTAGAGCACCAGCAGGTCTTCGGCGCTCGGCCCGGGGCGGACCACGAGCTGCGGACCGCTGACGATCTCCAGATGCCAGCTTGCCTCCGGCCAGCCCAGCATCAGCAGGTCGTGCTCCCCCGGGCCGGCACCGGCCGCCCGGTACAGCACCGCCAGCCCGAGCCCGGCGACGTAGAAGCGTTCGACCGCCGCCGGGTCCCGGCTGGGCCGGGCGATCCGGACGTGCACCCCGGCATCGATCGGTGGAGTCCTGTCATCCCTCGGCAACGTGACCTCCTCGGCGGTTCACCGGATACTGCTACCTGAACCGCGCTTGAGGTCAACGGCGGCCGCCTCAAGGCTTGTGGGCCACCCCGCCCACGATGGTGTGGTAGATGTCGGTCTGCCGGGACTCGTCGCCGACGGGGTGCCAGTCGGCCAGTGGGACCAGGCCGGGCGGCAACATCTCCAGGTCGCCGAAGTAGGCCGAGATCTCCTGGTGGGTACGCCACCGGCCGGTGCCGAGAGTCTCGTTGAAAACCTTCTCCACCGCGAGGGCCCGTCGGGAGACCTCCGGATGGGCGTCGCCCGGGTTGTGGAAGTGCGAGATCGCCAGGTAGCTGCCGGACGGCAGGGCCGCGGTGAGCCGGCGGGCGATCCCGCCGGGGTCCTCGTCGTCGCTCAGATGATGCAGGACCGCCAGGAGCAGCAGCCCGACCGGCTGGTCGAAATCGATCATCCGCCGGACCTCGGGATGCTCGAGAATCTTCTCCGGCTGCCGGAGGTCGCCCTCGGCGACGGTCGTGGTCTGGGCGTCCGCGAGTAGGGCCCGCCCGTGCGCGAGCGCCATCGGGTCGTTGTCGACGTAGACCACCCGGGCGGCCGGGTCCACCCCGTGGGCGATCTCGTGCACGTTGCCCTGGGTCGGCAGCCCAGAGCCGAGGTCGAGGAACTGCCGGATGCCGGCTTCCGCGGCCAGGTACCGGACCGCCCGGCGGAGGAAGGCCCGGCACGCCCGGCCCACCTCCGGACCGTCCGGCGTGACCTTCAACGCCATCTCGGCCGCCCGCCGGTCGACTGCGAAGTTGTCCTTGCCGCCCAGGTAGTAGTCGTAGACCCGGGCGATGCTGGGCCGGGTGAGGTCGACACCCGGCGGGGGCTTCTCGCTCGTCAAGACCTCGATACCTCCGTGCGGACGGCGTGTGTCGGCAGGTGATTACGGTGGACGGCAGTGGAGCGTGGTGAGCCCGCTGCCGGGCCGGCGTCGGCGCCGGGCTGCGTCACCGGACGCATGCGCACCGAGCGTAGATGAGACAGTCTCGTCCCGTCGATCCCGTGTCGACCAATACTTCATCGTGCGTCCCGCAGACTGAACGTTTCCGGCCGGTCCGCACGGGATCCGGTACCCTCGACCCTCGGGTCGAGAGGCGCTGCAACGGGCGAGACGCCCGCCACGCTCGGCCCGGGCTCCACCCGTTACGTCGAGTAAGGGCGCCTCCGTTTCTCATGACGGAGGTGGTCCCTTGAGTACGACGCCGACCCGGGCCGACGACCGCGCGTCCCGGACAGCCGCGCTACGCGACCTGCTGGCGCAGCGGATCGTGGTGCTCGACGGCGCCTGGGGCACGATGCTCCAGGGGGCCGGGCTCACCCCGGCCGACTACCGGGGCGACCTGCTCGCCAACCACCCGCACGACGTGACAGGCGACCCGGACCTGCTCAACCTGACCCGGCCGGACGTCGTCCTCGACGTACACCGGCGCTACCTGGCGGCCGGCGCGGACATCACCTCGACGAACACCTTCACCGCGACGAGCATCGCCCAGGCCGACTACGGCCTTCAGGATCTCGTCCCGGAGATGAACCTGCGCGGCGCCCAACTCGCCCGGCAGGCCGCCGACGCCGCCGGCGGCAGGTTCGTCGCCGGCTCGGTCGGGCCGCTGAACGTGACGCTGTCGCTCTCACCCCGGGTGGACGATCCGGCCTTCCGGACCGTGTCGTTCGACAGGGTCCGCGAGGCGTACGCGGAGCAGATCCGGGCGCTGGCCGAAGGCGGCGTCGACATCCTGCTGATCGAGACGATCTTCGACACGCTGAACGCGAAGGCCGCGATCGCCGCCGCCCGGGAGGTCGCGCCGGACCTGCCGCTGTGGATCTCGGTGACCATCGTCGACCTGAGCGGCCGGACCCTCTCCGGGCAGACCGTCGAGGCGTTCTGGACGTCGATCGCGCACGCCGAGCCGTTGGCGGTCGGGGTGAACTGCTCGCTCGGCGCCGCCGAGATGCGTCCGCACGTCGCCGACCTGGCCCGACTGGCCGACACCTACGTCGCGTGCCACCCCAACGCGGGGCTGCCGAACGCGTTCGGCGGCTACGACCAGCAGCCCGAGGAGACCGGCCGGCTGCTGCGCGAGTTCGCTGACGCGGGCATGGTCAACATCGTCGGCGGCTGCTGCGGCACCGGCCCGGAGCACATCGCGCGGATCGCCGAGGCCGTCGCCGGCCTACCGCCCCGGCCGGTACCGGCGGTGCCCGGCGGCACCCGGTTCAGCGGCCTGGAGCCGTTCGCCATCGGCCCCGACACCGGCTTCGTGATGATCGGCGAGCGGACCAACGTCACCGGCTCGGCCCGGTTCCGCCGGCTGATCGAGGCCGACGACTACCAGGCCGCCGTCGACGTGGCGCTGGACCAGGTACGCGGCGGCGCCAACATCCTCGACGTGAACATGGACGCCGACCTGCTCGACAGCGAGCGGGCGATGACCACCTTCCTCAACCTCATCGCCACCGAGCCCGAGGTCGCCCGCATCCCGATCATGATCGACAGCTCGCGGTGGAGCGCGCTGGAGGCCGGGCTCAAGTGCGTACAGGGCAAGGGGATCGTCAACTCGATCAGCCTCAAGGAGGGCGAGGAGGTCTTCCTCGAGCAGGCCCGGCGGATCCGTGACTACGGCGCCGGTGTGGTGGTGATGGCCTTCGACGAGATCGGCCAGGCCGACACCACCGAACGCAAGGTGTCGATCTGTGGCCGGGCGTACGACCTGCTCACCCAGCGGGCCGGGTTCGCACCCACCGACATCGTCTTCGATCCGAACGTGCTCGCCGTGGCGACCGGGATCAGCGAGCACAACGGGTACGCGAAGGCGTTCATCGACGCGCTCCCGCTGATCAAGGAGCGCTGCCCGGGGGCGAGGACCAGCGGCGGCATCTCCAACCTCTCGTTCTCGTTCCGGGGCAACGAGGTCGTCCGCGAGGCGATGCACTCGGCGTTCCTGTTCCACGCCGTACGGGCCGGACTGGACATGGGCATCGTCAACGCCGGCCAGCTCGCCGTCTACCAGAACATCCCCGCCGACCTGCTGGAACTCGTCGAGGACGTGCTCTTCGACCGGCGACCGGACGCCACCGACCGGCTGGTCAGCTTCGCCTCCACGGTCAGCGGCTCCGGCACCCGGCGCGCCGTCGACCTCGGCTGGCGGGAGACGCCGGTCGAGGAGCGGCTGTCCTACGCGCTCGTGCACGGCATCGTCGACTTCATCGAGGCCGACACCGAGGAGGCGCGCAAGCAGGCCGCCCGCCCGCTCGACGTGATCGAGGGGCCGCTGATGGACGGCATGAAGGTCGTCGGCGACCTCTTCGGCTCCGGCAGGATGTTCCTGCCGCAGGTGGTCAAGAGCGCCCGGGTGATGAAGCGCTCGGTCGCCTACCTGGAGCCGTACATGGCGGCGGAAAAGGAGCAGGCCCGGCTGGAGGGCCGGCTCGACACCGACCGTGGCCAGGGCAAGGTGGTGCTGGCGACGGTCAAGGGCGACGTGCACGACATCGGCAAGAACATCGTCGGCGTGGTGCTCGGCTGCAACAACTACGACGTGGTCGACCTCGGCGTGATGGTGCCGGCCACCAAGATCCTGGACACCGCGGTCGCCGAGGGTGCCGACGCGGTCGGGCTCTCCGGACTGATCACCCCGTCCCTGGACGAGATGGTCGCCGTCGCCACCGAGATGCGGCGGCGGGGCATGAACCTGCCGCTGCTGATCGGCGGGGCCACCACCTCCCGGCAGCACACCGCCGTCCGGATCGCTCCGGCGTACGACGGCAGCACCGTGCACGTGCTCGACGCGTCCCGGGTGGTCGGGGTGGTCTCCGACCTGCTGAACCCGGAGCGGGCCGCCGAGTTGGACGTGCGCAACCGGGCGGAGCAGCAGCGGCTGCGCGAGCAGCACGAGGGGCGGGACCGGGTGCCGCTGCTCACCCTCGACCAGGCCCGGGACAACCGCGAGCAGGTCGGCTTCGACGAGCTGCCGGTGCCGGCCTTCACCGGCGTACGCACCGTCTCGCCCGAGCTGACCGAGCTGCGCGAGATGATCGACTGGCAGTTCCTCTTCCTCGCCTGGGAGTTGAGGGGGAAGTTCCCGGCCATCCTCGACCAGCCGGTGGCCCGGGAACTCTACGACGACGCCAACACCCTGCTCGACCAGATCATCGCGGGCGGCTCGCTGACCGCCGTCGGGTCGTACGCGTTCTGGCCGGCACACACCGAGGGGGACGACATCGTGCTGACCGGCGAGGCCGGGGCGCGCTTCCCGATGCTGCGCCAGCAGACCGCCAAGCCGGCCGGCCGGCCGAACCGCTGCCTCGCCGACTACGTCGCGCCGGCCGGGGACCACCTCGGCGGATTCGCGGTGGCGATCCACGGTGCCGAGGAACTGGCCGCCGGCTTCCAGGCACGGCACGACGACTACCGGGCGATCATGGTGAAGGCGCTGGCGGACCGGCTCGCCGAGGCGTTCGCCGAACACCTGCACCTGCGGGCCCGGCGGGACTGGTACGAGCCGGACGCCGATCCGGCGATCGAGGACCTGCACGCCGAACGGTTCCGGGGGATCCGTCCCGCCCTCGGCTACCCGGCCAGCCCCGACCACAGTCTCAAGCGGCAACTGTTCGACCTGCTCGACGCCGAGACGCTCGGGATGGCCCTGACCGAGTCGTACGCGATGACGCCGGCGGCCAGCGTCAGCGGTCTGCTCTTCGCGCATCCGTCGTCGCGGTACTTCACCGTCGGGCGGCTCGGCCGGGACCAGGTCGAGGACTACGCGGAGCGCCGGGGCCTGCCGGTCGCCGAGATCGAGCGTTGGCTCCGCCCCAACCTGGGCTACGAGCCCGGACAGTGACCTCCGGAGGGGCCGGTCGGCTGACCGGCCCCTCCACCCATTTGTCTCCACCTATCCGCCGATCGGCCCACTACCCTGGTGAGTGGCGGCGGAGGGGAGGGGACGCCGGTGGAATCGCGAGGCCCGCGCTCCTGGCGGATCGGCATCCGCAGGTGGGATCACCTGCTCGACTGTGCGCTGTGGATCCGGGCGAGCGAACGGATCGAGGTGCCGGAGCACCGCCTGGTGCCCGGCCCGCTGGACCTCGACGAGTTGCCGGCGCCGACCCGGCCGCTCGGCTTCGTGCCGGGTGCGGAGTGGCTCGGCTGGTGGCTGTCGCTGGTCGACCCGGCGGCACCGCGTCCGCGACCGCGCGCCGACCTGGAGCCCGCCGACGACACCCCGGATCCGCTCGGCCTGGCACCGTGGCCGGCGCTGCGCAGGGTGGTCGCGGAGCGCTGGCCGCAGGCCAACGACTGGCACCTCGCCCGGCAGCGGAGCTCCTACGCCGGGCCGGGCCCGGGATCGCCGGCCACCGGCGAGGTGGTGCGCCAGGTCGAAGAGTCGCTGGGCCGGTCGGTACGGCCGTTCAACCTCGAGATCACCCTGTTGCCGGTACGCGACGAGGTGATCCGCCGGGTGGACCACCAGCGCTATCTGGTCCCGGAACGGGTGCACGACAGCCCACGGTGGTCGGTCTGGCTCCGCGACCTGGTGCTACGGATCTGCTGATCCGTCACCCGCCGCCCCATCGCACAGGTCGGTTTCGGCGGGGATCTGTCGGTGCCCCTGAATAGCATCCCGGACGTGCCCTGGCAGCCAGACCTCGATGGGAGTCGCAGATGCTCGACCTGAATCCTGCCGCGCAGGAGGTGATCCGGCTGGTCGGCGGCGTGGCCGACGACCAGCTCACCGCCCCGACACCGAGCACGGACACCTCGGTGGCAGCCCTGCTGGACCACCTGATGGGGCTGGCGCTCGCCTTCACCTGGGCAGCCCGGAAGTCCGGCGGGGAGGGACCCGGCGGCTCCGTCCCACCGCCACCGCCCAGTGGGGCCAACCTCGCCCCGGAGTGGCGCACCGTCCTGCCGGCAAGGCTTACCGGGTTGGTCGACGCATGGCGGCAGCCCGACGCCTGGACCGGGATGGCCACGGCCGGTGGGGTGACGATGCCGGCGGAGGTGATGGGCGTGGTCGCGCTGGACGAGTTGGTGCTGCACGGTTGGGATCTGGCCAAGGCGACCAGCCAGCCGTTCCACTGCGATCCGGCCAGCACCGAGGCGGTGCTCGCGTTCACCGCCGAGTCGGCCCGCCCCGAGCAGGCGGCCAACCGCGAGGGTCTGTTCGGCCCGGTGGTGCCGGTGCCGGCGGACGCACCGGCCCTCGACCGGGCGTTGGGCTTCGCCGGCCGGGACCCCGGCTGGACGCCACCGGCCCGTTGAGTCGCAGCGGAGGCCGGACCGGGCCGGGCCGATGGCGCCCGGTAGGGTTCCGCCGTGGCGAATCTCTGGAAGGGTGTGACGGCGACGGTCAGCCGGGTGGCCCGGCGTACCCCCGGTCGCACCGCCGGCCCCATTCCGGCCCAGCCGGCACGGCGGCGACAGGTCTCCGCGTTGCAGCGTCGGGAGCTGGTCTACGCCCCGGAGCTGGACGGACAGGCCGACCCGGGCGAGATCGTCTGGACCTGGGTGTCGTACGAGGACGATCCGCGCCAGGGCAAGGACCGTCCGGTCCTGGTGGTCGGGCGGGTCAGCCGGACCCTCTTCGGGTTGATGCTCTCCAGCAAGAGCGACCGGGACGGCCAGCGGCACTGGCTCGCGCTCGGCCCCGGCGAGTGGGACCGGGACAACCGGCCGAGCTGGGTCCGGCTCGACCGGGTCCTGACGATGCGCGAGGACAGCATCCGGCGCGAGGGCGCGGTGTTGGACCGGGCCCGCTTCGACCGGGTCGGCCAGGCACTCCGCGCCGGATACGGCTGGCGCTGATCGGCTGCCTGGGTGACGGGCCACCCGGCTGACGGGCCACCCGGCTTCCGCCCGGCCGCCTGGATATCCGCGCCTGAGGATCCGGCATTCCGCACGCCGCAGTCCGCGCGGACCGGCGTGCAGCGCCGGATCGGGACGCGTCGGGGCCCCCTCCGGACAACGACCGGAGAGGGCCCCGCACGGACCCGGCTACTGCTTGATGTGGCTGTTGTAGAAGACCGGGGTTCCGAACTGCTCCGAGATGATCAGGCCGCCGACCTTGGGGCCGGCCACCAGGAAGGTGTTGTCCTGGTAGAGCGGTACGACCGGGACGTACTTCTCCATGATCATTTGATCGACCTTGGCCCACTCCGGGCCCGCCTCGCCGGCCGGCAGGTTGCTCACCCGGTCGATCTCGGCGTTGACGTCGTCGGCGTTGAAGTACGAGACGTTGGAGTTGCCCTGCGGCCCGAGCTTGCGGCCGTCCCAGAGCACCGGAATCGTCGACACCGCGCTCGGCCAGTCCGCCGCCCAGTTCGACAGGTAGATGTCGTACGGGTTGCCCCGGGTCCGGGCGGTCGGGTTGTGGTCCTCGACGTACTGCACGGTCACGTCGAAGCCCGCCTTCTCCAGGCTCTGCTCCACGATCGGCGCGGTCTGCTGCCCGAAGGCGCTGGACCGGGACATGAAGACCAGCTTCGGCTTCTGCCCGCCGAGCAGTTCCTTGGCCTTCTCCGGGTTCCCGGTCGGCCCGCCGTCGTACGGGTTCGGGTAATCGGCCCGGCCGATGGTGGTGTCGGCCAGCAGCGTGTGGGTCAGCTTGCCGGCGGCGTCCCCGCCCTGGGTGGCGAGCAGCCCCTGCTTGTCGATCGCGTACGCGATCGCCTGCCGTACCTTGACGTCCTTGATCCGCTCGTTGTTGATGCTCAGGTACCAGACGGACGGTGAGGTCGTGCGCAGCACCCGGTCGCCGAGCGAGGCATCGCCGAGCACCTGGTTGACCAGCGCCTGCGGGACCTCCTCCCAGGCCACGCCCCCCTGGTCAGCGCCCTGGCCGGCTATCGCCCGCTCGGTGGCGGCGGTGTCGTCGGGCCCGATCTCGACCTCGATGGTGTCCGGGTAGGCGTGCCGCAGCGGGTCGGTCTTCGGGTCCCAGTTCGAGTTGCGATCCAGTACGAGCCGGGTGTCCTTGACGTATTCCTTGATCTTGTACGGTCCGGAGGAGACGACCCGGCGGTCGTACTCGGCCCGGGTGTCCTGGGCCTTCGGCACCGGCACCGAGGTCGGCAGCGAGAGCGCGAACGGCAGGTCGCAGTGCGGCTTGGCGAAGTTGAAGATCAGCGTCCGGTCGTCCTTGACGGTCAGCCCGGGGACGGTGTCGGTGCCCGAGGTGTACGGTCCCTTGTAGGTCGCGTTGTAGGTCGGGTCGTCGGCCAGCCACTCCTGGATGTACGTCGGCCCGCCGTCGATGGTCTCCTCGTAGGAGCGGGCGATCCCGTACGCCACGTCGGCCGCCTTGATCGGCGTACCGTCCTCGAACTTCACCCCCTCCTTGAGGGTGTACTCCCAGGTCTTGCAGTCTTTGTTCACGTCCTTGCCGGGGTCGGTGGCGAGGTCGCCGACGAGCAGCACGTTCCCCTTGCCGTCCTCCCTGAAGACGGTCAGGGTCCGGGTGAACATCTGCTGGATCGACATCCCGAGGAAGGTGTAGGTGCGCTGCGGGTCGAGGTGTTCGAAGTCCTGCTCCTTGTACAGCTTCAGCGCGCCGCCGGGCTTCGCCCCGGGCACCTCGGCCGCCGGACCCTGGGAGTCCTTCGGGTCGGTCGCGATCGAGCTGGTGAACTGCTTGCCGCCGCCGTCGTTGTCGGAGTCACCCTTGTCGCCGGTGTTCTCCGAGCAGGCGGCCAGCGCACTGGTCGCGAGTACGAGCGCGGCGCTCGTCGCGGCCATCGCGAGCCTGGGTCGCATAGGAAGTTCCTCCTGGTGGAGTGTCGCTCAGTTGAAGGAAATGTTCACTCAAGCAGGCATGAAGGTAAGTTTCATGGCAGTAACGATGGGACAACGTTTGGGCTCACCCGAGCCGGACCCGGGGATCGACCACCGCGTACAGGACGTCGACCAGGACGTTGGCGGCGATCACGAAGACGGCGGCGAGCAGCACCGTCGCCATCACGATCGGCATGTCGAGGTTGAGCGCCGCGTTCAACGCCGTCTTGCCGAGACCGGTGAACCCGAAGACCGTCTCGGTGATGACCGTGCCGCCTAGGTAGGCGCCGAGGTCCAGCCCGGCGATGGTGATGATCGGGGTGATCGCGGCGCGCAGCGCGTGCCGACCGTACACTGTGATCTTTGCCAGGCCCTTGGCCCGCGCGGTCCGGACGAAGTCCTCGGAGAGGGTCTCCAGCATCTGCGCCCGGGCGAGCCGGGCGTAGATCGCGGAGTTGAGGAAGCCGAGCGCGAACCAGGGCAGCAGCATCGCCGACGCCCAGGCCACCGGGTTCTCGGTCAGCGGGGTGTAGCGGGGATAGCCCAGGATGCCGGTCTCGTAGACCAGGCCGATCAGCAGCAGCGGCCCGAAGAGCAGGATCGGCATGGATGCGCCGACCAGTGAGGTGCCGACCGCGAGCCGGTCGAAGGCGGTCCCCCGGCGCAGCGCCGAGACCATCCCGATCGAGATGCCCAACAGCAGCCAGACCACGGCCGCGCCGAAGACGATGCTGAGGGTCACCGGCAGGGTACGCCCGACGATCCCGGCGACCGGCTCGTCGTTGCGGAACGAGAAGCCGAGGCAGGGCGCCGGGCAGTCCCGGGCGGTCTCGCCGGAGCCGATCGTACGGCCGACGAAGATGCCCCGCATGAAGTCGCCGTACTGCACCGGGATCGGCTTGTCGAGCCCCATCCGGCGTTCGATCATCTCGATCCGCTCCGGGCTGCAGACGTTCTTGCTGTCCCCGCACATCAGCTCGGCCGGGTTGTTCGGCACCGCGAAGAACATCCCGAAGGTGATCACGCTGACCGCGAGCAGGGTGCTCAGCGCCAGCAGGACCTTCTTGACCACGAATCGCAGCACGCCGCCCTCCTCCTACCTGCCCGACTTCGGGTCGAGCGCGTCGCGCAGCGAGTCGCCGAAGAGGTTGAACGCCAGCACCAGCAGGAACAGCGTCGTCCCGCCCACGATGGTGAAGCTCGGCACGTCCCGGATGTAACGCACGCTGTCGTTGATCAACCGGCCCAGGTCGGGGGTCGGCTCCAGCACCCCGATGCCGAGGAAGGAGAGCGCCGCCTCCGCGGTGATCAGGGCCGGGACGTTCAGCGAGAAGGTCACCAGGATCGGCGCCCAGAGGTTCGGCAGGAGCTGCCGGAACAGGATGTGCCCCAGCCCGGCGCCGGAGGCCCGGGCCGCCTCCACGAACTCGCGCTCACGCAGCGAGAGCACCTGCCCCCGGACCAGCCGGGCCGAGATCGTCCAGTTGAACAACACGAAGATCAACACCAGCAGTGCCGGTCTGAACCACGGCGACACCTCGTCGCGCGGCCCGTAGAACTGGTTCACCGCGAGCGGCACGAACGCGAAGCAGAAGATGTAGAACGGGAAGGCCAGCGCCAGGTCGATGACCCAGGTGAACACGGCGTCGACCCAGCCGCCGACGTACCCGGCGAGGATGCCGATCACCACGCCGAGCGCGATGGTCAGCACGGCGGCGGTGAAGGCGATCATCAGCGAGGTACGCAGCCCGTAGACGACCTGGATGAAGATGTCCCGGCCGATCCCCGGCTGGATGCCGAACCAGTGCTCGCCCGAGACCCCGGCATAACCGAGCGGGAAGCCGTTGCGGTCCAGCCGTTCCGGGAACCGCTCCTGCGGGCCCTTGCCGTAGAGCCGGGCCACCAGCGGCGCGGCCACCGCCAGCAGGATGAAGAAGATCAGCACCCCGCCGCTGACCAGCGCCACCCGGTCCCGGCGCAGCCGGCGCCAGGCGAGCTGCCCCGGCGACCGGCCGACGAACCCGTCCGCCCCGGCCGCCGGCGTGCCGCTCCCGGCGGCTGACGTGCCCTCCGGTACGTCGTCCTCCGGCATCGGTGCGACCGGCCCGACCTCGGCCGCGACCGCCCCGACCTGCGCCGCGATCTGCTGTTCACTCACGGCAACCCGCCTCGTCCGTGACAGCACACCTCATCACAGCTCACCCTCCTCCGGAAAGTGGCAGGCCACCGAGCCGGTCCGGCCGGGGTGGGGGCTCAGCGGCGGCTCCTGGGCCGCGCAGATCTCCTGGGCCTTCCAGCACCGGGTCCGGAACCGGCAGCCGGACGGCGGGTCCAGCGGTGTCGGTACGTCCCCGGTGAGCCGGATCCGCCCCGCCGGCCCCAGCTTCGTCACGTCCGGTACGGCGGAGAGCAGCGCCCGGGTGTAGGGGTGCCGTGGCCGCTGGTAGATCTCCACCCGGTCCCCGGTCTCCACGATCTTCCCGAGGTACATCACCGCGATCCGCTGGCAGAAGTGCCGGACCACGGCGAGGTCGTGCGCGATGAAGACGAAGGCGAGATCCAGCTCCCGTTGCAGGTCGCGGAGCAGGTTGACCACCTGCGCCTGGATCGAGACGTCCAGTGCGGAGACCGGCTCGTCGGCGACGACGAGCTTCGGCCGCAGCGCAAGGGCGCGGGCGATCCCGATCCGCTGCCGCTGGCCGCCGGAGAACTCGTGTGGATAGCGGTTGTAGTGCTCGGGATTCAGGCCGACGAGTTCGAGCAGCTCGCGTACCCGCTGCCGCACCCCGCCGGGCGGATCGATCCCGTTGACCTGCAACGGCATCGCCACGATGCGCCCGACGGTGTGCCGGGGGTTCAGCGAGGCGTACGGGTCCTGGAAAATGATCTGAAGGTCCTGGCGGAGTGGTCGCAGCTCGCCCCGGGAGGCGCGGGTGATGTCCCGCCCCTCGAAGACGATCCTGCCGGCGGTCGGCTCCAGCAGCCGGACCAGCAGCCGACCGGTGGTGGTCTTGCCACAGCCCGACTCGCCGACCAGGCCGAGGGTCTCCCCCGCCCGGACCTCGAAGTCCAGCCCGTCGACCGCCCGCACCAAGCCGCGGCGGCGCACCCCGGAGCGCACCGGAAAGTGCTTGGTCAGCCCGGTCACCGTCAGCAGCGGCTCGCCCGCACCACCGTCTGGCAGCCCGGTCTCCGCCTCCCGCTGGTCCACGCTCATGGCGCCACCCCCACCTGGGCGATCTCGTCGGCGTAGTACCGCTGCCGGTCCGCCTCCGGCAGGTGGCAGGCGACCCGGTGACCGGCCTCGGTCACCGGCAGCAGCTCGGGGACCTCGGTCGAGGATCGGCCGCCGGCCCGGTCGGCGTACCGGCAGCGGGGGTGGAAGGCGCAGCCGGGCGGCAGGTGGATCAGGCTCGGCGGGTTGCCCCGGATCGGCACCAGGTCCGCGTCCGCGTCACCGTGCAACGACGGCACGCTGGAGAGCAACCCCCAGGTGTACGGATGCTGCGGCCGGCGCAGCACCTGCTCGACGCTGCCGTGCTCGACGGCCCGCCCGGCATACATCACGAGTACGTCGTCGGCGACCTGGCTGACCACCCCGAGATCGTGGGTGATCAGCACGATCGCCGAGTTGAACTCCGATTGGAGGTCGGCAAGGAGGTCGAGGATCTGCGCCTGCACGGTGACGTCCAGCGCGGTGGTGGGCTCGTCCGCGACCAGCAGGTCGGGATCGTTGACCAGGGCCATCGCGATCATCACCCGCTGGCGCATCCCGCCGGAGAACTCGTGCGGGTAGTCGTCGACCCGGCGCTCCGGCTGCGGGATGCCGACCCGGCCCAGCATCTCGACCGCGCGCCGCCGCGCCGCCCGCCGGCCCGTCCCCGGGTGGTGCACCCGGTACGCCTCGGCGATCTGCCGCCCGACGGCATAGTAGGGATGCAGTGCGGAGAGCGGATCCTGGAAGACCATCGCCATGTCCCGGCCGCGCAGTTTGCGGCACTCGGCGTCGGGCAGCCCGACGATGTTCCGGCCACCGACCAGGATCTCGCCACTGATCTCCGTACGCCTCGGGTCGTGCAGGCCGAGCACGGCGAGGCTGGTGACGCTCTTGCCGGAGCCGGACTCGCCGACGATGCCCAGGGTGCGACCCCGCTGCACGGCGAACGAGAGCCCGTCGACCGCTCGCACCACCCCGTCCTCGGTAGCGAACCGCACCCGCAGGTCCCGCACCCGCAGATATGCCTCGCCCGTCGGAGTCGCGGACGACGCTGCCGATTCCGGCGTCCCCACCAGCGCCCTCCCCTTCCTGCTCCGTCACCGCTTCCGCCACTCACCCGGCCGGTCCGGGCCAGCGTGAAGGTAACCTACAGCAGAGTCAAGGGGGTGAAAATAAGCTACAGGTGCCGATCTTCTCGGCCCACCCGGTTCCCCGGCCGGCGAACCGGCGCGTCCCACCATTCAAGTAGCTCCGCCCACCCCTGTCGACCCCCCCACCGCCCACATCGGCACGCGACGTCCTGCGGCTCACCGAGCCGATCGCGGCGGAAATCCGGCCGGAGGACCTGCCGCCCGGGCGCTGACCCCACCTCCTCGCATAAGGTCATCCATGATCGGGTTCGGCTCCCGGCCGGATCACCGAACGGGCGAATCAGCGAGGAGATGCCGATGGCCGAGTTCGACGTGGCGACGGCGGCGGTGCAGGCCGCCCTCGACGCCGGGGCCGGCTACGCCGACGCCCGGGTCATGCACCGTCGTTACGAGTCGATGGCCGCCCGCAACGGCGAGATCGAGTCCGTCAGCCAGGACGAGAGCGCCGGGATCGGGGTACGCGCGCTCGTCGGCTCGGGGTGGGGCTTCTACGCCGTACCCGATCTGTCTGAGTCGGCCGCCCGGGTGGCGGGTGAGCGGGCCGCGCGGATCGCCGCCGCGAGTGGCCGGCTCGCCGGTCCCGGCAGCACCCTGCTGCCGGTGCCGGCCAGCTCCGGGTCGTGGAGTTCGCCGTGCGCCGTCGACCCGCTCTCGGTGCCGCTGTCGGACAAGGGCGACCTGCTGGTCCGGGCCACCGGGACGTCCCGGGAACACGGCGCCGACCTGGCCGAGGGGCTCTACCAGATCTGGGACACCCGCAAGTGGTTCGTCTCCAGCCAGGGACACCGGATCGACCAGCACATCCGGGAGTCCGGGGCGGGCATCTCGGCAACCGTGCTCGGCGACGGGGAGACGCAGCGCCGCTCCTACCCCAGCCATCGCGGCCAGTACGGGACCCAGGGCTGGGAACTGGTCGACTCGCTCGACCTGACCGCGCACGCCGCCCGGATCGCCGAGGAGGCCCGGGAGCTGGTCACCGCGCCGCTCTGCCCGGCCGGCGAGACCACCCTGATCCTCGGCGGCGAGCAGATGGCGTTGCAGATTCACGAGTCGGTCGGGCACGCCATCGAACTCGACCGGATCCTCGGCTGGGAGGCCGCCTTCGCCGGCACCTCCTGGCTGGACCTCGACCAGCTCGGCGGGCTGCGCTACGGCTCCGAACTGATGAACGTCACCATCGACCCGACCATCCCGGGTGCGCTGGGCAGCTTCGGCTTCGACGACGAGGGGACCCCGGCGGCGAAGCGTGACGCGGTCCGGGAGGGTCGCTGGGTGGGTACCCTCGCCGGCCGGGACTCGGCGGCGGTCGCCGGCTTGGACCACGCCGGCAGCGTCCGGGCCGACGGCTGGGCGCGGCTGCCGATGGTGCGGATGACGAACGTCGGTCTGGAGCCCGGCCCGCACACCCTTGACGAGATCATCGCCGCCACCGACGACGGCGTACTGATGGACACCAACCGTTCGTGGTCGATCGACGACAAGCGGCTGAACTTCCAGTTCGGCTGCGAGATCGGCTGGGAGGTCAGGAACGGGCGGCGGGGCCGGATGCTGCGCAACCCGACGTACACCGGGATCGGTCCGCAGTTCTGGCGGTCCATGGACATGCTCTCCTCGGAGACCGTCGCCTGGGGTACGCCGAACTGCGGCAAGGGGCAGCCCGGCCAAATCGGCCACACCGGCCACCCCGCCGCCCCCGCCCGGTTCCGCAACGTCCGGGTCGGAGTCCGCGGATGAGCCGCCGCGGTGAGATGGAGGCAGTCATGGCATCCCCACTCGACCTCGCCGGCCGGGTCGTCGACGTGGTCCGGCAGGTTGCCGGGCCGGGTGCCGAGGCGGAGGTCGGCACCGAGTACGCCGAGCTGGCGCTGACCCGGTTCGCGAACTCCTTCATCCACCAGAACATGGCCGACGCCCTCACGACGATCCGGCTGCGGCTGCACCTCGACGGGCGTACCGCCACCGGGTCGTCCACGGTGGTCAGCGCCGACGGCGTACGTGACCTGGTCGAACGTACCGTCGCGGCGGTCCGGCACTGCCCGCCCGACCCGGGCTGGCCCGGGCTGACCCCACCGACCGCGGTGGCCGAGGGCGGCAACTGGGACGAGGAGACCGCCGCGGCCGGGCCGGAACAGCGGGCCGAGCGGGTACGCGAGTTCGTCGAGACGGCCGGCGGGCTGGAGGCGGCCGGCTACTGCCGTACCGGGCAGCGGCACGGGGCGTTCGCCAACACGGCCGGGCATTCGGTGACCGGGCGGAGCACCGAGGCGGCGATGGACGGGATCGCCCGGTGCGGCGGCGCGGACGGGGTCGCGCGGCTGGGCTCGTTCCGCCTCGCCGACCTGTTCGGCAACGTACTCGGTGCGCGGGCGTCGGTGAAGGCCCGGGCCGGCGTCGCCCCCGTCGAGCTGCCTCCGGGGCGCTACGAGGTGGTGCTGGAGCCGACCGCCGTCGCCGACCTGCTACAGAACCTTGCGACGTACGGCTTCAACGGCAAGGCGTACAACGAGCAGCGCTCGTTCGCCGTGCCGGGGGAGCAACAGTTCGACCGGTCCGTCACGCTGGTGGACGACGCGCTGGCCCGACCGGTGCTGCCGTTCGACGCCGAGGGCGCCCGCCGGGCCCCGGTCAGGCTGGTCGAGCACGGCGTCACCCGGACGGTCGCGCACGACCGGCGGACCGCCGCCGAGGCCGGCACCTCCTCGACCGGGCACGCCGTGCCGGGCGGCGCGGCCGTCGGGCCGGTTCCGCTGCACCTCGGGCTCGCGCCGACCACGGCGCCGAGCGGCGCGACCAGGCCGGGTGAGATCTCCGGACCGGCCGAGGTCTCCGGACCGGTCGTGGACGCGGACGCCGCCGCGCTCGTCGCCCAGCTGCGGCGCGGGCTGCTGGTCACCGACCTGTGGTACACCCGGGTCCTCGACCCGAGAAGTCTGGTCGTCACCGGACTCACCCGCAACGGTGTGTGGCTGGTCGAGGATGGTGAGGTGACCACGGCGGTGCAGAACTTCCGGTTCACCCAGTCCTATCCGCAGGCGCTCGCCCCCGGCGCCGTGCTCGGCATCGGCCGGCACCCGGTGGTGCAGTCGCACACCTTCAGCAACGCGTGGTGGTCGGCGCCGCCACTCCGGCTGGCCTCGTGGAACTTCACCGGCGGCGCCTCCGGCTGAGGCTGACCCACCCGCAGCAGGGTGCACCCCCGGGGAGCCACGCCGTCCCTCGCGGGGATGCCCGGATCGCGCGACGGTGCTTCACTGTGTGGCGTGACGGACGACGCGAGCACCCCCGCCGCCGACGACCCGGGCACCGGCACGAGCACGGGTACCGGCCCCGGCACGGGCACGGGCGCCGGCAGCCGCATCGGCGGCGGCCGGTCGGCAGCCGACCAGCGGACCGGGCCCGACCCGGCCGCGCGGCGGCGCCGCCGGCTGGCCATCGCCGGAATCGCCGGCGCGGCGGTGCTGGTACTGCTGGTCTGCGGCTGCCTCGGCGCGTTCGCGGCCGGCCTGGACCGGTTGGCCCGGGATTCCGACCGCGAACAGACGGCGCAGACGCGGGGCCAGGATGCCTGCCGCGAGTTGGAGAAGCGGCTCAACCGGTTGACTCCACCGGGTGCCACCGCAAGCCCGGGCGAGCGTGCGGCGGCGATCCGGGACGAGAACGCCGCCGTACGCCCGTTCCTGTCCGAGATCGAGCGACTGCGCGGCCGGTGGGGCGATGACGACCGGGACGGCGATTCGGACGACGACCGGCGGGACAGCCGTGCCGGGTCGTGGCAGCGGTTGGTCGACGCCCGGGCCAGCTACGCGGACGCGCTCGACCGGCAGGTGACCAATGGCGAGCCGGCGTTCTTCGTCGCACCCCGCGGTCCGGGCGGCCGACCGGTGGTGGACCGGCTGCAGCGCGGGCCCGAGGAGTGCGCCGCGGCCGCCCGCCGGCTCGGCGCGCCCGACCTGTAGCCCGTTCACCTTCCGCCGCCGACTCCTGCGCATCCCGAGTGAAGTTCTGCACAACAGTGCCCGGATCGGGGAGCGGGACTTTCCTAATCGACGGGAAACCCGCGAGACTCCCTTGCGCATGTGCCCGTAAACGTGCGGCGTAACGTGTGCACCGACGCGGACGCAGGTAGCGCGGCTGCGGGGTCGTCCCCTGCCCACGCGCGCCCCGCCGGAACACCATCCGTGCCCGTCAGAGTGACCGGGCCCCGTCAGGGAGACATAGATGACTACGAGGACGGCCCCACCTCCGGCCGGACTGCCGGGAAGCGTGCGCAAGCGCGCGGCCATCGCGGCAAAAACCCTGCGTACCGACCGCTGGTGGTTCGCACCATTGATCACGGTGATCGGACTTGGCGCCTGGGTCACGTACGCGACGGTGCGGGTGTTCATGCACGACCACTACTGGGTCGAGGAGTTCCACTACCTGACTCCGTTCTACTCGCCGTGCGTGACCGAGCGCTGCATCCCCGAGGCGGCCCACTTCGGTCGGGTACTCCCCGGCTGGTGGTTCATTCCGGACGCCGCGCTGACCCTGCCGTTCCTGCTGCTGTTCCGACTGACCTGCTACTACTACCGGAAGGCCTACTACCGGTCGTTCTGGCTCTCGCCGCCGGCCTGCGCGGTCCCGGACGGGCACAAGACCTACACCGGGGAGACCCGCTTCCCGCTGCTCGGCCAGAACCTGCACCGCTACACGTTCTACGCCGCCGTGGTCATCTCGTTGATCAACAGTTGGGACGTGGTCCTGTCCTTCCGCAGCCCCGAGGGCTTCGGCTTCGGCCTGGGCAACCTGGTCCTGCTCGGCAACGTGGTGATGCTCTGGGCGTACACGATCTCCTGCCACTCCTGCCGGCACATCATCGGCGGCCGGTTGAAGCACTTCTCCAAGCATCCGGTGCGGTACCGGATCTGGACCTTCATCTCCACGCTCAACGTGCGGCACATGCAGCTCGCCTGGATCACCCTGGGCACGCTGGCGCTGACCGACTTCTACGTGATGGCGCTTTCCGCCGAATGGTTCGACGACCTGCGGTTCATCAACTAAAGGGCCTCTGACATGACTACCCGAATCGAACGACACCACTACGACGTCGTCGTCATCGGTGCCGGTGGCGCCGGCCTGCGCGCGGCGATCGAGGCCCGGCTGGCCGGGAAGCGGACCGCGATCATCTCGAAGTCGCTGTTCGGCAAGGCCCACACGGTGATGGCCGAGGGCGGCGCCGCCGCCGCGATGGGGAACGTGAACAGCCGGGACAACTGGCAGGTGCACTTCCGGGACACCATGCGGGGCGGCAAGTTCCTGAACAACTTCCGGATGGCCGAGCTGCACGCCAGGGAGTCGCCGCAGCGGATCTGGGAGCTGGAGACGTACGGCGCGCTCTTCGACCGCACCAAGGACGGGAAGATCTCGCAGCGCAACTTCGGTGGCCACGAGTACCCGCGGCTCGCGCACGTCGGCGACCGGACCGGCCTGGAGCTGATCCGTACCCTGCAACAGAAGATCGTCTCGTTGCAGCAGGAGGACAAGAAGGCGCACGGCGACTACGAGGCCCGGATCAGGGTCTTCGACGAGACCACCATCACCGAGCTGCTGCTCGACGGGGACCGGGTCGCCGGGGCGTTCGGCTACTACCGGGAGTCCGGCGAGTTCGTGCTCTTCGAGGCCCCGGCCGTGGTACTGGCCACCGGCGGCGTCGGCCGGTCCTACAAGGTCACCTCGAACTCCTGGGAGTACACCGGGGACGGGCACGCGCTGGCGCTGCGGGCCGGCGCCACGCTGATCAACATGGAGTTCCTCCAGTTCCACCCGACCGGCATGGTCTGGCCGCCCTCGGTGAAGGGCATCCTGGTCACCGAGTCGGTCCGCGGCGACGGCGGGGTGCTGAAGAACTCCGAAGGCAAGCGGTTCATGTTCGACTACGTCCCCGACGTCTTCCGCAACCAGTACGCGGAGACCGAGGAGGAGGCGGACCGCTGGTACACCGACCCGGACAACAACCGGCGCCCGCCGGAGCTGCTCCCCCGGGACGAGGTCGCCCGGGCGATCAACGCCGAGGTCAAGGCTGGCCGGGGTACCCCGGCCGGCGGCGTCTACCTGGACATCGCCAGCCGGCTGCCGGCCGAGGAGGTACGCCGCCGGCTGCCCTCGATGTACCACCAGTTCAAGGAGCTGGCCGACGTCGACATCACCGCCGAGCCGATGGAGGTGGGCCCGACCTGCCACTACGTGATGGGTGGCGTCGAGGTCGACCCGGACAGCGGCGCGGCGGCCGGGCAGGTGCAGGGGCTCTTCGCCGCCGGTGAGGTCTCCGGCGGCATGCACGGCTCCAACCGGCTCGGCGGCAACTCCCTCTCCGACCTGCTGGTCTTCGGCAAGCGGGCCGGCGAGCACGCCTCGTCGTACGCCGGAGGGCTGCCCGCCCGCCCGAAGGTGTCGGCGGCGGACGTCGAGGCGGCGGTGGACCGGGCGCTGGCCCCGCTGGAGCGCGAGGGCGGGGAGAACCCGTACACCCTGCAGCAGGACCTCCAGGCGGTGATGGGCGACCTGGTCGGCATCATCCGGCGCAAGGGTGAGCTGGAGGAGTCGCTGGTCAAGCTCGCCGAGCTGCGGGACCGGGTGACCCGGGTGGCGGTGGCCGGCGGTCGCCGCTACAACCCCGGCTGGCACCTGGCACTGGACCTGCGCAACATGCTGGTGGTCTCGGAGTGCACCGCACGGGCGGCACTGGAGCGCGAGGAGTCCCGGGGTGGCCACACCCGGGAGGACTTCCCGTCCATGGCGCCGAGGTGGCGCGCGGTCAACCTGGTCTGCGCGCTCGACGGCGACAAGGTACGCCTGGAGCACAAGCCGCTGCCGAAGATGCGGGCCGAGCTGATCCAGCTCTTCGACCGCACCGAGCTGGCCAAGTACCTGACCGACGAGGAGCTGGCGGACTTCGACGCCCTCACCGCAGAGGCGCACGCTGAGGAGGCGGCCAAGTAATGGCGACACAGAACGCGCCGGGCGGCGCCGGCAAGGCCGGCACCACCCGCCACTTCAAGGTCTGGCGCGGGGACGAGTCGGGCGGCGAGCTGACCGACTACCAGGTGGAGGTGAACGAGGGCGAGGTGGTCCTCGACGTCATCCACCGGTTGCAGGCGACCGAGGCCCCGGACCTGGCCTGCCGGTGGAACTGCAAGGCCGGCAAGTGCGGGTCCTGCTCGATGGAGATCAACGGCATGCCCCGGCTGGGCTGCATGACCCGGATGTCGACGTTCGAGGAGAACGAGACGGTCACCATCACCCCGCTGCGGACCTTTCCGATCGTCCGGGATCTGGTCACCGACGTCTCGTACAACTACGAGAAGGCCCGGGAGACCCCGGCGTTCGCCCCGCCGACCGACCTGGAGCCCGGCGAGTACCGGATGCAGCAGGTCGACGTCGAGCGGTCACAGGAGTTCCGTAAGTGCATCGAGTGCTTCCTGTGCCAGAACACCTGTCACGTGGTACGGGACCACGAGGAGAACAAAACCGCCTTCTCCGGGCCGCGGTACTTCATCCGCGCCGCCGAACTGGACATGCACCCGCTGGACGCGAAGACGGACCGGAAGGAGTACGCCCAGGCGTCGCAGGGCCTCGGCTACTGCAACATCACCAAGTGCTGCACCGAGGTCTGCCCCGAGCACATCAAGATCACTGACAACGCGATCATCCCAATGAAGGAACGCGTCGTCGACCGACGGTACGATCCAGTTGTGTGGCTCGGTAGCAAGATCTTCCGCCGTGGCAAGCAGAACGAGGCCGCGCAGGGCCGGACTCCGCGCGACCCGGACGAGCTCGGCACGGTGCACTCACACGCGGACGGATCGCACGAGCCCGACGCCAAGGCCGAGGCCGACGCGGAGCGCGGCGTGCACTGGGGCCGGCAGGTCCCGCACCCGACCGCGCCGCCGCTGGACTCCCGGGGCCGCTTGGCGATCAGCGAGTTCACCTTCGAACGGCCGGCCGCGCCCTCGCCCTTCGGCGACGACGTGACCTTCCCGCTGCCGGCCGAGGGGCTCAACTACAGCCACCCGGAGCAGCCGCGCGAGCAGGACTGACCCGTCCCGTGGCGCGGGTCGAGGCCACCGCCGCAGGTGAGCTCGACCCGCGCTCCGGGGGCCGTGTGCCGCCCTCCCGGGCGTTCGGGGCTCTCCCGATGCCGCCGGCGCCTGGCCCAGGAGCGGGCCCGGACGCTGGGACTGCGCGGCGCGGTCAGGAGGCGGCCAGCACCGGGCGCAGGGCGGCCACGATCGGTACGTCCGCCGGCAGCCACGGCACGTCGTCCAGCTCCTCCGGGCGCAGCCAGCGCAGTTCCGAGTGCTCCAGGGGCTGCGGCTGGTCGTCGTCGACGAGTCGGGCCAGATAGATCCGGAGCACCGAGTGCCCGTGACCCATCCGGACGTCCCGGCCGATCCGCTCACCGACCTCGACGCGTACGCCCAGCTCCTCGGCACACTCCCGGACCAGCGCGGCGACCTCCGACTCGCCCGGCTCGACCTTGCCGCCGGGGAACTCCCACCGGCCGGCCACCTCCGGCGGGTGAGATCGCGCACAGGCGAGTACCCGGCCGGCGGCCACGATGGCCGCACCGACCACGATCTTCGGCTCCCGCCGACCGCGCCCGGAATGTCCGCCTGTCGACCCGTCACGGTCGTTACCGCTCACCCAATCGGTCCGCACGGGCGTCCAGCGTGCCAGATCAATCGGTAATTCGGGTAGCAGCGCCGGGCCCACCGGTCAGGAGAAGACGGAAGGGTGGACGTGGACACACCAGCCGGCCAGCGACAGACTAGGGAGCACCGACCGAGACACGGGATGGCGACGATTTGGCCACGAGCCGGCAACGACGCCTGGGAGGTTTGGCGATGCGTGCTCTGTGGGGTGGCCGGATGGACCGCGACTACCTGAGCGACGCACTCACCCTACTGGGCAGCTGGACCCGCGAGGGACAGCAGATCAGAAGAACTCTCGTCCTCGACGACACCCAGCACGCGGCCCTCACCGAGCGGATAAAGATCATCGCGGACGCGCTGCATCTCCGCCCCGAGATCCGCCGACTGGACGGACGCACGCAGATCCGGATCGGTCCCCGCGACGACGGCGAGATCACCGAGGGTGAGGTAACGCTCGCCGCGCGGATCGAGGACGTCTACCGCGCGGTGACCGCACCGGGCTGACCCGGCCGCGCCCGGCCGGCGGCGCGGTGCGGCGGTGGCGGGCCCCGCCTACCCTCGGATCATGGCCACCAACGTCAGTTATGACCGTCGGGAGCAGCTCAAGCAGATCGAGAGCGGCCTGCTCGACGGGGAACAGGTCATCGCCGTCTACGACGCCATCGGCGCGGGCACCGGGTTCATCGGGCTGACCGACCGACGCGTGATCATCCAGGACAAGTCGTACGTCGGCAAGAAGTTCGCGATCACCAGCATCCCGTACTCGAAGATCACCAGCGTGAGCGTGGTCAGCAACAAGTCCTGGGGCGGGTCGTTCTTCTCCACCGGCGCCATCGCGATCCACGTCGGCACCCACACCTACGAGGTGGAGTTCCGTGGCGACCAGAAGAGCCACCATGTGCACAACGTGATCCTGCACTACATCTCGTGACCGGCCGCGCGGCGCGGGTCTGACGGCGACACCCCCGGTTCGCTCCACATATCGAGCTTCCTCGACCTTGCTCGTCACCGGAACCGGGGGTTGTACATGTCTGACCGACGCCGGAATGCGCCTCCGCCGCCCTCCACCGCGCCGCGGCGACGCCTCGGCGCGATGCCCCTCGTGCTCGGCCTGTGCGCGTTGCTCGTGCTGGTTGGGTGCGAGAAGCAGCCGCCCCCCACGCCGTCCGCCTCCACCCCGAGCGCCGGCCAGCTCACCACGCTGCCTCCGCCGGTTGTCGAGGCGCCGGACGGCGGCGGCATTCGGGTCGTCGAGCAGGGCTTCTCCGCGATGGGGGACGCGACCGGCAAACCGATGGGTCAGCTACGGCATCGTGGTGGAGAACACCAGCCGGGAACTGGCCGCGGTCCGGACGAAGATCACCATCCGACTGCTTGACGGGTCCGGCGGCACGATCGACGACCTGGTCGAGGGCGCGCCGGAGGTCACCCGGGAGGTCGGAGCCGTCCTGCCGGGGCAGCGGATGGGCATCGGTGCGGACACCTATGTCCGACGGTCCGGCACCGCGAAGCTGTCGATCGAGATCGGCACCTCGACCTGGCTGCCCGGTTCGGCAGGAAGCCCTTCCGCGAACCGTTCAACGCGGCGATGTTGTTCTGCAGCCCGGTGACAATCTTCTTTTCCTGCTGGTCGACCTGCCGGAGGTCCTCGATCACCGCGTCGACCATCTTCGACAGGATCTGGTCGACCGTGTCCGCGGCCAGATCAGTCTTCCTGGGCTCCTCGAACCCGCCCGCGGCGACGCTCAGCCCTGAGGAGGTGCCGGCGATGATGGTCCAGGAGGCGATGGCGATCGTCGCCCCGCCCAGGGTCACGGCACCGGCGGCGACCGTCGCGACGGCGGCGACCACGCCGAACGCCACAACGGCACCCTTGCCACCGCCCGACCTCGTGGTCGCCTCCAGGGCGGTGATCGCGGTCTCGGCGGTACTCTTCAGGTCCTTGCGGAACTCGACGAAGATGTCCCTGTTCGCGATCATCGCGTGCTGCAGCGTACGGGCGAGAAACGCCTGATGCCTGGTCACCTCGGGTATCCGGTTGATGTAGTTGGTGTTGAACGCCTCGGCCGTGTAGCCGCTCCAGTTGCCCAGGTGCCGCTCGGCGTTCCGGATCGGGCCGTCGACCGGCCCCACGTCGGAACCGTCGTCGTAGAGCGCCAGCGCCGCCTGCTCCATCTTCTGGATGCTGCCGTCGAAACCCGACGGCTCCGGCCCGATGTTGTCGACGAAGAAGCCCTCGATCCAGTCGTACTGCGCGCGCAGCCGCGCCCAGTCCTGCTCGGTGCCGAGATAGTTTCCGTTCTCGTCGATCCCGAAGGCGTGGCCGACGTAGTCCGAGGCCGACTTCCCCGCGATGCCCCGGGACGGATGGCTCGGATCCTCGGGGATGTACCGCTGAGCCCCGTCCGACCGGATGCTGAGCCCGTCCGACCAGAACGGGTCAGCTCGGTACGCACTGCACGGCCCCGGATCGATCCGGGGCGTAATGACCGAATGCTACGGTGACGAAATGACCGCGGTGCCCGAGTGGATGCGCCCGCCCCGCCCCGAGGGGTGGCATGCCGATGACCTTGACCGACTTCCCGAGGCGCCGCGGCACACCGAACTCATCGATGGAGCGCTCGTCTTCATGATGTCCCCCCAACGGTCGTGGCACGGCCGGCTCGTCACCGCATTGGCGGTCACTCTGGCGAAACAGGCACCAGAGGGCATCGAGGTCGAGCGGGAGATGACGATTCGTCTCGATGAATGGAACCGTCCCGAACCTGACCTTCTCGTCACCACGGCGCCATACGATCCTGACCGCACCTGCTACGCACCGGACGAGGTTCTTCTGGTTGTCGAGGTGGTCTCGCCAGAGTCAGCGCACCGTGATCGGACGGTCAAGCTACGCAAGTACGCGGAAGCCGGTATCGCGCACTACTGGCGCGTCGAGGACGAAGACGACCTGCCAGTTGTGCACTCCTACGAACTCGACGGCCCCACCCGGTTGTATGCGCCGACCGGAATCCACCGGCGCGAGCTTCGCGCCACGACGCCGTTCGAAATCACGCTTGATCTGGACGGGCTGGTGCCCGGTCACAGGGGCTGAGGCTCGCAACGGTCCGCGTCGGTGCGGATGTACGTCGCGTAGTCCGAGAGATAACGGCGGCAACTGCTGCCCTGTCTTTGACAGGTTGATCGTGTAACCCGTTGCTTCCGGGCATCTCCGAGCCGGCGATCTCCCGACGTCGGGCGGGCAGCGGGGTCGGGATACCCGCCGAGGAGGACTGTCGAGCTGCCCCGCCTGTGCGCCCACCCTCCCGGGCTGCCCGAACCCCGGTCCCGCCCGCCGGTCGAGCCGAACCGCATCGCCGGCCGGTCGAGCCGAACCGCAGCACGCCCTCGGCACCCCAGGCTTCCGTGCCCCACCCGTGCAACCAGCTCGACAGTCTCCGCGCCGACCACCCCCGCTCCGCCCGCCGGTCGCCGCGGATCACCGAGACGATCGCAACGGCTGAAAGACAGTCCGCCACATGCCCCAGACCAAACGACGTTGGACCGGAATCAGACATTGAACCTGAACTCGACCACGTCGCCGTCCTGCATGACGTAGTCCTTGCCCTCGATCCGGACCCGGCCGGCGGCCTTCGCGGCGGCCATCGAGCCGGCGGCGACGAGGTCGTCGTACGAGACGATCTCTGCCTTGATGAAGCCGCGCTGGAAGTCCGAGTGGATCACGCCGGCCGCCTCCGGCGCGGTCGCCCCGATCGGGATGGTCCAGGCCCGCGCCTCCTTCGGCCCGGCGGTCAGGTACGTCTGCAGCCCCAGGGTGCGGAACCCGACCCGGATGAGCTGGTCGAGACCGGGTTCGGACTGCCCGATCGACTCCAGTAGCTCCCGTGCCTCGTCCGGAGGGAGGTCGGTCAGCTCCGACTCGACCTTGGCGTCCATGAAGATCGCCTCGGCCGGGGCGACCAGCATGCGCAACTCGTCGAGCAGGTCGGCGTTGTTCAGCTCCGCCTCGTCGACGTTGAAGACGTACAGGAAGGGTTTGGTGGTCAGCAGGTGCAGCTCGCGCAGCTCGGCCACCTCGACCCCGGCGCCCGCCGCACCCGCGTAGAGGGTGACGCCGGTGTCGAGCAGCTCGGCCGCCTTCTTCGCGGCGGTGACGGCGGCGGCCCGGTCCTTGCGGACCCTCGCCTCCTTCTCCAGCCGGGGCAGTGACCTCTCGATGGTCTGCAGGTCGGCCAGGATCAGTTCGGTGTTGATCGTCTCGATGTCGTCGCCGGGCGAGACCTTGCCGTCGACATGCACCACGTTCGGGTCGGAGAAGACCCTGACGACCTGGCAGATCGCGGCGGCGTCCCGGATGTTGGCCAGGAACGCGTTGCCCCGGCCCTGCCCCTTCGACGCGCCGCGGACCAGGCCGGCGATGTCGACGAAGGAGACCGGTGCGGGGATGATCTTCTGCGAGCCGTGGATCTCGGCGAGCTGCTCCAGCCGCCCGTCCGGCAGGCCGACCACCCCGACGTTCGGCTCGATGGTGGCGAACGGATAGTTCGCCGCGAGTACGTCGTTCTTGGTCAACGCGTTGAACAACGTGCTCTTGCCGACGTTGGGCAGGCCGACGATGCCGATGGTCAGTGAAGTCATGCGAACGGGACTGCCTCTCTCGTAGCCTCCCGCGACCTGGTGTGGTCCACCGGCCCGGGCCCGGGGTGAAGTCTACGGAGGCGCCTGGAGCGGCAACCATCTGGAGGTACACACGGTCAGGTCCGATTTCCGCGAGTCATCCGGTCCGGCACCCGGCACCATCGAAGGCATGGAGCTGGACTTCGAACGGTGCTATCGGGCGGTCGACAGCCGGGACCAGCGGTTCGACGGCTGGTTCTACACCGGCGTCACCTCGACCGGCATCTACTGCCGGCCGTCCTGCCCGGCGACGACCCCGAACCGCCAGAACGTCCGGTTCTACCCGTCGGCCGCCGCCGCACAGCGGGCCGGGCTGCGCGCCTGCCGGCGGTGCCGACCGGACGCCGCACCCGGATCACCCGAGTGGAACGTCCGGGCCGACGTCGTCGGCCGGGCGATGCGGCTGATCGCCGACGGCGTGGTCGACCGGGAGGGGGTACCGGGGCTGGCCGGCCGGCTCGGCTACACCGAACGTCACCTGAACCGGATGCTGGTCGCGGAGGTCGGCGCCGGACCCCTCGCACTGGCCCGGGCCCAGCGGGCACAGACCGCTCGGATCCTGGTCGAGACGACCGACCTCGGCCTCGCCGAGATCGCCTTCGCCGCCGGCTTCGGCAGCGTGCGGCAGTTCAACGACACGATCCGCCAGGTGTACGCGGTAGCGCCGTCCCAACTGCGCAACGCCGTCCGCCGCTCGGGGGGTGTCACCGGCCGCCGCGCCGCCCGGACGGTCCGTGGCGGCGGCCCCGACCTGCCGGCGTCGGTGGGTCCGGGGCAGCACGGCACAGCGGGGACGATCGCGCTGCGGCTCGCCTACCGGGCACCGCTGCACGCCGACGCGCTGCTGGACTTCCTCGCCCTGCGGGCGGTGCCCGGGATCGAGGCGGTCGAGGCCGGGTCGTACCGTCGCGGCCTGCGACTGCCGAACGGGCCGGCCGAGATCGCCCTCACCCCACTGCCCGGGTACGTCGCCGCCACCCTCCGGCTCACCGACGTCCGCGACCTGGCCCCGGCGGTGGCGCGCTGCCGCCGCCTCTTCGACCTGGACGCCGACCCGGAGGCGGTGGACGGCGTACTCGGCGCCGATCCGGCGCTCGCCGAGGCGGTGGCGAAGGAGCCCGGCATCCGGGTACCGCGTGCGGTGGACGGCTTCGAGATGGCCGTCCGGGCGATCGTCAACCAGCAGGTCTCGGTGGCCGGGGCCCGTACCGTGCTGGCCCGGCTCGCCGCCGCCTGCGGGCCGGCCGGCCCCGACAACCCGGGCACACCGGACGACCGTCGCGGGCCGGAGGTGCCGATCGAGCCTGGCACCGCTGATCGGCGCGACATCTCGGGCGGGTCCGGCGGGCTGCGGGCGTTCCCGACTGCCGAGGAGGTGCTGGCGCTGCCGGACTCCGCATTCGGCATGCCGGGCGCCCGGCGGGCGACGATTCGCCGGCTGGCCGAGGCGGTCGCCGCCGGTGAGCTGGACCTGGATCCCGGCGCCGACCGGGCGGAACTGCTCGACCGGCTGACCGCGCTGCCCGGCATCGGTGCCTGGACCGCCGGCTACGTCGCGATGCGGGCGATCGGCGACCCGGACGTCTTCCTCCCCACCGACCTCGGGGTACGCCGGGGCGCCGCGGCGCTCGGCCTCCCCGACGACCCGAAGAGCCTCGACGCGTACGCCGGCCGCTGGCGGCCCTGGCGCTCCTACGCGGTGATCAGACTATGGAGAGCAGAGTGAACGAGATGTACAGCAGCCGGATCGAGACCCCGATCGGACCACTGACCGTCCTCGCCGACCCGGAGGGCGTGGTGCATGCCGCCGGCTTCACCACGGACAGCGCCAACCTGCTCGGCCTGGTGCACCCCCGACTTCGCCGGGAGGTCCGGGAGCGGTCCGAACTCGGTCCGGTCAGCGCGGCCGTACGATCCTACCTGGACGGCGATCTTGCCGCGATCGACGCGGTACCGGTAGCACAGCACACCGACGGCGAGTTCCTGGCCCACGCCTGGGAGACGTTGCGGCGGGTCAAGCCCGGCGAACCGATCACCTACACGGGCTTCGCCGAGCTCTGCGGCCGGCCCCGGGCGGTCCGGGCCGCGGCGATGGCCTGCGCCCGCAACGCCGCCGCGCTCTTCGTACCGTGTCATCGGGTGCTGCGTACCGACGGGGGCCTCGGCGGTTTCCGCTGGGGGCTGCCGGTGAAGACGTGGCTGCTCGCGCACGAGCGCCGGCCGGACGTCGGCTGAGCGCAGCGGCCGTACCGTCCGGGACGTCGGCTCTCGTCCGACGTCGACCAGCCAGGCAACGCCCGACCGGCGCGACCTGATGACACCAGGTGACAACAACACGACTGGGTCGGACGCGGGATTTGCCGTTAACGTCAGGGCATGGTGCCGGACCGTGACGACGAGCCCACGGTCCGGGGCCGGCTCCGGCTGCCCGGCAATCCGCTGCCCCGCAACCTCTGGCGGCTGCGACGCTACCTCCACCCGTACCGTGGTCAACTTGTCTGGCTGCTGCTCGCGGCCTTCGCGGCGACCGGCGCCAGCATCGCCGTACCGCTGGTCGTGCAGCGGGCCGTGGACGGGCCGATCGCGCACCGCGACCCCGGCGGGTTGCTCCGGCTCGGTGGGCTGGCGCTGCTGCTCGGGCTCGCCGAAGCAGCGTTGATCTTCATCCGGCGGTGGGCGCAGTCCTCGTCGGCGGTCGGCATGGAAGCCACCATCCGGGACGAGATCTACGCACACCTGCAACGGCTGCACATCGGCTTCCACGACCGCTGGCAGTCCGGCCAGTTGCTCTCCCGGGTCACCAGCGACCTGTCGGTGATCCGGCGCTTCCTCTCCTTCGGGCTGCTCTTCCTCATCGTGAACGTCACCACCTACCTCGCCGTGGTGACCCTGCTGATCACGCTGCATCCCGGCCTGGGACTGCTGGTGGCGGCCGGCGCGGTGCCGTTGTTCGTCGCGAGCCGCCGGTTCACCCGGGCCTATCTGCTGGCCGCCCGGCGACTTCAGGACGAGCAGGGCGACCTGGCCACCCTGATCGAGGAGTCCGCGCAGGGCATCCGCACCGTCAAGGCGTTCGGCCAGCGCCCGGAGATGACCCGACGGTTCGCGGCCGGCAGCCGTACGCTGCACGACACCGCGACCGGCAAGGGCCGGCTGCTGGCCCGTACCTCCGCGCAGTTCGACCTGATCCCCAACCTGACCCTGGCGGCGGTGCTGGTCGCCGGTGCGGTGGCCGTCGCGCACGGCGCGCTGACCATCGGCGGACTGGTCGCCTTCGTCAGCCTGCAACTGATGCTGATCTGGCCGATCGAGTCGCTCGCCTGGATCATCGCCAACGCTCAGGAGGCGATGACCGCCGCCGATCGGATCTACGAGGTGCTCGACACCCGCCCGACGGTCGTCGACCGGCCGGGCGCGGTGGTGCTGCCCGCGACCGGCGGCACCGGCCGGGGCGGCGCACTCCGGTTCGAGGCGGTGTGGTTCGGCTATCCGCAGGGTCCTCCGGTGCTGCGTGGGGTCGACCTGACGGTCCAGCCTGGCGAGACGCTGGCCATCGTCGGCGCCACCGGCTGCGGCAAGACCAGCCTGCTGTCGCTGGTACCGCGCCTCTACGACGTCACGGCCGGCCGGGTCACCCTGGACGGGCGGGACATCCGGGACATCCGGCTCGACTCGCTGCGCAGCCGGGTCGGCATCGCGTTCGAGGAACCGACGCTCTTCTCGATGTCCGTCCGGGAGAACCTCACCCTGGGCCGGGCGGACGCCGGTGACGACGAGGTACGCGCCGCGCTCGCCGTGGCCCGGGCCGATTTCGTGTACGACCTGCCGTGGGGTCTGGATACCCGGATCGGCGAGCAGGGTCTCTCCCTCTCCGGCGGTCAGCGGCAGCGGCTGGCCCTGGCCCGGGCGGTACTCGGCCGGCCCGGAGTGCTGGTCCTCGACGATCCGCTGTCGGCGCTGGACGTACACACCGAGGCGCTGGTCGAGCGGGCACTGGCCCGGGTGCTCCGGGACACCACCGCGCTGGTGGTGGTGCACCGGCCCTCGACCGTCGCCATCGCCGACCGGGTGGCGCTGCTCGCCGACGGCCGGATCGCCGCCGTCGGCACCCACGCCGACCTGCTGCGCGAGGTGCCCGCCTACCGGGCGGTCCTCTCCGCCGAGGGCAGCTGCACCGCCACGGCCGCCGAGGGCAGCCGCACCGCCACGGGCGACGGGGAGGCCTGCCCCGCCGCGGCCGACGGGGAGATCCGGCCAGCCGCGGCCGGCAGGGAGATCCGCACCGCCGCAGCCGCCACGGAGATCCGGGCGGGTGTGGCCGCCGAGGATACCGACGACCTGGGACTCGTCCGGTCATGACGGCGACCGGCCCGGTCAACGGCGCGACGGCGGCCGAGCCGGCCGACGCCCCGACAGCCACCGCCGCGGATCTGGCCCGGTGGCGCGGCATAGCCGCCGACCCGGAGGCGGATCGCACCGCCGCCGAGACCGGCACCACGCAGGGCATGGCCAGGCTCCGCAGCCGCAGCCGGCTCCTGCTCGGCTCGCTGATCCGGCCGCACCGCAGGCTGATCGGCCTGGCGGTGGCCCTGCTGCTGCTCCAGAACGCGGCCGGGATGGCCGGGCCATACCTGGTGATGCTCGGCATCGACCGGACGATCGGGCCACTGCGGGCCGGTGACCCCGGTCCGCTGGTCGCGGTGGCGGCCGCGTTCGGGGTCGCCGCCGGGGCCGAGTACGCCGGCAAGCGCGGCTTCCTCACCCTCTCCACCCGGATCGGCCAGGCCATCCTGCTCGACCTGCGGCGCCGGGTCTACGACCACTTCCTGCGGCTGTCGGTCAGCTTCCACGAGCGCTACACCTCCGGCCGGCTGGTGGCCCGGCTGACCACCGACATGGACTCGATCGCCGAACTGGTCGACGGCGGCATCGACGACCTGGTGCTCGCCGTGCTCTCCATCGTCTCGGTGGCCGGCGTCCTGCTCTGGCTGGATCCGCCGCTGGCCGTGGTCACCCTGCTCGCCTTCCCGTTCCTGCTCCTGCTGTCCCGCTGGTTCGCCCGGGCCTCCGCGTCGGCGTACCGACGCACCCGGGAGACGGTCGCGCTGGTGATCGTCCACTTCGTCGAGTCGCTCGGCGGGATCCGGGCGGTGCAGGCGTTCCGGCGGGAGCCGCGCAACCAGCAGATCTTCGGCACCGTCAACGACGACCACCGGAGGGCGAACCTGCGGGCGTTCCGGCTGATCGCCACGTACTCCCCGGCGATCAAGGTGATCGGCAACGTGACCATCGCGGTGGTGTTGGCGTACGGCGGGATGCGGGTGCTGGACGGGCACGCCGAGATCGGGGTACTCGCCGCGTTCCTGCTCTACCTCCGCCGGTTCTTCGAGCCGATGCAGGAGTTGAGCCAGTTCTACAACGCGCTCCAGTCCGCCACGGCCGCGCTGGAGAAGCTGGCCGGGGTCCTCGACGAGCGGCCGGGCGTACCGGAACCGGCCACGCCCCGCCCGCTGCCGAGCGGGCCACCCCGGGGGGCCGTCGAACTGCGGTCGGTGACCTTCGGCTACCGCGCCGCCACCCCGGTCCTGCCGGAGCTGACCCTGTCGATCCCGGCCGGTCAGACGGTGGCGTTGGTCGGTGCGACCGGGGCCGGGAAGTCGACGGTGGCGAAGCTGGTCGCCCGGTTCTACGACCCGACCCGGGGCACCGTCACGCTCGACGGCGTCGACCTGCGCGACGTCGCCGACGCCGAGCTGCGCCGGGCGGTCGTCATGGTCACCCAGGAGAACCATCTCTTCACCGGGTCGGTGGCGGACAACATCCGGTTCGGCCGGCCGGGCGCGGACGACGAGGAGGTGGTCGCGGCGGCGGCCGCGATCGGCGCGCACGACTTCATCGCCGCGCTGCCCGCCGGGTACGCGACCGACGTGCACCGGCGTGGCGGCCGGCTCTCCGCCGGCCAGCGGCAGCTCGTCGCGTTCGCCCGGGCGTTCCTGGCCGACCCGGCGGTGCTGATCCTGGACGAGGCCACCTCGGCGCTGGACATTCCGAGCGAACGGCTGGTGCAGCGGGCCCTGCGTACCATCCTCGCCGACCGGACCGCCATCGTCATCGCCCACCGGCTGTCCACGGTGGAGCACGCGGACCGGGTGCTGGTGCTGAACGGTGGCCGGGTGGTCGAGGACGGCCCGCCGGAAGCCCTGATCGCCGGGGGCGGCCGGTACGCCGCCCTGCACCGGCAGTGGCAGGACTCCCTGCTGCGCTGACCGATCCGAAAGGGCTCACAGACCGACCCGAAAGGGCTGCACTTACCGACCCGGGAGGGTTCAGCCCAGCCGGGGCAGCAGCAGGCGTGCCACGTCCAACGCCCGGCTGGCCGGCGAGGCGTCGCCCGGTTTCCAGTCCTCGGCCGACCAGACGTCCGACAGCACCGCCATCACGAAGCCCCAGCCGACCACCCGGTCCACCGGCATCGCCAGCAGGTCGGCGAGCTGCTCGACCCGGGCCGGCACCAGCGCGGTCAACGCCGGATCCCGGTCGTCCGGCTCCGGGTTGTAGAGCAGTGCCCCGACTTCGAACCCGGGATCGCCGACCAGCCCGTGCGGGTCGATGGCGAGCCACGGCTCGCGCTCCGCGCGCAGGATGTTGTCGTGGTGCAGGTCGCCGTGCAGCACCACCCGCCCGGTCGCCGAGGCGCACAGCTCGCGCATCAGCCCGCCGGCCCGGCCGACGAGGTCGGCCGGGAGCGGCCCGCCGTCTCCCCACGCCGCCAGGTACCGGTCGAAGCCGGCGATGTAGGTCGAGAGATCCGGCAGCGGGCAGTCGGCCGGCGGCGGCACGGCGAGCCGACGCAGCAACTCCGCCGCCACCGAGGTCGCCTCGGCGTCCCGGCCGGGCACCAGGTCCCGCAGCCGCCGGCCGGGCTCGGCCCGCTCCAGCAGCAGGGCACCCCGGTCGAGGTCGGCCCGGAGCAGGCGTACGGCGCCCCGGCCGGCGAACCCGGCCAGTGCGGCTGCCTCGGTACGCAGCGACCGGCCGCTCGGCACCCCCAGCTTCAGCACCGCCGACCGGCCGTCGGCACAGGTCACCCGGGTGACGTAGTGGAACGACAGGTCGAACGGTTCCCCGACGGTCAACCCCCAGTCGGCGGCCACCTCGGCGAGCGCCCCGGGCAGTTCGGCGAGCCAACGGACGCCGTCCGCTCCCCACACCTGTCGGGCGTTGCGGGCCAGCGCATCCGAGATCATGTCGTCGCCTCCGAGATCACGGCGTCCACGCTATCCGGCGGTGCGGAAATCCCGGTCGGCCGCCCGGCCGTCTCCCATACCATCGGCCAATGACGGATACCGCGCGGAACCAGCGCACCGGTGTGCCCGAGCGGCCGAGCCTGGACGGGCTGGCCGAGAAGTGGGCCCAGCGGTGGCAGGAGGAGGGGACGTACGCCTTCGACCGGACGAAGAGCCGGTCGGACGTGTACTCGATCGACACTCCCCCGCCGACCGTATCCGGCGAACTGCACATGGGGCACGTCTTCTCGTACACCCACACCGACACGGTGGCCCGGTTCCAGCGGATGCGCGGCCGGACGGTCTTCTACCCGATGGGCTGGGACGACAACGGCCTGCCCACCGAGCGCCGGGTGCAGAACGTCTACGGGGTGAGCTGCGACCCGAGCCTGCCGTACGACCCGGACTGGCGGCCGCCGCGCCGGCCGGTCGACGAGGAGGCCCGGAAGAACCCGGTGGCGATCTCGCGGCGCAACTTCGTCGAGTTGTGCGCCTCGCTGACCGCCGAGGACGAGCAGGTCTACGAGGAACTGTGGCGCCGCCTCGGGCTGTCGGTGGACTGGTCGCTGACCTACACCACGATCGGGCGGACGGCCCGGGCGACCGCGCAGCGGGCGTTCCTGCGGAACCTGGCCAGGGGTGAGGCGTACTCGGCCGAGGCGCCCGCGCTCTGGGACGTCGGCTTCGGCACGGCGGTGGCACAGGCGGAGCTGGAGGACCGGGAGCGGCCGGGGGCGTACCACCGGATCCGGTTCGAGGTGGTGGCGTCCGGGCCGGGCAGTGCAGGTACCCCGATCGGCCCCGGCCCCGGCCGCGACGACCCGTACGTGCACGTCGAGACCACCCGCCCCGAGCTGCTGCCGGCCTGCGTGGCGCTGGTCTGCCACCCCGACGACGAGCGCTACGCCGACCTGGTCGGCGGCACGGTCCGCACCCCGCTGTTCGGGGTCGAGGTGAGCGTCTACGCCCACCCAATGGCGGATCCGGCCAAGGGCACCGGCCTGGTGATGACCTGCACCTTCGGTGATCTCGCCGACGTGACCTGGTGGCGGGAGCTGCGGCTGCCCGCCCGGGTGGTGATCGGTCGGGACGGCCGGCTGCTGCCCGAGCCACCCGCCGGCGTCGACCCGGCCGAGTACGCGGAACTCGCCGGGCTGAAGGTCAACGCGGCCCGGCGGCGGATCGCGGAGCTGCTGGCCGGCTCCGGCGACCTTGACGGCGAGCCGAGGCCGATCACCCACCCGGTGAAGTTCTACGAGAAGGGCGACAGCCCGCTGGAGATCATCTCGACTCGGCAGTGGTATCTGCGCAACGGCGGCCGGGACGCCGAACTGCGGGCCGCACTGCTCGACCGGGGTGACGAGCTGAACTGGGTGCCGGCGCACATGCGACACCGCTACCAGCACTGGGTGGGCGGGCTGACCGGTGACTGGCTGATCAGCCGGCAGCGCTACTTCGGGGTGCCGTTCCCGGTCTGGTACCGGCTCGACGATGCTGGCGAGCCGGACTACGCCCAGCCGCTGACGCCGGACGAGTCGGCGCTACCCGTCGACCCGACCTCCGACGTCCCGGCCGGCTACGCCGAGGTGCAGCGCGACCAGCCGGGCGGTTTCACAGCCGACCCGGACGTGATGGACACCTGGGCCACCTCGTCGCTGACCCCGCAGATCGTCGGCGGCTGGCTCGACGACCCCGACCTGTACTCCCGGGTCTTCCCGATGGACCTACGGCCACAGGGGCAGGAAATCATCCGTACCTGGTTGTTCGCGACCGTGGTCCGCTCGCACCTGGAGGCCGGGGTGCTGCCCTGGCGGGACGCGGTGCTCTCCGGCTGGATCCTCGACCCGGACCGCAAGAAGATGTCCAAGTCGAAGGGGAACGTGCAGACTCCGCTGGCGCTGCTGGCCGAGCACGGCCCGGACGCGGTCCGCTACTGGGCGGCGAACGGGCGGCCCGGCACCGACCTGGCGTTCGACCCGGGCCAGATCCGGATCGGCCGGCGGCTCGCCACCAAGCTGCTCAACGCCTCCCGATTCGCGCTCGGTCTCGGTGCCGGCGACGCCCTGCGGGCGCCGGCGACCGAGCCGCTGGACCGGTCGATGCTCGCCGGACTCTCCAGGGTGGTCGCCGGTGCCACCGCCGCCTTCGACCGGTACGACCACACCGAGGCGATGCAGGTCACCGAGGCGTTCTTCTGGCGGTTCTGCGACGACTACATCGAGTTGGTGAAGGAGCGGGCCTACGGGGAGGGGTCGGCTGCCGAGTCGGCCCGGGCCGCGCTCTCCGCCGCCCTCGGCACGCTGCTGCGGCTGTTCGCCCCGTTCCTGCCGTACGTCACCGAGGAGGTCTGGTCGTGGTGGCGGTACGGCTCGGTGCACCGCTCGCCGTGGCCGACGACGTACGAGCTGGCGCGGGTGGCCGCCGACGGCGACCCGGCCCTGCTGGAGCTGGCCGGCGCGGCGCTGACCCAGGTGCGGCGGGCGAAGTCGGAGCGGAAGGTGTCGATGCGTACCGAGATCCCGCTGGCCGAGGCGCTCGGCCCGGCGGCGATGCTGGAACAGCTCGCCACCGTCGCCGGTGACCTGAGGGCGGCCGGCCGGATCGGCAGGCTCGACTTCCTCCCGGACCGCACCCCGGAACTCGTCATCGCCTGCGCCTTCTGACAGCGGCTGTAAGGAAGGGCCCCTTCCTGTCGCTTTCTGGTGTGGAAGGGGCCCTGCCTAACCCGTCGGGCGGGGCGGTCGCCGCAGCAGCTCGCGGCTGAGCAGGTCGGTCCACCAGCGCTCGACCCGGTCGGGCGACCAGCCGCGCCCGGCGGTCAGCTCGGTGTACGCGTCGATGCCGCAGATCACGCCGTAGATGTCGACGGCGGAGCGCGGGTCGACGCCGTCGGAGAACGTGCCGGCGGGCCACGAGGTGAAGAGGGCGAGCAACGCCTCCTCGCCGCGCCGGGGTCCTTCGCGGTAGGCGGCGGCCAGTTCCGGTTCGGTCCGGCCGCCCTCGCGGAGCAGCAGGATCACGTCTCCGGCCCGCTCGTACAGCCGCCGGTGGAAGGCGACCGAGACCGCGAGCTGGCCGGACGGGTCGGCGGCAGCCGCCAGGTCCGCCGCCAGCCGGTCGGGATCGGCGGCCAGGTCGGCGGCGTCCATCAGCGCGATGGCGAGGCCCGTCTTGTTGCCGTACGCCGAGTAGACCGTCGGGACCGAGACGCCGGCCTCGCGGGCCACGTCCCGGACGGTCGTCCGCGCCCATCCCCGGGCGAGGAAGAGCCGGCGGGCCGCCCCGGCGATCTGCCGGCGGGTCTCGTCGGCCTGCGCGGTCCGGACCAGCGAGTCGTAACGCCGCCGTTCCGGCACCGCCGCCATCTTGTTCTCCTTCTTGTCGCCGCTTATATTCAATATAAGCTCCGTAAAGTCAACTGAAGGCGGTTCCCATGCGTTTCGCCCGGCTGGCCGGATTCTCCGGCATCGGCTTCGTACTGCTGCTGCTCGGCGGGAACCTGGTGCTGCTCTCGGCCGGCTTTCCGAACCCCTCCGACGCGGTGGGGTTCGACGAGATAGCCACGGTCCACGCCGGAGAGTCGAACGCACTCCGTCTCACCTCCGCCCTGCTGCCCACGGCCTGGTTGCTGGCCACCATCTTCGCCGCTGGAGTCTTCGCCGCGCTGTGGCGCCACGACCGGGCGCGTAGCGAGGGCTGGGCCGTGGTCGGCCTCGCCGGCATCCTCATGCAGTGCGTCGCGTTCGCCGGCGTCGGAGCCACCCGGCTGGCCGTCGCCGCGACCGCGACCCACGACCCCGGTGCCGTGGCCGGGCTCGGTACCGTCGCCGGGCTATGGGGCCTGCACAACGCACTCTTCGGCTTCAACCAGATCTTCCTGGCGGCGGCCCTGCTGGGCCTCTCCGTCAGCGGCCGGCGGGCCGGCCTCGTCGAACGCTGGCATGCCGGCGTCGGGCTGGCCGGCGCAGCGCTGCTCTTCCTCGCCGCCACCGCCAGCCCGTACGGCGCCGACGGGGTCAACCCGCTCGCGCTGTTCGGGTTGGTCGGCTGGCTGCTCTGGCTGCTCTGGATCGTGGCGTACAGCGTGCGGCTGCTCCGGGAAACCGACGAATTCGTTCCGTCGGCCACCACCCCGGGCGCGACCTGACCGGCTCCAGAGGGCCGGGACGGTCAGCCGGAACCGTCAGCCGGGGCGGTCGGGGGGCCGCAGCAACCGGAGGCCGCGACGACCGAGGGCTGCGGCGACGGGGCCCGGAGAGCCGGAAACCAGGAAGGCCGGAGGGCCGGGCCGTCAGGGCTCCCCGCGCCAGCCGGCGGCGCTCAGTCCGGCCCTTACCTGCTCGGCTACCTCCGCAGGTCGGCTGCGGACCAACCACGCGGGAAAGCGCAGTATCCGGTCCCCGGCGATCCAGATGTCGTTCTGTCGACGCAGGTCGGCGGCCCAGTGCCGGACGTCCATGTGGTGCGCGCCGTCAATCTCGACGTGCAGCCGCCACCGCCGCCAGTACACGTCCAGGTAGCGGACCCGCCCGCCAGCGTCCACGCGACGCTGCTGTAGGTCGGGTGGCGGAATGCGGAACCGGCGACACAGCGCCACGAAGTCCAGTTCGGACAACGCGTGAGCGCCGCCCTCGATGTCGTCGAGAGTGCGCAGAATCAACCGTCGACGCCGTAGCTTCGGCAACTCCACCACCACGCCCCGGATCTCGCCGGCCGTGGTACGGCGCTGCTGACAACCGGCCGCGAGGACGGTCCGTGCCTCGTCGTCCGAGCGTGCCCACCCCGCCGCGTCGGCTAGGGCCCGGGCTGCGCTGGTACGCGTTGGCCGGGCAACCTGTAGGTGTGAATCCGGCAGTATCGTGGTGCGCCGCACCAGGACGGCTGGCATGTCGAGGGGCAACCGGCGCAGGATGCCGGACACCTGCCGGTTGGCGGGGATGAGCACGTGCAGCGGCTCCTGCCGGAGTCCGCGTACGCCCGCCTCGGCCGCCGCGGTGGCACCGGCGAGTACGGCGTCGCTGCCCGCCGCGAGGACCGCGACCCACAACTGCTGGTCGCGGGTGAGCCGGCCGTTGCCGGTGAGCAGTACATTGCGGCATATCGCGCGCCACCGGCCGGATCGCACCAGGCCCCGAACCGTGGCCCTGCCGAGCGAATCCGTCGCCTGCCGGCTCGTCACCACACCGGCCTGCTCGAACACCAACCAGTCGAACTCGGCGCCGTCCTGATCGGGCAGCACCGACCGGTCCCACCGCCCCACCCCCCCCCCCCCCCCCCCCCCCCCCCCCCCCCCCCCC
>NZ_JBEEAC010000120.1:0-413 GCF_040120695.1 Plantactinospora sp. B6F1 | reverse complement strand
CCCCAGGAGACCACGCCCACCGCCGCGACAGACGGCCCACCACCATGCCCAGAGCCCACCCACATCGATCAACAGTGATCAAGGCTGCCGGGCCGACGTGGCCAGCGCCAGGCGCGAATCATCGAGGCTAGCCCACACCCTCCCGAGTGCAGTACCATCAGCGCTGGAAGGCTTAGCTTCCGGGTTCGGAATGTAACCGGGCGTTTCCCTTCCGCCATAACCGCCGTAACCCTATCAACAACACAAACAACAACCCCCGACCCACACCCACCCGTGAGTGAGCAGCGGCGGCTCGGGCATCTGCTCCAGCGTCGTCGGACCGGTGTGCTCAGGTGGATCCCGACACCACGGTCGGCCGGTCGTCGCGTTGCGCGAGACGTACACCGTCATGGCCGCTCCCGGACGCGGGTGGA
>NZ_JBEEAC010000119.1:0-477 GCF_040120695.1 Plantactinospora sp. B6F1 | reverse complement strand
GGGTGTGTCAACTTGACGGTGGAGATTTCTCTCGCGTGTCTTGGCTGGTGTCGAGTTGTGTCGATGTCAGTGGCGGCCGGCGGTGACGCGTCCGTCGAAGGTGATGTCGAAGGCGTTCAACGCGGCTTTCCATCGGTTGGACCAGCGGACGCGGCCCTTGCCGGTCGGGTCGAGGCTGACCACGGTGAGGTAGAGGACCTTGAGAGCGGCCTGCTCGGTGGGGAAGTGTCCGCGGGCGGTCGCGATCAACGGACCCAGCTACCGACTCAAGAACCGCCTCACCGCCATCGACGGCCAAGCCAACGTCGCCTGACCTGGCCACGTTCATCCGTACCTACCTGGGGACGCACACCCGTACGCCGACAGGTGGTCCAGTCTCCGTTGGAGAGTTGCTGCCATTGGACGGCTGCTTTGATGTGGATGCCGAGCATTTTGGCCAGGATCGCGGCCGGGACCTCGGCGGCGAGCATGAATAGT
>NZ_JBEEAC010000118.1:0-500 GCF_040120695.1 Plantactinospora sp. B6F1 | reverse complement strand
GGCAGCAGCAGCCGCCTTCGATCCTGTAGTCCTCACAAACACATGATCAACAGGCGGCTGCGTCCACGTTACACACCCCCACCACATCCCACGAGGTCAGACCGCCAATGGCGGCTGCCGTACTAGCCTCGATGATTCGCGCCTGGCGCTGGCCACGTCGGCCCGGCAGCCTTGATCACTGTTGATCGATGTGGGTGGGCTCTGGGCATGGTGGTGGGCCGTCTGTCGCGGCGGTGGGCGTGGTCTCCTTCAGACAACGACTACGAGCCTGCCAGCAACAGACCCATCTCCTCGCCGGCTTCTTCGTCAACACCGGCATGACCCTCGACCCCGAACCACCGTGACGACCCGAACGTCAGCCTTTCAACCTCTGTAGTTGACCAGGGCGTAGTCCCGGTTCAGCCGTGCACGTTGGTGGAACCAGCGTGCACGGGCCTGGTGACGGCGGCGCCAGTTGAGCCAGTGTGTGTCGTGGCCGGGCGGTTTCGGGTGTTGGAGGG
>NZ_JBEEAC010000012.1:0-199253 GCF_040120695.1 Plantactinospora sp. B6F1 | reverse complement strand
AAACAGCACCGCGCCGTGGCCACCCGTTACGACAAGCTCGCGGTGCGGTACGAGGCCACCGCCACCATCAGCATGATCGACATCTGGCTCCGGAGACTCGAACGGCACTTATGACACACGGCCTAGCGTGGAAAGCGTGGCACGGCGGGCCTAGGTCAGGTCAGGGCAGGGCGTTGACCAGTTCGCCGACTCTGCGGCGCCGGCCGGTGAAGAACGGCACCTCCTCGCGGACGTGCCGGCGAGCCCGGGAGGCGCGCAGGTCGCGCATCAGGTCGACGATCCGGTGCAGTTCGTCGGCCTCGAAGGCGAGCAACCACTCGTAGTCGCCGAGGGCGAACGAGGCGACCGTGTTGGCCCGGACGTCCGGATAGCCCCGGGCCAGCCCGCCGTGCTCGGCCAGCATCTCCCGGCGCTCGGCGTCCGGCAGCAGATACCACTCGTAGGAGCGGACGAACGGGTAGACGCAGACGTAACCCCGGGCCGGCTCGCCGGCCAGGAACGCGGGTATGTGGCTCTTGTTGAACTCCGCCGGCCGGTGCAGCGCCATCTGCGACCAGACCGGTGCCAACTGCCGGCCGAGCGCGGTACGCCGCAGCCGTCCGTACGCGTCCTGGAGCGCGTCGCTCGACGACGAGTGCCACCAGATCAGCAGGTCCGCGTCGGCGCGGAGCCCGGAGACGTCGTAGCTGCCCCGCACCACCACGTCCTTGCCGGCCAACTCCTCGAAGAGCGACTCGACCTCGGCCGCGATACCGTCCCGGACCTCGGGCAGCGGGCCGGTCGCCCGGAACACCGACCACATGGTGTAGCGAATGCTCTCGTTCAGCTCGCGCAGCCGCGCCGCGTTGGTCTGCCCCACGTTGCCCCGCGCCGAGCCGTCGGTCTGTTCCGCAGTCATACCTTCGATACTCCCAGCACCTTGATGATCTCCTCGGCCGCGGTCTCGCCGGAGCGTACGCAGACCGGAATCCCGACCCCGTCGTAACCGGCGCCGGCCAGCGCCAGGGTCGGGTGTGCGGTCCGCAGCGCCGACCGGGCCGCGGTCACCCGATCCAGATGACCGGGTGCGTACTGCGGCAGCGCACCGCCCCACCGCTGCACGTGACTCTCGACCGGCTCGGGCAGTGCGGCGCCGAGCAGCTCGGAGAGCTCACGGTGCACCGCCGAGGCCAGCTCGTCGTCGGCGCGTTGCAGCAGGTGCTCCTCGCCGTGCCGACCGACGGAGGCGCGCAGCAGCAGCATGCCGTCCGGTTGGCGCAGGTGCGCCCACTTGTTCGTGAAGAAGGTGGCCGCCTTGACCAGGGTCCCCGCGATGGCCGGCACCAGAAACCCGGACAGGTCCGCCGGCAGCACGGCCCCACCGGCCGCCGGCAGCGGGTCACCGCTCGCCGCGTCGTCCGGCGGTGGACCGGGCAGGGCGAGGCCGACCAGCGCAACGCTGGCGTAGTCGAGCCGGCCGACCAGCGCGCCGACGGCCACGTCGACGCCGCCGAGCAGCCGGGCGGCCGGCCGGGCCGGCAGGGCCAGCACCACCGCGTCGACCTCGACCAGCTCCGGGTCACGCGCCGGGCCGATCACCAGCCGCCAGCCGCCCGGCACGGGCAGCAGTTCCCGGACCGCCGCGTTCAGTCTTATCTCGGCCCGTGCCGTCTCGGCCGCGGCGGCCACCAGCCGGCTCACCCCACCGGAGACCGTGGCGAAGACCGGGCTACCGGCGGGCCGGGGCGCGGCGGCCAGCGCCGCCCGGACCGCCCCGGTCAGGGTCGGCTCGATGCGCGCCGCCCGGGCCAACCCCGGCATCGTGGCGGCCAGCGACAGCTCGTCGGCACGGCCGGCGTACACCCCGCCGAGCATCGGGTCGACGAGCCGGTCCACCACCTCGTCGCCGAGCCGCCGCCGGACCAGTTCGCCGACCGTCGGGTCGGAGTCCGGGCCGAGCAGCGGGCGGCCCTCGTCGACGTCCCGCTCCGCCGCCGGCCGGGCCACCGGGGCCACCGCGGCCAGGTCGCCGGGTACCCCGACCAGGGTGCCCGGGGGCATCGGCCGCAGCTCGCCACCGATGGCCAGCGCGGCTCGCCCGACCGCCGGGTGCACCAACGCGTCGGCCAGCCCCACCCGGCGGGCCAGGGCGACGGCCGCCGAGTCCCCGCCGGCCGGGTCACGGGTCAGGAATGCCTCGGCGCCGAACTCGACCGTCGCACCGGCGAGCGACCCGGTACGCAGCTTGCCGCCGAGCGCACCGGACTGCTCGTACACGATGATCTCGGTGTCGGCGGGGAGCCGGTCCCGCAGCCGGACCGCGGCGGACAGCCCGGTGATGCCGCCGCCGACCACGGCGATTCGCAGCCCGCCGGACCGTGTCTGGTCGTTCACCCCCGTCCCTGCCTTCCGATCAGCTCGTCGTGGCCTCGTGCACCAGGGCGACCACCCGGGTCAGCACCTCGGGATCGGTCTCCGGCAGCACGCCGTGCCCGAGGTTGAAGACGTGCCCGGGGGCGGCGGCCGCCTCGCCGAGCACCCGGCGCACCTCGGCCTCGACCACCTCCCAGGGCGCGAAGAGCACCGCCGGGTCCAGGTTCCCCTGCACCGCCCTGTCCGGCCCGATCCGCACCGTCGCCGCGTCCAGCGGAGTACGCCAGTCCACCCCGACCACATCCGCGCCGGCCTCGCCCATCGCGCCGAGCAGCTCGGCGGTGCCGACCCCGAAGTGGATCCGCGGCACGCCCGCGTCGGCCAGCGCGCCCAGCACCGTCGCCGAGTGCGGCAGCACGAACCGGCGGTAGTCGGCCTCGGAGAGCGCCCCGGCCCAGGAGTCGAAGAGCTGCACCGCCGAGACACCCGCGTCGATCTGCACTCTGAGGAAGGCGAGGGTGATCTCGGTCAACCGGCCCAGCAGGGCGTGCCAGACGTCCGGGGCGCCGTGCATCAGCGCCTTGGTGCGTACGTGGTTGCGCGACGGCCCGCCCTCGACGAGATAGCTGGCCAGGGTGAACGGCGCCCCGGCGAAGCCGATCAACGGGGTGTCGCCCAGCTCGGCCACGAGCAGCCGAACCGCTTCGTCCACAAAGGAGACGTCGGAAGGGTCGATGGCTCGGATCCGGTCGACGTCGGCGAGGGTGCGGACCGGTTCGGCCACCACCGGGCCGGTGCCGGGCACGATGTCCAGATCCACCCCGGCGGCCGCCACCGGTACGACGATGTCGCTGAACAGGATCGCGGCGTCCACGCCGTGCCGGCGTACCGGCTGGAGCGTGATCTCGGTGACCAGTTCGGGCCTGCGGCACGACTCCAGCATCGGGATCCCGGCCCGCACCTCGCGGTACTCGGGCAGGGAACGCCCGGCCTGCCGCATGAACCAGACCGGGGTGTGTGGCACCGGCTTCCGTCGGCAGGCCCGGACGAACGGCGAATCGGCCGGGCCGCCCGGGCCCGGGTGATCGTCTCGGGCCGCGTTGCCCGCAGTCGTGGTGGTCATCGGCGCCATCGTGCCACGCGCCCCGACCTCGCCGGCGCGCACCGCCGGGTTTTGTGGCCTGCCAGACGTACCCGCGTCGGGCCCGGCGTCGGCCCGACCGGTCGGGCCGACCGGCGCGGCGCCCCACCACGGCGCCGGCGATCGGCTTAGGCTGCGGATATGGCCTCCCCGATCGTCCTGCCCGAGACCTTCGCCCGCGCGGTGGCCGGGTTGCGGTCGGCGGCGCCGCGCGCGGAGATCGCGCTGGAGGAGGTGGGTGCGCCGCAGCGGCTCGCCCCCTACGCCTTCGCGCTGAGCGCCAGCGTGCGGCGCGACGGCGAGGAGGTGGCCACCGGACGGCTGATCCTGCTGCACGACCCGGCCGGACACGAGAGCTGGGAGGGGACGCTGCGCCTGGTCACCTACGTCACCGCCGAGCTGGAGATCGACCTCGCCGCCGACCCGCTGCTGCCCGGCGTCGGCTGGACCTGGCTGACCGACGCGCTGGAGGCGCGGGACGCGGCCTACCGGGCGCTCGGCGGCACGGTGACCCAGACCATGTCGACCCGGTTCGGCGAGCTGGCCGGCCCGCCGGCCGCCGGTGACATCGAGATCCGCGCATCCTGGACCCCGGTCGACGACGACCTGCGGGCACATCTGCTGGCCTGGTGCACGCTGCTCGCATCCACCGCCGGGCTGCCGCCGCCCGGTGTCACCGTGCTGCCGCATGCCCGTCCCGCCGGCGCCGCCTGACCACCCCCGCTGACGCGGGACCCCCTGTGCCCCAACCGCTTCGGCGGGCTCGGCAGGCCCATCGGACCCGACTCGCCGGACCGGCTGCGCGACCCCAATCTCCGTGAAGACTAGGGTTGTCAGGTGACCGACGAACCACCCCTGCGCCGTCGGGCCGCGCAACGCCGAGCAGGGGACGAGCCGCACAGCCTTCCGGCGTCCGCGCCGGATCCCGAGACAGTGGGGCCCGACCCAACGCCCGGCGGGCCCGTACCGCTGCTCACCCCTCGCGACGGCACCCCGGCTCCGGTCGAGACCCCCGTCGGCCTGGCCGACGTGGTGTCCCGATTCGCGGCCGGCACCGGCCCGGTCGCCGTCGACGCCGAGCGCGCCTCCGGCTACCGCTACAGCCAGCGGGCCTACCTGGTCCAGCTCCGGCGGGCCGGGGCCGGCACCGCGCTGATCGACCCGCTGCCCCTCGGCGACCTGCACACCCTCGACGAGGCGATCGCCGACGCCGAATGGGTACTGCACGCCGCCAGCCAGGATCTCGCCTGCCTCGCCGACCTCGGGCTACGGCCGAGACGGCTCTTCGACACCGAGTTGGCCGCCCGGCTCGCCGGATTCGAACGGGTCGGGCTGGCCGCGCTGACCGAGCAACTGCTCGGCTTCACCCTGGAGAAGCACCACTCGGCGGCGGACTGGTCCAGCCGGCCGCTGCCGGAGTCCTGGCTGACCTACGCCGCACTGGACGTGGAGATGCTCACCGAGCTGCGGGACAAGCTCGCGGTCGAGCTGGAGCACCAGGGCAAGGCGAAGTGGGCGGCCGAGGAGTTCGCCGCGCTGGTGGCCTGGGGCACCCAGCCGGCCCGGCAGCGGCCCGACCCGTGGCGGCGGACCTCCGGCATCCACCGGGTGCGGGGGGCCCGGGCACAGGCCCGGGTGCGGTCGCTCTGGTACGCCCGGGACGAGATCGCGGCCCGCCGTGACTCGGCACCCGGCCGGGTACTGCCCGACGCCGCGATCATCGCCGCCGCCGAGATGGATCCGAAGGACGAGCGGACCCTGCTGATGCTGCCCGGTTTCGGCGGCCGCTCGGTGCGCCGCCTCGTCCGGACCTGGCTGGACGCCCTCGCCGACGCCCGGCAACTGCCGGACGACGCGCTGCCGGTGAGCCCGACGATCGACGGCCCGCCCCCGCCGCACCGCTGGGCCGAGCGGGACCCGGTGGCTGCGGCCCGGCTGGCCCGGTGCCGCGAGGTGGTGACCAGGATCGCGGCGGCGCACACCCTGCCGCCGGAGAACCTGATCACCCCCGACTCGGTCCGCCGGCTGGCGTGGATCCCGCCGGAGGAGATCACGCCGGACACGGTCGCCGAGACCCTGCGCGGGTACGGTGCCCGGAACTGGCAGGTCGGCCTGATCGCCGAGGGACTCGCGGCGGCGCTGGCCGAGCCGGAGAGCTGACGCCGCCCGACGCCCCGACGCCCCGACACCTCGATGCCTGCTGATACCTGCTGACGTCTCGACGCCTGCTGACACCCACTGACGTCTCGTCGCCTTGCCGAGTCGGGTGACGGGCGTGCTGGGCGGTGGTGGTCTGGTCAGCGTCCGCCGGAGTGGTGCAGGTGCCGGGCCGGCGGGCGGACGCCGAGCAGTTCGTCGCGGACCCGGCACCACTGCACCGCGTGCCGGATGCCGTCGGCGACGGAGTACTCGGGCTTCCAGTCGAGCAGCAGCCGGGATCGGGTACTCCGGGTGAACGAGCCGGCCCCGTCGCCCGGGCGGGGCGGCGCATCGCGGGTGCGTACCGGCCCCACCGCCTCGGCGAAGGCGGCGACGAGTTCCCGGACGGTGGTGCCGTCCCCGGTGCCGAGGTTGATCGCCTCCACCGACCGGTCGCCACCGGGCGGAAGGATCTCGTCGAACCGGCGCAGCGCGCAGACGTGGGCCCGGGCCAGGTCCCAGACGTGGATGTAGTCGCGGATTCCCGAGCCGTCCCGGGTGGGCCAGTCGGTGCCGGTGATCAGGAACTCCCCGCCGTCGGTCCAGGCGTCGATCAGCTTGCCCAGCGCGTGCGTGGGCCGGGGCAACTGGAGACCGGTACGCAGCAGCGGATCGGCACCGATCGGGTTGAAGTAGCGCAGCGACAGCGCCCGCAGCGGGGTGGCCTCGGCGGTGTCCGCGAGCACCGTCTCCATCATCGCCTTGGTCCGGGCGTAGGGGCTGGCCGGTTCCAGTGGTGAACTCTCGTTGACCGAGAGGTCGGCACCGGTGCGGTAGATCGCGGCCGAGGAACTGAAGACGTAACGGGTGACCCCGTTGCGGATCACGTGGTCGAGGAGGTCGAGCGACTTGGCGACGTTCTCCCGGTAGTAGCGCAGTGGCTCGCTGACCGACTCCGGCACCACGATCAGCGCCGCAGCGTGCACCACCGCGCCGATCTCGGGGTGCTCGGCGAAGATCCGGTCGATCAGCGCGCCGTCGGCGATGTCACCCGGGTAGAAGATCCGCCCCCGGGTGAACTCGACCCGACCCGTGCAGAGGCTGTCCAGGATCACCGGCTCGATGCCCTCGTCCAGGCAGGCCGACGCGATGGTGCTGCCGATGAAGCCGGCACCGCCGGTGACCAGCACCTTCACCCGGACTCCTGACTGGATTCGCCGACTGCGGCCGATTCGGAAGCATTTTCACTATTGCTCGCTGTTTAGCTGGCGATAGTGTGATTACTAGGGCATCAAGCCGGACGATATGTGTCCCGAGCCACACCGGGGGCGCAAACGGCCATAGTTACTGGCTAGTAGCATCCGAGGTACCCGCCCACCCGGGCCCCTGCGGCAAGGAGGCTCCAGTGCCCCGTGAAGTCCGAGACGTCGTCTTCGTCGACGGCGTCCGCACCCCGTTCGGCAAGGCGGGTGGGATGTACGCCCACACCCGCGCCGACGACCTGGTGATCCGCTGCATCCGCGAACTGCTGCGACGCAACCCCGTGCCGCCGGAGCGGGTCGACGAGGTGGCGATCGCCGCCACCACCCAAACCGGCGACCAGGGCCTCACCATCGGTCGTACCGCCGCGCTGCTCGCCGGGCTGCCCAAGACGGTGCCCGGCTACGCCATCGACCGGATGTGCGCCGGGGCGATGACCGCGGTCACCACCGTGGCCGGTGGCATCGCGATGGGCGCCTACGACGTGGCGATCGCCGGTGGCGTCGAGCACATGGGCCGGCACCCGATGGGCGAGGGCGTGGACCCCAACCCGCGGATCCTGGCCGAGAAGCTGGTCGACCCCTCCGCCCTGGTGATGGGTGCCACCGCCGAGAACCTGCACGACCGGCTCCCGCAGATCAGCCGGGAGCGCGCCGACGCGTACGCGCTCGCCTCACAGGTGAAGACCGCCAAGGCGTACGCCAACGGCAAGCTCCAGCCCGACCTGGTGCCGGTGGCGACCCGCGACCCGGAGACCGGCTGGGGACTCGCCACCGTCGACGAGGCGCCCCGGGAGACCTCACTGGAGAAACTGGCCACTTTGAAGACGCCGTTCCGCCCGCACGGCAGGGTCACCGCCGGCAACGCGGCCGGACTCAACGACGGGGCCACCGCCAGCCTGCTCGCCGCCGAGAACGTCGCCCGGGAACTCGGGCTGCCGGTGTCGATGCGGCTGGTGTCGTACGGCTTCGTCGGGGTGGAGCCGGAGGTGATGGGTTACGGTCCGATCCCGTCGACCGAGAAGGCGCTGCGGATCGCCGGGCTCTCCATCGACGACATCGGCCTGTTCGAGCTGAACGAGGCGTTCGCGGTGCAGGTGCTGGCCTTCCTCGACCACTTCGGCATCGCCGACGACGATCCCCGGGTCAACCCGTGGGGCGGGGCGATCGCCGTCGGTCATCCGCTCGCCTCCTCCGGAGTACGGCTGATGACCCAACTCGCCCGGCAGTTCGCCGAACACCCCGAGGTGCGGTACGGCCTCACCGCGATGTGCATCGGTATCGGCATGGGCGGCACGGTCATCTGGGAGAACCCGAACTGGGAGGGCGACGACAAGTGAGCACGAGGAGTGAGCCGGGTTTGCGAGCCCCGCAGTGCGATCGAAAGGCGGCACAGTGACGGTTCCAGGTAACCCGAACGAGGTGGTCACCCGGGCACTGCTGCGCCTGGTGCAGGTGCCGGGGCTGGACCGACCCGCCGCGCTGATCACCCTGGACAACGGTTTCGACCACACCAGGCCGAACACCTTCGGCCCGGCCGGACTCTCCAGTCTGGACGACGCGATCACGGAGGCGCTCGCCGCCGAGCCGGCGTTCGTCGCGGTGACCGGCAAGCCGTACATCTTCTGCGTCGGCGCCGACGTGACCGGCATGCCGCTGCTCGCGGACCGCGACCAGGCCCGCGAGATCGGCCGGCTCGGCCACCGGGTCTTCGGCCGGCTGCGCACCAGCACGGTGCCGACCTTCGCCTTCGTCAACGGCGCCGCGATGGGCGGCGGGCTGGAACTGGCGCTGCACTGCCACTACCGGACGCTGCACGGCGGCGCCGCCGCGCTCGCCCTGCCCGAGGTCTCGCTCGGCCTGGTGCCCGGCTGGGGCGGCAGCCAACTGTTGCCGAACCTGATCGGCATCGCCGGCGCGGCCCAGGTGATCATCCAGAACCCGCTGATGCAGAACCGGATGCTCAAACCGAAGCAGGCCGCCGAGCTGGGCATCGCGGACGTGCTCTTCGAGCCGGCCGACTTCCTGGAGCGCTCGCTGGAGTGGGCCGCGCAGGTGGTGCGCGGCGAGGTCCAGGTGACCCGTCCGGAGGTCGACCGGGAGATGTGGGACGGCGTGCTCTACTTCGCCCGGCAGACGCTGGACGAGCGGCTGCACGGCGCGGTCCCGGCCGCGTACCGGGCGTTGGAGCTGCTGGAACTGGCCCGCGAGGCACCGGCCGGGCCCGCCGACGGCGACCCGGACGGGCTGCCGAAGGGGATGGCCGCCGAGGTGGAGGCGCTGGCCGACCTCATCTTCAGCGAGGAGCTGCGCAGCGGCCTCTACTCCTTCGACCTGGTGCAGCGCCGGGCCAAGCGGCCGGTCGGCGCGCCGGACAAGGGCCTGGCCCGCCCGGTGACCAAGGTCGGCATCGTCGGCGCCGGTCTGATGGCGTCGCAGCTCGCGCTCCTGTTCGCCCGCCGGCTCCAGGTTCCGGTGGTGCTCACCGACCTCGACCAGTCCAGGGTGGACTCCGGCGTCGGCTACGTGCACGCCGAGATCGACAAGCTGGTCGGCAAGGGCCGGCTTGCCGAGGGTACGGCCGCCAAGCTGCGCGGTCTGGTCAGCGGCTCGGTCGACAAGGCCGTCTTCGCCGACGCCGACTTCGTGATCGAGGCGGTCTTCGAGAACCTGGCCGTGAAGAAGCAGGTCTGGGCGGAGCTGGAGAAGATCGTCAGCCCGGAGACGGTACTCGCCACCAACACCTCCTCGCTCTCGGTCGGCGCGATGGCCGCCGACCTGGCGCACCCGGAGCGAGTGGTCGGGTTCCACTTCTTCAACCCGGTCGCGGTGCTGCCGCTGCTGGAGATCGTCCGGGGCGAGCAGACCGACGACGCCACCCTGGCCACTGCCTTCGCGGTCGGCAAGGAGCTGCGCAAGTCCTGCGTACTGGTCGCCGACGCACCGGCCTTCGTGGTCAACCGGCTGCTGACCCGGTTCCTCGGCGAGATCATCGCGGCCGTGGACGCCGGCACCCCGCCCGAGGTGGCGGACGCCGCACTCGATCCGCTCGGCCTGCCGATGCGCCCGCTGGCGCTGCTCCAGCTCGTCGGGCCGGCGGTGGCGTACCACGTCGGCGGCACGCTGCACGCCGCCTTCCCGGACCGGTTCGCGGTCAGCGAGAACCTGAAGCGGATCGCCGAGTCCGGTATGCCACTGGTGGTCGACGGCGACGTCAACCCCAAGGTGGCCGGGCTGCTGGAGGTCGGTTCGGCACCGCTGACCGCCGAGGAGGTACGCCAGCGGGCGCTGGACGCGCTCGCCCAGGAGATCCGGCTGATGTTGGACGAGGGTGTGGTCGCCGAGCCGCAGGACATCGACCTCTGCATGATCCTCGGCGCCGGCTGGCCGTTCCATCTCGGCGGTGTCACGCCGTACCTGGACCGCACCGGCACCTCGGAGCGGATCACCGGCCGCCGCTTCCTGCCCCGGGGCGCGGCCAGCCTGCCCGGCTGACCAACCCGTCGATCGCGGTGCTCGGGGACCGGTCCCGGCGAGTCGCACGACGCGTTGTGCGACCTGGCCTGGTCCCTGAGCACCGCGATCTGCCCGGACGCCCGCGACGAGCGGCGATGGCGGCAGGATTGGCGCGGGCCCGCCACGAGGGACACCCGGCGGCCGGAGCGGAAGCCGGAGAGCGTCCGGGTACCTGTCCGCTCGGGCATGTCACAACGGCTGGTCCCGCGGTGTCTTGAGGCCGAACCCCTGGAGGCCTAGGAGGCATCATGACGGGAATCTGCGGTTGGCAGGTCGTTGCCGAGCATGCGCGACGTACCGGTCGTCGCGGCCGGAAGTTCGACGACGACCGGATGCGGGCCGCGAAGGAGAATGCCGGAATCTGATGCTTCTCCCAGGCTGGAAGCGGGAGATTTCAGCCTCGGATCGCACAGAACCACCGTCGTGGGAGGGGGTGATCGGCAGACTGCAACCATCCCCGCCGCAACCGACAGTTCCGCCGGGACGGAGGCGCCGACACTATGCCGAGAACCACCGACACCACGCATGACCGCCCATTCCTCCCCAGCGCCACCGGCGCTTTCCCGGGCGGCCTGCGATGAACGACCGAGCCACTGACCCGGCGACCGAGAGCTTCGTCGCCCACCGCAACCTGCTGTTCACCGTCGCGTACGAGATGCTCGGATCGGCGGCCGACGCCGAGGACGTACTCCAGGAAACCTGGCTGCGGTGGATCAAGGTCGACCTGGAACAGGTACGCGACCAGCGTGCCTACCTGATCCGGATCACGACCCGGCAGTCGCTCAACCGGCTGCGCACCGTGCAGCGCCGCAGGGAGGCGTACGTCGGCGCCTGGCTACCCGAACCGCTGCTCACCACGCCGGACGTGGCCGAGGACGTCGAACTCTCCGAGAGTCTGTCGATGGCGCTCATGCTGGTCCTCGAGACACTCTCACCGACCGAACGTGCCGTCTTCGTACTGCGCGAGGCCTTCGGCATCGGCTACGACGAGATCGCCGCCGCCGTCGGCAAGACCCCGGCGGCCGTCCGCCAGATCGCGCACCGCGCCCGCCGGCACGTCGACGCCCGCCGCCCCCGCGCGGCCGTCTCCCCGAGCCAGACCAGGGCGGTTCTGGGTGCGTTCCGGCGCGCGCTGGAGACCAGAGACCTCAAGGGCCTGATCGACACGCTCGCCCCTGACGTCGTGGGGATCAGCGACGGCGGCGGCCTCAAGCAGGCATCGCCCCGGCCGGTCATCGGCGCCGAGAAGGTCGCCCGCTTCATCATCGGTGGTCTCGGCAGGGCCGAAGGCCTGGTCACCGTCACCGTTGATCCCACCATGGTCAACGGCAACCCGGCGCTCGTGCTCCGAATCGACGGCGAACTCGACGGTGTCCTGGCGGTTCGGGTCGAGCAGGCCCGCATCACCGGTCTCTACTACGTCCGCAACCCCGAGAAGCTGACCCACCTCGGATCCGAAACGTCGCTCACGCGGCAATGAACGTCGGTCCGGGGTGCGGACGAACGCCAGCCGGCCGGCTGCCGAGCTGACCCGGGCCCGTCCCCCACCGCTGCCGGCGGGGACGGGCCCGGCACCCGCGACCGCTCCTACCGGTACGCGTCACGCAACCGGTACGCCGGGCCCAGCTGCTACGCGGGGCCCAGCTGTTACGCCGGGGCCCAGCTGCTACGCGGGGCTCAGCCGGCGCGCTCGGCGGCGCTGCGTTCGACGCAGAACTCGTTGCCCTCCGGGTCGGCGAGCACCGCCCAGCCGGTGCCGTCCGGGCGCCGGTGGTCGGCGACCAGGGTGGCGCCCAGCCCGAACAGCCGGTCGACCTCCTCGTCCCGGGTCCGGTCCTCGGGCTGCAGGCAGATGTGCAGCCGGTTCTTGCCCGACTTGCCCTCCGGCACCCGCTGGAAGAAGACCTGCGGCGCAGTGCCGTCCGGCGCCGGCAGCCCGACCTCGTCGTCGCCGGGCCGGTCATCAGGATGCAGGGACCGGTCCAGCACCTTCGCCCAGAAGCTGGCGAGCGTGTACGGATCGGCGCAGTCGAAGCTGACGTTGTGGATGATGGAACTCACGAATCCTCCAGTGGAGTGTGCGCCTCGCGGAGGAACGCGGATCGGTCAGCGGTGGCCGAGGCGAGGCGCGGAAAAGGACAGCGCAACCATCTACCGCACCTCCCTCCATGATCCGGGCTGACGGCGGCAAGTTTGGCACGGAGGTACGGGTTCGGCAACCGATGTACCCCCCGGGATCGCAACGCGAAGCACACGGATGGCCACCGGGCGGTGAGCGACACGCCGGAAATTCAGCCGGTACACCGGCTGGACCGCTTCGGCCGTAAGGATGAGCGGTCAGGCCGGCTGGTCCGCTGGGCCGAGAGGAAGCACGACGACAGGCAAGGAGCGACCGGTGCCCCTCCCACAGCTTCGCCGGGTCCGCTGGGCCGTACGCGCCACCCTGGCCCTCGGGGTCGCCGCCTCGGTGGTCGCCAACATCCTGCACGCGCGGGACAACCCGATCAGCCAGGCCATCGCCGCCTGGCCACCACTGGCACTGCTGCTCACCGTTGAGTTGATCTCTCGGGTGCCGGTGCACCGCCGCTCACTGGCGTTCGCCCGGATGGCCGCCACCGCCACGATCGCCGGGATCGCCGCCTGGGTGTCGTACTGGCACATGGTCGGGGTGGCCGCCCGGTACGGCGAGACGGGCGCGTCGCCGTACCTGCTGCCGCTGTCGGTCGACGGCCTGATCGTGGTGGCCAGCATCTGCCTGGTGGAGCTGGGTGGCCGGATCGCCACCGCAGAGGCCGCGACGGCCGCCGCCACGGCGGGGTCCGGTCCGGCGAACCCCGCCGCCCCGCCCGGTGCTGCCCGGACCGGAGCGTTTGACCCGGCTTCGGGATCCGACTCGGCCTCGGGATCCGACCCGGCCTCGGGATCCGACCGGGCCGCCGCCGGACCGGGTGGGGCGGCCGCAGCTCGTCGGCGACCGGCGGCGGGCGGCGGGTCACTCGGCGCGGTCGAGCCTCTGGGCCGGGGTATCGGCGAGATCCTCGCCACCCCGCCCAACGGAACGGAAGCCGGCACACCGAACGGAACGGAAGCCGGCACACCCAACGGAACGGAAGCCGGCACGCCCAACGGAACGGGAGTCGGCGCGCACGGCGGGACGGAGCCGGGCAGGCGCGGCGGGAAGTGGCCGGAGACACCCGGGGAAACGGGTGCGGCGGCGCCAGCGGGCGCCGGAGGTGCGACCAGGACCAGGAAGGGAGCGGCCGGAACGGCCGGGCGGCGGGCCTCGACCGGGCGCGCGGCCAAGCCGGCCGCCGCGGCACGGCCACGCCGCCCGATCACCGAGACCGCCGCACTGGCGGCGGCGATCCAGGCGGAGCGACCCGAGGCCAGCGACGCCGAAGTGGCGCAGGAACTCGGCATCACCACCGCCCGGCTGCGGGCGATCCGCCGCGAGGTACGTGAACTCGACCTCGTCGCCTGAATCCGCTACCGGGGATCGGTCGTCGAACCGGGTCTCGGGTCGGTGCCGGCCGTTTCCGCCAGCCCGGCCAGTCCGGTCGGGGTGCCGGGATGCGCCTCCGCCGGCGTACCCGGGGCGGGCAGGACGACCGGTGCGGCCCGGTCGAGCGAGACGGTACTGGCCGTGCTGCTCGCGCTCTCCGCCGGCACCGGCCGGAACGGCATGGCGACCGGGCCGCCGCCGACCGCCGCCGAGGCGGCCACCACCGGGGTGGTCTCGGCCGCCGGCAGCGTCACCGTCACCTCCAGCCCGCCACCGTCCTGGGCGATCGCGCTGACAGTGCCGCCGTGCGCGTCGCAGACCGCCCGGACGATCGACAGTCCCAGCCCGGATCCCCGGGCGCCGGTCCGCTCCCGACCACCCCGCCGGAACGCCTCGAACAGCCCGGGTACGTCCGCCTGCTCCACCTCGAAGCCGGTGTTGCCGACCACCAGCCAGGCCTGTTCGGGATCCGAGCCGGTACGCACCCACATCCGTCCGTGCAGGTGGTTGTAGCGCACCGCGTTCTCAATCAGGTTGCCGGCCAGCCGCTCCAACAGGCCGGGATCGCCGACCACCGGTGCCGGGGCCAACGCCGTCTCGACCCGGAGCTTGAGCCGGGTGCTCTCGTTCCGGACCGCCGAGAGCGCCGCACCGGCCCCGGTGGCGAGATCGGTCGGTGCCTTCCGGGCCAACCGGCGGCCCGACTGCGCCTCGCTGCGTGCCAGCACCAGGAGCGCGTCGACCAGGTTGTTGGCCCGCTCCGAGGCGTCCCGGACCACCGTGGCCATCCGCCGGTACTCCGCCACGTCCGCCTCGTCGTCGGCCAACGTGACGTCGATCTCGGTCCGCATCACCGCCAGCGGCGTACGCAGCTCGTGCGAGGCGTTGGCGACGAAGCGCTTCTGCGTCTCGAAGGCATCCCCTATCCGATCCAGCATCGCGTCGAAGGTGCCGGCCAGCTCGGCCACCTCGTCGTCCGCGCCGGAGTAGCGGATCCGCTGGTCCAGGGTCGCCTCGCCGAGCCGTCGGGCCGTCGAGGTGACCTGGTGCAGCGGGCGGAGCGCCCGGCCGGCCACCGCGTACGCCCCGGCGACCCCGACGACGCTTATCACCAGCAGCGCCAGCAACCCCTTGACCAGCAGCTCCCGGCTCGCCGCCTGCGCCATCTCGCGCTGCCACTCGATCGCGCCGACCGTCCGCCCGTCGGAGAGCTCGAGCGTCGGGTTCGACCGGAGCCGGATGTCCGGGGTCAGCGCGTCCCCGACCAGCAGCCAGGCGAGCAGCACCAGAATCGCACCGGCACCGATCAGCAACACGCCGTTGAGCAGGGTCAGCCGGAGCCGCAGCGTGGGCCGTACCCGGGGCCGGCGGCGGGTCAGATAGACGGTCATGCACTCACCTGCCCCGGCACGGACGGGTCCGAAACCCGGTAGCCGGCGCCGACCACCGTCTCGATCAGCGGCGGCTCACCGAGCTTCTTCCGCAGCGTCATCACGGTCACCCGGACGGTGGTGGTGAACGGGTCGGTGTTGGCGTCCCAGACCCGTTCCAGGAGTTCCTCGCTGGACACCACCGCACCGCGCGCCTTGACCAGCTCCTCCAGCACGCCGAACTCCTTGCGGGTCAGGTCCACCGCCGCCCCGCCCCGGGTCGCCACCCGCCGGGCCGGGTCGATCACCAGGTCGGACACGGTCAGCACCGGTGGGGTGACCGGGGTGGCCCGGCGACCGAGGGCCTGCACCCGGGCGACCAGCTCGTCGAAGGCGAACGGCTTGGGCAGGTAGTCGTCGGCACCGAGCTGGAGGCCCTCCACCCGGTCGGCGACCGTACCGCTGGCGGTCAGCATCAACACCCGGGTCAGCGCGTCCGAGGTGACCAGGTCGGCACAGATCTGGTCGCCGTGCACGCCCGGCAGGTCGCGGTCGAGCACCACCACGTCGTACCGGGTGACGAAGGCCATCTCGTGTCCGGTCGAACCATCGTAGGCGACGTCGACGGCCATGCCCTGCCGGCGCAGCCCACGGACGATCGCGTCGGCCAGGTTGCGCTCGTCCTCCACCACCAGTACCCGCACCACGACCTCCCCGGCTGCCTCTAGGGGACAACCTATCCAGGCTCGACAAGTGACAGCTCGATGCGCCGGACCGGGCCGGCTAATCCGGCAGCCGCCACACCCCGGTCGAGGCGTCCAGCCGCCGGCAGTGCAGCCTGGTCGCGGTCACCCCGCAGTCGCCGGAAATCCCGGACAGCACCGTCAGCAGCCGACCCCGCCAGGTGACCGGATCGAACTCCAGCACCCAGGCCCGGCGGTCCGCGCCGTACCGGACGCCGACGAACCGCGATCCGCGCGGCGTGAGGAAGGCCAAGGTACCGAGGTCGGCGAGTACCCGTCCGGTGGCCGGATCGAGGACGGCGAAGAGCTGGGACTCGTCGGCACCGGCCTGGCTGGCGACCAGGTCGTCGCCGACGGTCCAGAGGCCGGTCCAGCGCGGGTCCGACCAGCGGGTACGGCCGGTCCCCGCGTCCCGGACGTGTACCCCGCGCTGGGGACGCAGACTGCACAGGTCGGCTCCGCAGGTGAACGCTGCGTACTCCTTGGTGGGCGGGTTCGGGACCGACCAGCGCCGGTCCAGCTCCGGCAGCCCGTACGCGGTCACCGCGTTCTCGTCGTACGCCAGGAGCAGGCCGGCGGCGACCTCGACCCACCCGGTCGGCGTCGGCGGCCCGGCGCCCGGCGCCGGCATCTGGGCGGCCCGCACGACCTCGCCGGTGCCAAGATCGCGCACCTCGACCCGACCGGACGGCAGGACGAGGACCAGGGTCGAGGCCCGGACGGGTACCGCCCGGTCGACCGCCGACATTTCGAGCAACGGCACGGCGCCGGCCGGTACCGGCAGCGACCACCGCGCGGCGCCGGTGGCCGGATCCACCGCCTCCAACGTGCCGGGCCCGTTCTCCCCCGGCCGCCAGGCCCCGGTCGTCGTCTGGAGCAGCAGGTCACCGCCGCTGCTGACCGTCATCAGGCTCGCCTCGCGGTCCCAGGCCACGGCGCCGGTCGAGGGATCCAGCACGGTCAGCCCAGGTGCCCTGCCCGACGCCGGTCTCGGATAGCGTGCCAGCAGCAGGTGCTCGCCGACCATCTGGAGGTTCGCGACGTCGTCGGCCGGCAGCGTCACCCGCCATTCCGGCTCCGCCGCCGGCAGCCGGTACGCGGTCAGCTCCGGGCCGCCCCGACCGGGCCGATCGGATTCGACGACGAACATCCGGTCCCGCTCGGCGTACACGAACGAGCCGAGCCGGGTCGGTAGCACCGTCTCCGGCCAGGGGCGGGGCACCGGGTCACCGGCCGCCACCGTGCCGAGCACCCCCGCCAGCACCGCCGCGAGCAGCCCCGACCGGGGCGGCCGGCGCCGGTTCGTCCGCCGAGTCGCGGTCCGGTCCGGCTCGGCCCGCCCGGGGCGGGACCCGACAGCCAACTCGCCCAACTCGATGGTGGGCATCTCACTCCTCCCCCACTTCCGCCGGCCCTGCCGGCGTCGGATCTCCGGCTCCGGCGGCTCGCCGCCGCGACGCCGCGATCGCCCGTATCGGTCGTCACCACCCGCCGGCACACTCCGGGAACCCGGGGCGGGTGGCGGCAATTCGGACGCGAAGTCACCTGTACGATGGCGCCTCGTGGCAGTTCCGGTGGTGGACAATTCTTCGGACGCCGAAGCCGGCTCGACGAGAGTCGATCGATCTCGACAGTGGTGGGCCTTCCGGACTCCCGCGCGGGTCGACGTACTGGCCATCGGAGCGTACGTCCTGCTCGGGATCTTCGTCTGCGCGAACTACTGGGTGGACGTCAACCACCGGGTGTCGTCGCATCTGCCGACCGACCACAGCTGGTTCGAGTGGCTCTTCGCGCACGGCGCGTACTCGGTGCAGCACCTGGAGAACCCGCTCTTCTCGGCCCGGCAGAACGCCCCGGACGGCGTCAACATGATGGCCAACACCTCGCTGTTGGGCGTCACCCTGCCGCTGGCCCCACTCACCTGGCTGTTCGGCCCGCAGGTGACGTACGCGCTGTATCTCGGCGGTGCGCTCGCGGCGACGGCCGCCACCTCGTACTGGATGCTCTCCCGGCACCTGGTCTCCTCCCGGGCCGCGGCGTTCGTCGGCGGGGCGTTCCTCGGCTTCGCACCCGGCATCATCCACCACGCCAACGGGCAGCCGAACTTCGTCTCCAACTTCCTGCTCCCGCTGATCGTGGTCCGGGTGTTCCGGCTCGGCGAGCCGGGCCGCTGGCTGCGCAACGGGCTGGTGCTGGGGCTGCTGGTGGCCTACCAGATCTTCATCAACGAGGAGATGCTGCTGCTCACCGCGCTGGCCTGCGGGGTGGCCGTGCCGCTCTACGTCGCCTTCCGCTGGTCGCTGATGCGCAACCGGATCTGGACCTTCCTCCGCGGTCTCGGCGTCGGCGGCGTGGTGGCGCTGCTGCTGGCCGGCTACCCGATCTGGTACCAGTTCAACGGCCCGCAGTCCTACCGGGGTCTGCAGGGCGGCGTCTTCCACAACTGGGGCGAGGACCTGCGTGCCTTCGTCACCTACTCCCGGGACACCATCGCCGGCTCGCCGGAGGTGGAGAAGACCATCGGGGTCACCGAGCAGAACACCTGGCTGGGCTGGCCGCTCGTCGGGCTGGCCGTCCTGGTCGCGGTGCTGCTCTGGCGGACGTCCATCGTCGCCCGGATCGTCGCGCTGCTCGGTGCCGGGTTCGCGCTCGCCTCGCTGGGCCGGCAGATCCGCTACGACGGGCAGCTCACCGAGTACGAGGGACCGTGGCGCCTGCTGCCGGAGGACCTGCCGCTGATCGAGATGATGATGCCGACCCGGCTGAGTCTGGTCACGGTCGCCACCGTCGGGATCCTGGTCGCGCTCGCCTGGAACGAGGTCGCGAAATCCCGGCCGCCCTCGGCCTCCCCGAGTTCCCAGCCGCCCTCGGCCACCTCGAACGACACCGCCCCGGCGCGGCGGCTGCGGATCCTGGCGTACGCCGCTGTCGCGCTCGCGCTGTTGCCGATCGTCCCGCGCCCGCTGCCGGCCATGCATGTCGACCCGCCGCCCCGGTTCATCACCTCCGGGGCCTGGCGGCCCTATGTGCCGGCGGGCCGGACCCTGGTCCCGGTACCCATCCCGAGCAACGTGCACGGCCTCTCCACGCTGCGCTGGAGCGCGCTGACCGGGCAGGCGTTCCCGATCCCGGCCGGATACTTCATCGGGCCGGACGCGCAGGGCTACGGGGTGTTCGGCGCCCCGTCCCGACCGACCAGCCTGCTGATCTACGGAACGATGGACCGGGGTGCGGCACCGGTGGTCACCGAGGAGAACCGCCGCCAGGCCATCGAGGATCTGCGGTTCTGGCGGGCCTCCGTGGTGGTGCTCGGCGACCACCCGGCCGCACCCGCGCTGCACGTCCTGCTCGCCGGCCTGCTCGGCCCAGGGCAGCGGGTGGACGACGTCTGGCTCTGGGACGTCCGCGCGCTCGTCAACTGACGGCCAAGAAGGTAAAAAGGCAACCCCACGGCTCGACGGGTCAGCCGACGAGGGCGCGGACGTCCCACACCCAGGCGCCGGAGATGTCCCGGCCCGGCCCGAGCAACTGGTCGAGGGTCTCCCGCACCGGCACTCCCCGGTGCAGGCCACCCTGGACCACGATCGCGGCCCGCCAGTGCCGCAGGTCCTCGATCGCCTGCCGTCGTTCGGCCTCGCCGATCGGCGGCACCTCACCGGTGGCGGCGACCCGGTCGAGCAGCACCGCGGTCGGGCGGTCCGGCGCACCCCAGCGGGCCTGCGGATCGTCCGGCCCGGTGGGGCCGATGAAGTAGCCACCCGGCGCGGTGAAGGCCAAGCCGGTCCGGGCCGACCAGTACATCCCGGCGGTCGCCTCGGAGCCCCGGGTAGGCGGGACCGCCACGAGGGTACGCCCCGGCGGCACGTACGACCGCCACTCGCCGCTGGCGACGAACTCGGGTACCGGCCAGACCGGCTTGGTGCGCAGCGGCGTCGGCGCCACCGGCAGCAGGACGGCGATCACCGCCCCGGTCCAGAGCAGCCGGACCGGCACCCGCCCGCCGGCCCGGCCCGGCCCGCGCGCGGGCACCGCACCGCCAGGCGCCGCACCACCGTCCACGGCACCGGCATCCGCGGCACCACAGGCATCCCCGGCACCACAGGCATCTGCGGCACCGCCGGGAGCGGCACTCGGGTTCGCCGTGTGGCGGAAGACCCGGTCGAAGGAGAGCGCCAGCAGGATCGCCAGGGCGGGGACGCAGATCAGCGGAAACCGGGCCGGCACCGCCAGGTCGATCAGCGGCGCCCCGGAGACCAGTCGGTACGGGCCGGGCAGGTCCAGCAGTTCCCCGTTAAGCCGCACCTCCTCGCCGAGCGACAACGCGGAGAAGACCAGTACGCAGAGCACCAGCGCCCGGACCAGCGGCCGCCGCCACTGCCAGATCGCCACCACCGCGCAGAGCACGATCAGCGCGAGCCCGAAGAAGGAGTTCTCCTCGGTCAGGTTCGGCGAGAGCATGCCCGGCACCGTGTCGTGGCCGGTGATCGACTGCCGCGAGGCGGCGGTGAACGACGCCAGGTCCAGCGGGTACGCCCTCGGGTCGAACGGCAGCCCGCGATAGTGCCCCGGCCCGAAGAACTGGAACCACAGCGGGTACGCCAGCAGCACCACCCCGACTCCGGCGCCGACGCCGAGCCGGCCGAGGAACGCCGGAGCCAGCCGCCGGGCGGTCCCCGGGGCCGAGACCGCGTAGCCGACGGTGAAGAGCCCGCAGGCCAGCACCAGGAAGGCCAGCACCTCCTCACCGAGGAAGACCTGGTACCCGACCAGCACGCCGAGCAGTACGCCACGGCGGATCACCCGGTCGGTGCGCGGGTCGAAGACCACCGCCAGGATCGCCGGCACCAGGAACTGCGCGATCATGTGCAGGTGTCCCGTGGCCTGGGAGATCATTCCGGGTGCGAACCCGCAGAACAGGCCGGCGACGGCCGCGCCGAGGCGCGAGTCGACGATCCGGCGGGACAGGAAGAGGTACCAGGCGGTGGCCGTACCGGCCAGTGAGAGCACGACCGCGAGGAGGTAGCTGGCCTGCGAGCCGGCCAGCAGGGTCACCGGGGTCAGCGGCACGCCGAGGCCGAGCACCGACGTGTTCGCCATCAGGTTGATCCCGTCCGGCGCGTTCAACGCGGTGCTGTAGAAGGGGTTCTCCAGGTGGGTCACCGCCCGGGCGGCCCGGGCCAGCATCCACTCGAAGAGCATCATGTCGTTGCTGGCGTAGGTCATCCGGTCCCGATGCCGCCAGAGCCCGGAGGTGACGTAACCGGCGACCGCGAGATAGGTCAGCACGACCGCCGTGTCGACCAGCGGACCACGGCGCCGCGCCGACCAGCTACGCAGCGCACCCAGCCGATCCGCAACGCTGCGTCGCAGCGCACCCCGCAGGTCTGCGGCGAGGCGTCGCAGCACCGCCCGCCGACCGGTGGTCGCCGCCGGCCCGGCCGCCTCGACCGCGACGTCCGGCGCGGTCTCGGCGGATCGCCCCTGCCCGCTCACCCAGCAGTGCGGTTGGTCAGGGCGCGGACATCCCACAGCCACACGTCGGCGGTACGCCGGGCCGGGCCGGCGAACTGGTCGACGGTGCTGCGCAGCGCCTCGGCGTTGTCCTGCCGCACCGGCAGCACCAGGACCGCGGCCCGCCAGTGCCGCAACTCGTCCAGGGCCCGCCGGCGCTGTCGGTCGTTCAGCGTCGCCGGCTGGCCGCTGGTGGCGACCCGGTCGAGTACCGCGCTGAGCCCGCTGGGCCGCCCGCCGAACCGGCCGGGGTCACCGGTGTTGCCGTTGCGGGGGGCGAGGAAGTAGCCGCCGGGCATCCTGAAGTCGAGGTTGACGGCGGCGGCCCAGCGCATCCCGTTGGTGTGCCCCATCGCCGGGATCGGCACCGGCACCAGTGTCTGGTCCGGTCCGACGTACGGCCGCCACTGGCCCGAGGTGATGAAGTGCGGCACCGGCGGCCGGCTCACCTCGCGCAGCGGCAGTGGCAGGATCGGCACCAGCGCAATCGCCAGCGCGGCCACCACCACGGCCCGCAGCGCCCGCCGGTCGGCGACCTCCAGCTTCCAGGCCCGGTCGGTGGCGAGCGCGAGGATCAGCCCGATCACCACGGTGGTGATCAGGCCGAACCGGGTCGGCACGACCGCGTCGAGCAGCGGCGCCTTCACCAGGACGTCCCACGGTCCCCAGATGGCGCCCCGGTTCCACCAGGAGACCCGCTCGCCGAGCGAGAGGATCGCGAAGAGCAGGCCGGTCGCCGCGAGCGCCCGGATCACCACCTCGCGGCGGAGCCAGACCACGATCGCGACGGTCAGCAGCGCCAGACTCCAGCCGAAGAAGGCGTTCTCCTCGGAGTAGTTGGGGGCGAGGTCGAGATTGGCCCGCTGGTTGCCGCCGAGCGTGGTGGAGCCGGGTACGAAGAACGCGGCCAGGTCGTTGCCGTAGTCCCGGACCGCGTCGCTGAGCCCGTGGTACGCCTGCCGCCCCGCGAACTGCACCAGCAGCGGGTACGCCAGCAACGCCCCGGCGAGCACGCCGCAGACCGCCAGCCCGGCGCCGAGGGGGCGCCACGCCGCCCTCCACCGGCCCGGCTCCTGCACCAGCACGGCGAGCAGGAAGACCCCGCAGGCCATCGCGGTGAAGAGCAGAATCTCCTCGTTGATGAACGCCTGGTAGGTGACCAGCAGGGCGAGGATCACGCCGTCCCGGACCGGCCGGGTGGAGCGGGTCAGCGCCAGTACCCGCCAGACGATGAACGGCAGCAGGAACTGCGAGATGATGTTGGGGTGCCAGTTGGCGTGCGACAGCAGCGCCGGGGAGAAGCCGCAGAACCAGCCGCCGACGATCGCCGCGACCGGGGCACCGACCAGGTGCCGGGAGAGCACGTAGTACCAGGCGGAGGCGGTGCCGGCCAGGCCGATCGTCACCAGCACCACGAAGGACACCGCCGGGCCGAACAGCAGCGTCACCGGCACCATCGGGATGCCCAGGCCCAGGATCGCCGTGTTGGCCATCAGGTTGACGCCGTCAGGATAGTTCAGCCGGTCGGTGAAGAACGGGAACTCACCGTGCAACACCACCCGGACGGAGTGGGCGAGGAAGTACTGCACCTGTGCGGGGTCGCTGCTGTAGAGCGAGGCGACCCGGCCGGCCGGGTCGAGCCAGATCTGGCTGGTCACCCAGAGGCCGGCGACCAGGAAGGCCGCGTAGACGGCGAGGTCGCGCCGCCAGGTGGGCCAGCGGGCGGGCCGGGTGGCCGGGCGGCCGATGGTCCGGTCCGGGGTACCCGCGTCCTCGCCCGCGGCGCCGGATCGCGACGCCGGATCCCGGTCGCTGCCCGCCGCCCTCGCGGTATCCGAGCGGGTCTCGGAACCGGTGCCCGAGCCCGCCGAGCCCCGGTCGGTCCCGGTCGCCGTTCGGCTTCCTGACTCGGGACTCTCCGGGTCCGGCGTGGTGTGCAGACGTGGCTCGGCAAGCGTCACAGTCGGCGGAGTCTACAGGAGTACCCCATTGGTCCCAGTTGCCTGGGCGGCGGGTTTCCGCAGGGCGAGCCGTGTTGCCGGAGCGCCGGTCCCCGATCGGTCGGGCTTTCCCGGGTCACGCCCGAGGCACGTCCGAGATCTCGTAGGATGTGGCTTCTGTTGACGACTGAGGCGGATCGGGAGCACAGGTGGGTTCACTCCCTCGGAGCGGGATCGTCGGCGCGGCCCTCACCCTGGCCCTCCTCACCGGCGGGTGCGGCACCATCCCGAAGGAACCTCCGGTCGCGCTGCGGGTCGGCTACGACACACTGGACGGCACGCTCCAGGTGTGGCCGTCCCGGGGCTCCCTGGCAGGCGATGCAGAGGCGAGCGCCGCGGTGGCCCGGGCCGTCGACGAGTGGCGCTCCCCCGTCGAGGACCGGGTACACCTGCCCTCCTCCGGCATCCTCTGGCTCGGCGAGGTCGACGGTGGCCGACTCGCGCTGGTCGCCGCCGACGTGCCCGGCGAGGCGGGCTCCTGGCTGCTGCAGTTGACCGGTGACGGAGCGGAGTTCGCGGTCGACCGGGCGGTCGAGTACACCGAACCGGGCTACCTGGTCTACTCCGACGTGCTGCCGGTGCAGTTGCCCACCGGCCGGCGTTATCTCGTCTCCTCCCGGGTGGACCGGCTCCTCGGGCCGGACCGTCGGCCGCTGGCCATCACCGACGGCCTGACCGGCCCGGTCGCGGTGCCGGCCTGCGCCGCCCGCACCGTGACCGCCCGGCTGCGCCCCAGCGAGTCACTGCCGAACGGCAAGGCCGCCGACCGGCTCATCGACCTCGGCACCGGCATCGATGGGCCTCGCTATCCGCTGGTCGGCGACGACACCGGCTCCGGCGCCTCGGTGCTGGACGGCCTGGACACCTGCGCCCTCGGCACCAAGACGGGTCCGTTCGGCAGCATCCCGCACCGGGTACACGGCGAGGCCCATCCCGGATCGGTGCCGGTCTCCTGGCCGATCGACCGGCTCTCGACGAAGGAGTTGGCCGAGGTCGAGCTGGCCGGTGCCGGGACGGAGCCGGCCAGGCTCGAACAGATCAGCTGGCGCACCGACGATGGCATGATGACGGCGGCCCTGCTCCGGCCCGCCGACGGTCCGCCGCTGGTCTCGGCGGCCGACCGGCTCGAGCCGCTCCAGGCGTACGTCCTGCCGCTGTCCAGCCCGGTCGTGGTGCTGGCCTGGCAGCCGAACTCGGAGACCAGCCTCGCGCTGCCGCCGAACACCACCCGCCTGGTCGACCGTCCCGGCCTGGTGGTGGTGCCGAAGCCGGCCACCCGGGAGACGTTCAGCCTGATCGCCCCGGACAGGACCACCGACCGCTCGGCCGGCGGCAACTGACCCGCCGCGCCACGGGGCAACCAGCCGGCCGCGCCACGGCAACTGACTGGCCACAACCGGCCGCGCCACCGTGCCGGCCGGGACTCACCACGCCGGCCCGGAGGGCGAAGCCCACACCGGCGCGGAGGGCGAAGCCCACACCGGCCCGGAGGGGAAAGCTGGTCGGCGGGGAGGGCGAAGGCTGGTCGGCGGGGTCAGCGCCGGCCGTTGTGCCCCTTCGCCGCCCGGTCCCCGTTGGAGGCGGTCACCCGTACCGGCGCGATCGGCTCGTCGTCGAGCTGGGAAACCCAGCCGGTGACGTCCCGAGCCATGTCCTGCGCGGTCAACCCCAGGTCGGTGAGGATCTGCGCCCGGGTGCCGTGCGGCTGCCAGACCGACGGCACGCCGAGGTCGCGTAGCGGCACCCGCAGGTCGGCGTCGCGCAGCGCCTTGGCCAGCGCGTCCCCGACCCCACCGGCGCGTACGCCGTCCTCGACGGTGACCACGAGCCGGTGGCTGCCGGCCAGCGTGACCAGCTCCGGCGGGATCGGCCGGACCCAGCGCGGGTCGACCACCGTCACGCCGTAGCCCTGCTCGGCGACCCGGGCGGCCACCTCGACGCCGAGCTGCCCGAACGCGCCGACCGCGACCAGCAGCACGTCGGTACGGGCGGACTCGGCGAGTACGTCCACCCCGCCGGCGACCGAGCCGGTGTTGATCCGGCGTACCGCCGGCAGGTCGGCGGCGACGGCGCCGGTCGGGAAGCGCACGATCGTCGGCCCGTCCTCGACGGCGACCGCCTCGCGCAGTTCCGCCCGCAGCGTGGCGGCGTCCCGGGGCGCGGCGATCCGCAGCCCGGGCACCACCCCGAAGACGGACATGTCCCAGATGCCGTAGTGGCTCGGCCCGTCCGGGCCGGTGATCCCGGCCCGATCCAGCACGAACGTCACCGGCAACCGGTGCATGGCGACATCGAGCAGCACCTGGTCGAACGCACGGTTGAGGAAGGTCGCGTAGACCGCCACCACCGGGTGCAGGCCGCCCATGGCCAGGCCAGCGGCCGAGGTGGCCGCGTGCTGCTCGGCGATGCCGACGTCGTAGACCCGTTCCGGGTACTTTCGGGCCAGCGCGGCGATCCCGGTCGGCTCGGCCATCGCGGCGGTGATGCCGACCACATCCGGCCGCTCGTCGGCGATCGCGACCAACTCGTCGGCGAAGACCTGCGTCCACTTCACCGACGGGGCGGCCAGCAGCTTGCCGGTCTCGACGTCGAAGGCGCTCGGGCTGTGCAGGCAGTCGGCGTCGTCCTCCTCGGCCGGGCGGTAGCCGAGGCCCTTGCGGGTCACCGCGTGCACGATAACCGGCGCGCCGAAGCCCTTGGCCCGGCGCAGCGCCGACTCCATCACGGCCACGTCGTGCCCGTCGACCGGGCCCAGGTACTTGATGCCGAGGTCCTCGAACATCGCCTGCGGGGCAACCGCGTCCTTGATGCCCTTCTTGACCGCGTGCAGCACCTCGTACATCGGCTTGCCGACCAGCGGGGTGGAGCCGAGCGCCTCCTTGACGGCGTCCAGCACCTTCTCGTAGCCGGGGTTGAGCCGCAGCGTCGCGAGATGGTCGGCGAGACCGCCGATCGTCGGCGCGTACGACCGGCCGTTGTCGTTGACGACGATGACCAGCGGGTTCCGGGCGGCGGCGATGTTGTTCAGCGCCTCCCAGCACATGCCGCCGGTCAGTGCCCCGTCACCGACCACCGCCACCACGTTGCGCGACTCGCCGCGCAGCGCGTACGCCTTGGCCAGGCCGTCCGCATAGGAGAGCGCGGTCGAGGCGTGCGAGTTCTCGATCAGGTCGTGCTCGCTCTCCGCCTGGCTCGGATAGCCGGAGAGGCCACCGCGCTGGCGGAGCTGGTCGAAGCCCTCCTGCCGCCCGGTGAGCATCTTGTGCACGTACGCCTGGTGGCCGGTGTCGAACAGGAAGCGGTCCCGCGGCGAGTCGAAGACCCGGTGCATGGCCAGGGTCAGCTCGACCACCCCGAGGTTCGGGCCGAGGTGCCCGCCGGTCCGGGAACACTTCGCGACCAGGAAGTCCCGGATTTCGGCGGCGAGCAGCGCCAGCTCCTCGGCGGACATCCGCTTGACGTCCTGCGGCCCGCGGACCGTACCCAGAAGCCGTCCGGCGGACGTCTCCGACTCCTCCACGGTCATGCCGTCACCTCGCCACGCTCGGCAGGGGTATCGGGCCGCACGGCACTGGGCTGGCTGATTCGCTCCCTACACAGGCTCATAGCCGCAGAGTCTATCGGGACCGCGCCGGCCCGCAGCCGGGCCGCCGAAGCAGCGCCACGGATGACGCCGCGCCGGTCGCGGGCGGGAGGGGGTTCGGTGCGCCAGGACAGCCGGTCGGGAGCGGCCCGGCCGGCGAGGCGGCTCGTCGGCCGGTGACGGGCGATTGGCGATCAGCAGAGTCCCGTTGACCGGACGGTGGGACCGTCGCGGACAGTCGATGACTCGGTACCGCGAGTGGTGGGGAGGAGTTCGGCCGAACGAACGAAAAATCGGGCAGATGCCGCCAAGGGCCGTAGCATGGCCGGTATTCCCACCCTCCCCTAAGGTCTCGACATGTCGCCTGCTGGCTCCCGCCCCGGCCGGTCTCCCGGCCGCCCTCGAACCGCCCCGACATCCGGCCGGTACGCCGCCGGCCAGGTTCTCGCGGTCGGCGTTGTGCTGCTGGTCACGCTGCCGCTGCTGCCGCTGATTCTGCTGATCGTCGCCTGGATCCGGCTCCGCGACCGGGCCGCCGCCCGGGCCGCCCGCCGGGATGCGGAGGCGGCCCCCACCCCACCCCGGTCCGCGCTGCACGCCACCCCCTGAACCCGCGCCGGGGCCACGCCCCCGCGTCCCGCAGCTCCGCGTCCCGTGACTCCTCCGGGTCGACATCAACACCGTCCGGGCGTCCCGGGTCCGCCAGATCCCCGCCACTCCGCCGGGCTCAGCCGTCGCCGGGCAGCAGCAGCGCCACCAGCTCCACGTGCTGGGTCATCGGAAAGAGGTCGTAGCCGCGCAGCGCGGCGAGTCGCCAGCCCGCCTCCCGGAACGTCCGGGCGTCCCGGGCGAAGGCGGCCGGGTCGCAGGCCACGTAGGCCACCGCCCGGCTGGCGGCCGCGACGACCGCCCGGACGACCTCGGCACCGGCACCGGCACGCGGCGGGTCCAGCACCACCAGGTCGACCGGCCCGACGATCCGGCGTCGCCGCAGCGCCGGCCCGACCGAGGCCCGGACCACCTCGATCTGCGGCAGGTCGGCGAGGTTCTCCCGGGCGGCCTCGACCGCCGGCTCAGCGGACTCCACCAGGGTGATCCGGCCGGCCGGACCGACCCGGCCGGCCAGCGCCGCCGCGAAGAGCCCGGCACCGCCGTAGAGGTCCCACGCGGACTCACCGGCCCGGGGCGCCAGCAGGTCGAGTACGGCCGTCGCCAGCGTCTCCGCCGCCACCGGATGTACCTGCCAGAACGCCTCCGGCGGCAGCCGCCACGTCCGGCCGACCGCCACCTCCCGGATCCGCCGCACCACCCCGTCACCGCCGGCAGCACCATCCGTCAGACTGCCGGACGACGGACTGCCGGACGACGCACCCTCGAACGACGGGACGGGCGACGACGGGACGGGCGACGACGGGGCAGTGGCCTCGCCGAGGTCGCCGCCGCCGAGCACGCCGGTGTTGCGCCGCCCGCGGACGGTCACGTCGCCGGCCGAGGAGGCGACCACCTCCACCAGGTCGGCGTCGGGCCAGCGTCGACCACTCGGTGCCAGCACCGGCAGCTCCTGGATCACCGGGCGGGCGATCCGGCACCTGTCGATCGGGACCACCTCGTGCGAGCGATGCTTGAGCAGTCCGGCCCGGCCGGCGGCGTCGACGGCGTACCGGACCCGGGAGCGCCAGCCGAGCGGGCCGCCGGGCAGCTCGTCGACCCGGACGTCCAGCGCGGTGATCTCCTCCGGGGTCAGCCCGCCCAGCCGGCGCAGCTGCTCGCGTACCACCTCGGCCTTCCAGCGCCGCTGCGCCGCCGGCGCGACGTGCTGAAGGTCGCAGCCGCCACACCGGTCCGGCCCCGCCCACGGGCACGGCGGGACGACCCGGTCCGGCGAGGAGTCGAGTACGGTCACCGCGTCCGCCCGCAGGAAGTCCCGACGAACCTCGGTGATCTCGGCGACGACCCGCTCCCCCGGCAGCGCGTGCCGGACGAAGACCACCTGCCCGTCCAGTCGGGCCACGCAGTGCCCGCCGTGTGCCACCGGGCCGACGGTCAGCTCGACCCGCTCCGCCTCACCCGGGCCCACGAAGGACGCCCGGGACCGCTCACCGGGGCTCATCACGGACCGCCGTTTCCCGCCCGGGTGCGGGCGGAGACTCTTCGAGGTCGGTACCGGCCAGCGAGGGTGGCGGCGCCGGCACGGCTGCGGTGTTCGACCGTGGGGGCGGCCCGAGCAGACCACCGACCGGCGCACCGCCGCGCGGGCCCCGGGCCGGTCCACGGTTGAGGGTGGCGTCGAACCGGTCCAGGTTCTTCCGGGCGGTGGAGGCGAGCTGCCACGGCACGCTGGTCACCATCACCCCGGGCTCGAAGAGGAGTCGGCCCTTGATCCGCAGTGCGCTCTGGTTGTGCAGCAGGTTCTGCCACCAGTGCCCGACGACGTACTCCGGGATGAAGACGGTGACCACGTCGCGCGGCGACTCCCGGCGGGCCGACGCGACGAAGTCGAGGATCGGCCGGGTGATCTCCCGGTACGGCGAGTCGATCACGGTCAGCGGGACGGTCATCCCATGCCGTTCCCACTCGGTCTGCACCGCCCGGGTGTCCGCCTCGTCGACGTTCACGGTCAGCGCGGTCAGCGTGTCCGGCCGGGTCGCCTGGGCGTAGGCGACCGCCCGCAGGGTCGGCTGGTGCACCTTGCTGACCAGTACGATCGCGTGGTTGCGGGCCGGCAGCACCGGGCGGCCCTCGGCCGGGGTCAGCTCGGCGGCGACCCGGTCGTAGTGCCGGCGGATGCCCAGCATCATGGCGTAGATCACCGCCATCGCGGCGATGGCGATCCAGGCGCCGAGCAGGAACTTGGTGACCAGGACGACCACCAGTACCGCCCCGGTCAGACCCATCCCGAAGGCGTTGATGGCCCGGGACCGGATCATCCTCCGCCGGACCGCCGGATCCCGTGCGGTACGCAGCAGCCGGTTCCAGTGCCGGAGCATCCCCGCCTGGGAGAGCGTGAACGAGACGAAGACGCCGACGATGTAGAGCTGGATCAGCCGGGTCACCTCGGCCTGGAAGGCGACGATCAGCAGGATCGCGGTCAGCGCGAGGAAGACGATGCCGTTGGAGAACGCCAACCGGTCGCCCCGGGTGTGCAACTGCCGGGGCAGGTACCGGTCCTGCGCCAGGATCGAGCCGAGCACCGGGAAACCGTTGAACGCGGTGTTGGCGGCCAGGAACAGGATCAGCGCGGTCACGCCGGCCACCACGAAGAGCAGGATCCCGTTGCCGAAGACGGCCTGGCCGAGCTGCACGGTCACGGTCTGCTGCACGTATCCGACCGGGCCGTGTGCGAGCTGCCGGGCCGGGTTCTCCATGAACTGCAGGCCGGTCAGCCGGGCCAGCCAGATGATTCCCATGATCATCACGATCGCCACCGTGCCGAGCATCAGCAGCGTGGTGGCGGCGTTACGGCTCTTCGGCGGCTTGAACGCCGGTACGCCGTTGGAGATCGCCTCCACCCCGGTCAGCGCGGCGCAGCCGGAGGAGAAGGCCCGTAGCAGCAGGAAGGCCATCGCGAAGGCGGTCAGGTTGGCGTGCTCGGCGCTGACCACCAGGTCTGCGCTCGGCGCCCGGAGGTCGTGGCCGAGGACGAAGATCCGGACCAGCCCGGTGAGGATCATCCCGATGATGACGATCATGAAGCCGTAGGTCGGGATCGCGAACGCGGTGCCGGACTCCCGCAGCCCACGCAGATTGATCGCGGTCAGCAGCACCACAGCGGTCACCGCCACCCCGACCCGGTGCTCGGCGACGAACGGCAGCACCGAGCCGAGGTTGGCCACCCCGGAGGAGACCGAGACCGCGACGGTCAACACGTAGTCGACCAGCAGCGCGCTGGCCACCCCGACGCCGAACCTGCGCCCGAGATTGACGGTGGCCACCTCGTAGTCGCCGCCGCCGGAGGGGTAGGCGTGCACGTTCTGCCGGTAGCTCGCCACTACCGTGAGCATCACCACCGCGACGGCCAGGGCGACCCACGGCGAGAAGAGATACGCCGACGCGCCGGCGATCGAGAGCGTCAGCAGGATCTCGTCCGGGGCGTACGCCACGCTGGAGAGGGCGTCGGAGGCGAACACCGGCAGCGCGATGCGCTTCGACAGCAGGGTGTGCTGCAACCTGTCGGACCGGAAGGGTCGGCCCAGCAGCAGGCGCTTGACGAGCGAGGTGGGACTGGCCACAACCGGTAAGGGTACGGCCGTCGGATCCGACCGGCCGGCCGGTGCAGCCGATCTTCCAGTGATCCGACCGACACGGCGCTTTTAGCGCTCGCCGAGGATCCGCATCGCCGCCGGGAGACCCGCTGGACGCCGGTGGGGACCGCACTACGCTCATGGTGACATCACCCCACCGGACGGGTCGGTCCCGTGGTGACCCGGGAGGACTTGCCGTGCACGTCGTGATCATGGGCTGTGGCCGGGTCGGTTCGACCCTCGCGCACAATCTGGAGTCGCGCGGCCACTCGGTCGCCGTCATCGACCAGGACGCCGACGCGTTCCGCCGGCTCGGCCCGGAGTTCGGCGGGATCACCGTCACCGGCGCCGGGTTCGACGCGGAGGTGCTCCGCCAGGCCGGCATCGAGCGGGCCGACGCTTTCGCCGCCGTCTCCAGCGGTGACAACTCCAACATCATCTCGGCTCGGCTGGCTCGTGAGACGTACGGCGTCTCCCGGGTCGTGGCCCGGATCTACGACTCGAAGCGGGCCCAGGTCTACGAGCGGCTCGGCATCCCGACCGTGGCCACGGTCCGGTGGACCGCCGACCGGATGGTCCGGCACCTGGTGCCGGAGGGACATGTGGAAATTTTCCGCGACCCGACCAGCACCGTCTCGGTCATCGAGGTGCCGGTGCACGACGACTGGATCGGCCGGCCGGTGCGCGGCCTGGAGGAGGCCACCGGGGCCCGGGTCGGTTACCTGACCCGGTTCGGCATCGCCGCGCTGCCGACCGCGTCCACCGTGCTCCAGGAGGGCGACCAGGTCTCCATGCTGGTCACCGACGACATCGCCGATCAGGTGACGACGGTGGCGGGTTCGCCGCCGGAAGGAGGGCGTTGAGATGCGGGTCACCATCGCCGGCGCCGGCAACGTCGGCCGCTCGATCGCGCAGGAGCTGATCGAGAACGGACACCAGGTGATGCTGATCGAGCGGAAGCCGCAGATGCTCCGCCCGGAACGGGTACCGGCCGCCGAGTGGGTGCTCGCCGACGCCTGCGAGCTGACCAGCCTGGAGGAGGCCGACCTGGCCAGCTGCGACGTGGTGGTGGCCGCCACCGGCGACGACAAGGTGAACCTGGTGCTGTCGCTGCTGGCCAAGACCGAGTTCGCGGTCCCCCGGGTGGTCGCCCGGGTCAACCGGGCCGAGAACGAGTGGCTCTTCACCGACCAGTGGGGGGTCGACGTCGCGGTCAGCAAGCCCCGGGTGATGGCGGCGCTGGTCGAGGAGGCGGTGACCGTCGGCGACCTGGTCCGGCTGATGACGTTCCGGCAGGGTGAGGCGAACATGGTCGAGATCACCCTGCCGCCGACCGCACCGTACGTCGGGCATCCGGTCCACTCGGTGCCGCTGCCCCGGGACTCGGCCCTGACCGCCATCCTGCGCGGCAAGCGGGTGCTGGTGCCGACCCCTGACGACCCGCTGGAGGCCGGCGACGAGCTGATCTTCGTCTGCACCGCCGAGGTCGAGGACGAGGTCCGCAAGGTGATCCTCGGCGCGGACAGCGTGGAACGGACCCGCGGCAGCAGCGGCTGAGCGCCGGAGAACTCGACGCGGAGTCCGGCCGGCGGCGCACGTGACGTCCGGCCGGCGGCGCACGTGAAGGCCCGGCCGGCGCACGTGACGTCCGGCCCGCGGCGGTCAGCCGCCGAGCGGGGCCGGTACCGCCGGGGTCCGGTTCACCCGGCGGACCGCCCAGATGGTGATCACCAGCAGCAGCGCGTACGGCGGATAGCCGAGCAGCAGTCGGGCGACGCCCAGCGCGGTGTCCATGTCCGCCAGGTAGAGCCCGGCCTGCACACCCACCTTGGCCAGCCACACCACGCCCCACAGCACGGTGAGCCGGGTGAAGGTGCGGACCAGCCGCGGATCCTGCCGCCACTCCGACCGGCCCCCTGCCGCGATGATGGACCAGATCCAGCCGACCAGCGGCTGGCGGATCACCGCCGAACCGAGCAGCACCAGCCCGTAGAGGATGCCGTAGAGGATGCCGGGCAGGTAGAAGTCCCGCTCGTCACCGGTACGCCAGGCGATCATGGCGCCGATGCCGATCCCGACCAGGCCGTTGACGGCGTGTCGGACCGGCCGCCGCTGGAAGAGCCGGACGACCGCGATCAGCACCGCGACCGCCACCGAGGCGATCACCGCGGGACGCAGCTCGGCGATGATGTTGACCGCGACGAAGACGACCACGGGGACGCTGGACTCGACCATCCCGCGCCAGCCGCCGAGCTGCTCGGCCATCTGCTCGGTCAGACTCGGGAGCGGTTCCTCCTCCTCGCTCCGGGCGGCCGTCGGGTCGCTGCCCGTCCTGTCGGTGCGGGGCTGTCCAGCGGTCATCTGTGTGTCTTCCGGTCGCGGTTACAGTCGCCGTCGTCCCTGTTCACCGCGGCGACTCCAGCTCGTAGTACGGGTTGTAGATGACTTTACGGTCATCCCGTACCGCAATGCGACCGCGTGCGGTCAATTGCCGGCCCGGCTCGATCCCGGAGATGTGTCGGCGCCCCAGCCAGACCAGGGTCACGACGTCGCTGCCGTCGTAGAGATCCGCCTCCAGGGTCGGCAGGTTCGTCCGGGGGGTGTAGACCACCGTACGGAGCCGACCAGAGACCGACACCACCTGTCCCCGGCTGCACTGCCCGGCCGGGGTACTGCCGAACTCGGCGCTCTCCCGGCGCAGCTCCTCCGCCTCGATCTCGGCCTCGCTCGCGGTCAGCCGTTGCAGGAAGCTCCGCCACGAGAGCCGGCCCTGGTCGGTCGCCATGACCCGGTGTCACCCTCCTCCACGCGCCCGCCCAGCGCGTGCTCGCCACGACTGGCGTGAAGCCGTGCCGCAAGCGTACGCCGGTTCGGTACGCGCGCACCTGCTCAGCCGTGCCGGGTTGCCGACCCGTCCGACCGATGGCGCGGCGAAGCGCCGACAGCCGCCGACCAGGCGCCGGGGCTGCCGGCCGGGGTGTCGGCCGGGGCTGCCGGCCGGGAAACGGCTAGCCGCGGTCAGGAGCCGTCGCGGTGGGGTCGTGGTCCGGACCGGCGCGGGTGCTGCTGGCCGGAGACGACGCCGTTGACCGGCGCCCCGGACCCGTCACCGTCCGGCGAAGGCTCGGCCGCGGCCGCCGCCTCGCGGGGCAGCCGCAGCGGCAGCGGCTCGCGGACCGGCTTGGCCTCCTGCCCCCGGTCGACCACCAGCCCGTTCAGGCACTCCGCGAGCGGTCCGGCGGCGGCGGGGTCGCTGGCGGCACGCCCCTGGAAGACGCCCTGGATCATCCAGCGCGGCCCGTCGACGCCGACGAATCGCAGGTCGGCGATGCCGCCGTCCGGGGTACGGACCCGGGCCCGCAACTCGGTGCCGTACTCGCCGTCCGCCTCCTCGGCCACCACCCCGTCGGCCGCCAGGGAGGTGCGGATCTCCTCCCGCCACTCCGGCCAGATCCCCTCGGTACGCGGTGCCGCGAAGACCCCCAACTGGAGGGCACTCTCGCCGTGCACCAGGACGACCTGCTGGATCACGCCGTCCGGGTTGGCCTGGACGCGTACCTCCACGTCCTGGACGGCCGGGATGTGCAGGCTGCCCAGGTCGAGCCGCTGCACGTCCGGCGGCGCGTCGCCGACGTCGTAGGGTCCGTGCCCGGGTCCCTCGGGCTCGGCCGCAGCGGCGAGGTCCTGGGGGTCGGCCGACTGCCGACCGGAGCGCTCGTCGCGGGAGTGGCGCCCGCCGCGTCCTCGGGAGAAGATCATCGTGCTTACCTGCTACCTTCCGTTGCCGGCTGCCGGATCGGCGGAACTCACTCGCATTGTCGGCCACGGCGTACGGCGACAGCCGACCCGGGCACCCTTTTCCGATCGGTTCACCGCCTACCCGCCCCCTCGACCCGGTCGCCCGCCTCGACCCGATCCTCCGGCTCGACCCGGTCGCCAGGACGGTCGGCGGCGACCAGCCCGGCATGTCCGCCGGTCGAGCCGTGCCCACCCGCGCCCCGGACGGAGTCGGGCAGCTCGTCGACGGGCAGGAACTCGACCCGCTCCACCCGCTGCACGACGAGCTGCGCGATCCGATCCCCCCGGGAGATCTTCGCCGGGCGGACCCGGTCGTGGTTGATCAGGTTTACCAGGATCTCGCCCCGGTAACCGGCGTCGACCGTACCGGGCGCGTTGAGCACGGTCACACCGAGCCTGGCCGCCAGCCCCGATCGTGGATGGACCAGCCCGACGTGGCCGGCGGGCAGGGCGAGCGCGACGCCGGTCCGGACCAGCCGCCACCGGCCGGGAGGGATCTCGACCTCCTCGGCGGCGACCAGGTCGGCCCCGGCGTCGCCTGGATGGGCGTACGCCGGCAGCGGCAGGTCGGGATCGAGTCGCCGGACGGGTACGGGCAGGACGTGTGTCACGCTCTCACTCTCCTGGCAGGTTCGCGGCTCCACCTGTGGTGCCCCCATCCTGCCGGGTCGACGGGGCGCGCAGGGCCGTACCCTTCCAGCGTGGCACCGACAAGTTCCGAGCCCGCCGCCGTCCCGGCCCGGGCCGGGTACACCGAGCGGCTGACCCTGCCCTGGTGGCTCTGGCTGGCCGGGATCGTCGTCGCCGCGCTGCTCGCCACCGAACTCTGGCTCGGCGGCACCGGCGTGCGAGCCTGGCTGCCGTTCGTGGTGCTGTTGCCGTTGGCCGCCGTCGGTCTCAGTTGGCTCGGCCGGATCCAGGTTGCCGTACGCGACGGCGAACTCCTGGTCGACGACGCCCGGCTGCCGGTGCGGTTCGTCGCCGACGCGATCCCGCTGGACGCGGAGGGCCGACGCGAGGTGCTCGGGGTCGGTGCCGACCCGATGGCGTTCGTGGTACAGCGCCCGTGGGTGCCGGGGGCGGTCCAGGTCGTCCTCGACGACCCGGCCGACCCGACCCCCTACTGGGTGGTCAGCTCCCGCCATCCGGTACGCCTGGCCGAGGCGATCCTCGCGTCCAGCGCCCCGGCCCGGACCCCGCAGGACCGGGCCCACCGCGACCCGCACTGACCCGCCCGATACGCCGCCCGTGACCGCGCGGCGCGCCCGGGACGGTGCGTGCGACTATCCGCCGAGCGCCTTGGGGCCCTGCCGGAGGTCCTCCCGGACCCGGTCTCCGAGTCCCCGGGTGGCCCGGCCGTTGAGGAAGCCGGCCACCGCCGCACCGGTGAGGAACGGCCCGAGGGTGGTCAGGTTGCGGCCGAACCGCCGCAGCAGCCGGTCCCGCAGTTCGTTACGGGCCGCCGTGCCGAGTACCGCGCCGACGCCGACACCGGGCAGTAGCGGATTGACTCCGCGCTGGGCCGCCCACGAGCGGAGCAGGGTCACCGCGCGCTGGCTGGTGCCTCCGGGCAGCCGCACGCCGTACGCCTCGTGCAGTTCGCCGATCAGCTTGAGTTCGATGGCGACCACGGTGACGGTCTCGGCGGCCAGCAACACCGGTGCCGAAAGCAGGGTCGGGGTGGCCGCCCACTCCACCGCCGCGACTCCGCCACCGGCCGCGCCGACCCCCGCGGTGGCCCGCACGGCGTTGCGGACCAGCCGGTCGGCCAGTGCGTCCCCGTCGAGGCCGTCGAAGTGCCGCAGCAGGGTCTCCCGGTCCCGCACCGGGATGTGCGGCGCGATCTCCGCGACCGTGTCGGTGAGCCAGCGGACCGCCGCCTTCGGCTTGAACAGGTTGCCGGGACGCCCGGTCCGCACCTGGCCGACCAGCCGGCGGAGCAGTTGTCGCCGACGGGACTGGTTGAGCTCGTCCGCGGTGAGCGCCGCGACAGTCGAACTCAGCTCAAGGTCCGCCCTCGGCCCGGCGTCGGGCGAGGACGTGTCGGTCGGTCCCGGCGAGGACGTGTCGGACGCCCGGTCGGAGCGGCTCATCATGACCTCCAGCACGTGTCGTCGGTGGGGCGTACCACCACGCGCATCGAGTCAAGCAGTTGCCCGCCAGCCCCGCATGTCGAATCACGCGCGGCGACCTCCACCCGTGGAGGTCGCCGCTCCCCCCCGTCCCGGAAGACTCACCCCGTACCCGGCGGACCGGCTTCCCTGACCGGGAAGACCACTCCGGCCATTGCGGTCAGGCGCACTCGCGGCAGATCAGCTCGCCGTTGCGCTCCACCGCGAGCTGGCTGCGGTGGTGCACGAGGAAGCAGCGCCCGCAGCGGAACTCGTCCGACTGCATCGGCAGCACCTTCACGGTGAGCTCCTCGTCGGCCAGGTCGGCACCGGGCAGCTCGAAGCTCTCGGCGACCTCGGCCTCGTCGACGTCCACGGCGGCCGACTGTGAGTCGACCCGCCGAGCCTTGAGCTCTTCCAGGCTGTCCTCGCCGAGGTCGACCTCGTCGCGACGCGGGGCGTCGTAGTCGGTGGCCATCGGTCTCACTCTCCCATATCGATATAGTCGCTTCCGGTTGTAACGCCGGAGGACGCTGTTTCGGTTCCCGCTGGCCGGCCATTACTTCCGGTCGCCCGACCCGGCGCACGTTCCGGGTCGCGGCCGCCGGGCGAAACTCCCCCGGCGAGCGGGGTACCTTACCCCCCTTCGGGCGAGGCATGTATACCGTCCCTGCGGCATGCATGTACGTCCGAGCGCGCGGAGTTGTTCCCAATGTGACTCAGGCGACACGAAGATAGGGGTACTGATCGGCCGATCGTCGTCGGCGCGCCGACAAACCCGGCGGATTCAGCACCCGGTCGGACAACCGCCGCCGGCACCGGCATACTCGATAGCCACAGCGACCCGCCCGGCCGGCCGGCCGGCGTCTGTTCCACACACCACCTTCGCAGGAGCCAAGCAGATGAGTTTCGCGCGCGTCCGGGCCCTCGTCGTCGTCGGCGTGCTCGCGGTGATCGCCATGGTCTTCGTCGCCGTCACCCTCGTCCGCGACACCCAGGCCGGCAAGGAGGTCGCCAGCGACTGCCAGGAAGGCGACAAGCTCGCCGACACCCGGTTGCGGCTGCCGAAAGACATCAAAATCAACGTCTACAACGCGACCGAGACGATCGGCCTGGCCAACACGGTGAAGACCGACTTCCAGAACCGGCAGTTCAAGGTCCTCAAGGCCGGCGACGAGCCGAACAAGAAGGGCATCGACGACGAGGTCGCGGTGCTGCGGTACGGGCCGAAGGGCGTCGGCTCGTACCACGTGCTCAGGGCGTACTTCCTGAACGAGGCGGAGCCGGAGTTCCAGCTCGAACGCGAGGACGACGTGGTCGACGTCGTCCTCGGCGGCGAGTTCAAGCAGTTGGCGACCATCACCGAGGTCAACCAGGCGCTGACCCAGCGGGACAGCGACAGTACGCAGCTGCCGCCGCGGACGTGCGCCGACCCCAACCTGAGCTGACCCGACCTGGCTGGCCCGGAGGGTCGCCGCTGGCCTGGAGGGTCGCCCTCGCCGACCCTCCAGGGCCGGCGGCCGGCGGCCGGCGGCCGGCGGCCGCCTCCGCCCAGGGACCCGTGGAGGGTCCGCTCAGGGGCCGCCGGCCGCGTCGAACCGGACCAGGTGGTCGTGCAGTGGCCCGAACAGCGCCGGCGGGGCCGCGATCACCAGATCCGGTCCCGGGCCGGCACCGGCCAGCCCGTCGACCCGGAGCCCGGCCTCGGTCGCGACCAGCCCGCCGGCCGCGTGGTCCCAGAGGTTCAGACCCTTTTCGTAGTAGCCGTCGACCAGGCCCTCGGCGGCCAGGCACAGATCGATCGAGGCGACACCGAACCGGCGGATGTCCCGGACGTGCGCGACGAGCCGGTGCAGGACCGCGGCCTGATGCGACCGGCGCGCGGGATCGTACCCGAACCCGGTGGCCACCAGCGCCTGGCCGAGATCGGTCTCCACCGAGCCGGTCAGCCGCCGTCCGGCCCGGTAGGCACCTCCACCCCGGACGGCGGTCCACTCGTCCCCGGTGGCCGCGTTCCGGACCACACCGGCGACCACCTCGCCGTCGACCTCGGCGGCCAGCGAGACGGCGTAGTGCGGCAGCCCGTAGAGGTAGTTCACGGTGCCGTCGATCGGGTCGAGGATCCACCGTACACGGCTGCCGCCGGCCGGGCCGGCGCCCTCGACGTCGCCGTACTCCTCGCCCAGCACGGCGTCGCCGGGCCGGGCCGCCCGCAGGGCCGCCACCGCCTGCCGCTCCACCGCCCGGTCGGCCGCGGTGACCACGTCGGTCGCGGTGCTCTTGGTGGCCACCGCGGCGACCCCCTCGGCCCGCATCCGGTACGCGGTATCCGCCGCCGCCCGGGCCACCTCGACCGCGATCTTCAGCAGCTCCTCCGGAGCCGGTGTCGTGCCGTCCATGACGTCCCCTTCCCGCACGCCTGTGACGTCCCGCCCCCGGCGCGAGTATCATCCTTACAAAGTCAACACGCGCATCGGGTCGGTGGCCCCGGACCACGTCTCCGGCGTGCGGCGCAGGATGATCGCCGCAGACGGCGCTACAATTCACGCCTGCCCACGCGCCACGGACCGCCGAGCATCGGTCGGCCCGGGACACGGGGGTCCCTCAACCACATCGGCCCGACACACCGCATAGCGCTGCGCCGGCCGATCCGGCCGTGCTCGCTCATCGCCTCCGGAAGGTCATTCGTGACAGAACCCCGCCACATCGGCGCCGACGTACGCTCGCTCACCGACACCCTGATCGCCCACGCGCAGAGCGCCGGCGGCCAGCTCACGTCGGCCGAGTTGGCGCGTACGGTCGAGTCTGCTGAGGTGACTCCGGCCCAGGCCAAGAAGATCCTGCGTGCGCTCTCCGACGCGGGGGTGACCGTCGTGGTCGACGGCTCGGCGAGTACCCGTCGCCGGGTCGCCGCCGCGCGGTCCGCCACCCCCGCCTCGCGGGCGACCACCGCCAAGGCGACCAAGAAGTCGGCACCGCCGGCGCCGAAGCAGGCGCCTGCCGCCGACGAGTCGGCCGGCGCGCCCCGCAAGCCGGCGGCCCGCAAGCCGACGCTCGCGGCCGACGGCGGGTCGCCGCCAGCCGGCGCCAAGCCGGCCGCGAAGGGCGCTGAGACGGCCGCCAAGGCCCCGGCGAAGGCCGGCCGTGCCACCGCCAAGGCCGCCGGCACCGGCCCGGCCAAGGCGGCCAAGGGCGCCGCACCGGCCAAGGGCGGCGGTCCGGACGGTCCGGGCGAGGAGATCGATCCGGAGGAGCTCGCCGCCGAGATCGAGGACGTGGTGGTCGAGGAACCGGCCGAACTGACCAAGGCCGCCGAGGCGGACGCCGCCGACGCCGCGACCGACAACGACTTCGAGTGGGACGACGAGGAGTCCGAGGCGCTCAAGCAGGCGCGCCGGGACGCCGAGCTGACCGCGTCGGCCGACTCGGTCCGGGCCTACCTCAAGCAGATCGGCAAGGTCCCGCTGCTCAACGCCGAGCAGGAGGTCGAGCTCGCCAAGCGGATCGAGGCCGGGCTCTACGCCGCCGAGCGGCTGCGCGCCGCCGAGGAGGGCGAGGAGAAGCTCGTCCGGGAGATGGTCCGGGACCTGGGCTGGATCTCCCGGGACGGCGAGCGGGCCAAGAACCATCTGCTGGAGGCGAACCTGCGGCTGGTGGTCTCGCTGGCCAAGCGGTACACCGGGCGGGGCATGGCGTTCCTGGACCTGATCCAGGAGGGCAACCTCGGTCTGATCCGGGCCGTCGAGAAGTTCGACTACACCAAGGGCTACAAGTTCTCCACCTACGCCACCTGGTGGATCCGGCAGGCCATCACCCGAGCCATGGCCGACCAGGCCCGCACCATCCGCATCCCGGTGCACATGGTCGAAGTGATCAACAAGCTGGGCCGGATCCAGCGCGAGCTGCTCCAGGACCTGGGCCGTGAGCCCACTCCGGAGGAGCTGGCGAAGGAGATGGACATCACACCGGAGAAGGTGCTGGAGATCCAGCAGTACGCCCGGGAGCCGATCTCGCTCGACCAGACCATCGGCGACGAGGGGGACAGCCAGCTCGGCGACTTCATCGAGGACTCCGAGGCGGTCGTCGCCGTCGACGCCGTCTCCTTCTCGCTGCTGCAGGACCAGCTCCAGCAGGTGCTCCAGACGCTCTCCGAGCGGGAGGCCGGCGTGGTGCGGCTGCGCTTCGGGCTGACCGACGGGCAGCCGCGCACCCTGGACGAGATCGGCCAGGTGTACGGCGTGACCCGCGAGCGGATCCGGCAGATCGAGTCCAAGACGATGTCGAAGCTGCGCCACCCCTCCCGCTCGCAGGTGCTACGCGATTATCTTGACTGACCCCAAAAGTCAACCAGCCGTGTCCATCTGATCACCACACGTACATCGGGCATGCGGTGATCGGCTGGTCCCCACGCGTGATCGTTGACGTGGCACCCTGGTGGCACGGCACACTGTCTCCAGTACGTGTGACATCGGTCCCCCGGGGGCACACTGGGAAGGCCACACCCCACAAGGGTGTTGCACGATAGGTGAGCAATGACCGACGAGAGTGTTCATCGGTGACGACCGCAGGAGGAAGGCGATGACCCCGACCCTCACGCCGCCGCCCGAGACGGTGGCTCCCCCAGCCGCCGATGAACGGTGCGACCGCTGCAACGCGGCCGGCAAGCTTCGAGTCACCCTGGCGGGTGGGAGCGAGCTGGTGTTCTGTGGGCATCACGCGAACAAGTACGCCGAGGATCTCGTGAAGATCACGGTTCGGTACGCGGCCGATCCCGAGTTCAGCTGGCGGGGCGCCGATTTGATGGCGAACTAACCCAATCAGGACATAGTCGACCGGAGGTGCCCCAGGTGGGCACCTCCGGTCGTCTATTCCTCGACAGTGCCGATTGCCGACAGCATCGACGATCGGCCGCAAGACGGCCTGGACGGCCTGGACCGACCGCCTCCGTCAGCACCGCGTATGAACGTCGTCAGAGCAGACGGTGGCATAACACAGCGCCTGGGCGTGGCACGGCATCTGGGCGTGGCACGGCATCTGGGCGTCGTCACAGGGTCTGCACGGTGGCGATCCGCTCCTCGAGCTGCTCGATGCTGGCCTGTGCGCTGGGCGGGCCGCCGCAGCGGCGGCGAAGCTCCGCATGGATCTTGCCGTGCGGCAGCCCGGTCCGGTGGTGGTGCGCCGCCACCAGCGCGTTGAGCTGGCGGCGCAGGCTGACCCGGCGCTCCGCCGCGCTGAGCGGCCGGCTCTCCGGCCGGGGCGCCGGCATCGGCTCGGCGGCGTTCTTCCGGCGGCGCTGGGCGGCCAACTGGTCGGCCTGGCGCTTGTTCAGCAGCACCGCGACCTGGTCGGCGGTGAGCAGACCAGGCAGGCCGAGATAGTCCTCCTCCTCCGGGGTACCCGCCTGGGCACCGGTGCCGAAGGACGCCCCGTCGAAGATCACCTGGTCCAGTTCCGCGGTGGCGGAGAGCGCCTCGAACCGCTTCTCCAGTTCCCCGCTGGCCTGCTCGTTGCGTTGCGCCCGCTCCAGCAGGTCGTCGTCGAGCCCGTCGCCGCGCTTCGGCTCACCCAACACGTGATCCCGCTCGACCTCCATCTCGCTGGCCAGCCCGAGCAGGTGCGGCACGCTGGGCAGGAAGACCGACGCGGTCTCGCCCGGCCGGCGGGCCCGGACGAACCGCCCGATCGCCTGGGCGAAGAAGAGCGGGGTGGAGGCGCTGGTCGCGTAGACGCCGACGGCCAGCCGGGGAATGTCGACCCCCTCGGAGACCATCCGGACCGCCACCATCCAGCGCTGGTCGGAGGCGGAAAAGGCGGCGATCCGGGCCGAGGCACCCTGGTCGTCGGAGAGCACCACCACCGCCCGCTCCCCGGTGATCCGTTCGATCAGCCGGCCGTACGACCGGGCTGCCTGCTGGTCGGTGGCGATCACCAGGCCGGCCGCGTCGGAGACCCCGCCCGCCCGGAGCACCTGCAACCGGGCGTCGGCGGCCCGCAGCACCTGGGGCATCCAGTCACCGGCCGGGTCCAGCGCGGTACGCCACGCCTGGGCGATCAGGTCCTGGGTCATCGGCTCGCCCAGCCGGGCCGCCAACTCGTCCCCGGCACTGGTCCGCCACCGGGTCTCCCCCGAGTACGCCAGGAAGATCACCGGGCGGACCACCCCGTCGGCGAGCGCCTCGGCGTAGCCGTACACGGAGTCGGCCCGGGAGCGTTGCAGGCCGTCGTTGCCCCGCTCGTAGGTTACGAAGGGGATCGGGTTCTCGTCGGACCGGAACGGCGTACCGGTCAGCATCAACCGGCGTACGGCGGGCTCGAAGGCGGCCTTGACCCCGTCGCCCCAGGACCGGGAGTCGCCGGCATGGTGGATCTCGTCGAGGATCACCAGGGTCCGTCGGGTCATGGTCCGGCGGCGGTGCACCTGCGGGGCGATGCCGACCTGGGCATAGGTGACGACCGCGCCGTGGAAGTCCGCCGAGGAGTGCAGGTCGGCGTTGCGGAACGCGGCGTCGAGCTGGATGCCGACCCGGGCCGCCGCGACGGCCCACTGGGTCTTCAGGTGCTCGGTCGGTGCGACCACGGTGACCGCCTCGACGGTGCCGTCGGCGAGCAGTTCGGCGGCGATCCGCAGCGCGAAGGTGGTCTTGCCGGCGCCGGGGGTGGCGACCGCCAGGAAGTCCTCGGAACGGCGACGCAGGTACTCCACCAACGCCTTACGCTGCCACGCGCGCAGCGCCGGGAACGACTCGAGAACTGGCAGTCGGGCTCCCACGCGAACTCTCCCCTCCGACGGCCAGGTATCCGACCACACGAAAACGCCCCCGCGACCGGACCGAGCGCGAAGGCCGTACCAGCATAACCAGCCGGACCCGCCCGCCCCAGGCGACACCATTGCCACACCAGGCACGGTTGGCACACCCGCCGACCCACGCCTCGGCGAGCGTCCGCCGCAGCGACACGCCAGCTCAGCGGTCCTGCTCCGCCGGCCGCTCGCCGTCGGCCCACCCCTCCGGGTGGGCCCCGCCGTCGACCTGCCGGTCCGGGAGCCGCTCGCCCTCGACCCGCCGGTCCGGGAGCCGCTCGCCCTCGACCCGCCGGTCCGGGAGCCGCTCGCCCTCGACCCGCCGGTCCGGGAGCCGCTCGCCCTCGACCCGCCGGTCCGGGAGCCGCTCGCCCTCGACCCGCCGGTGCGGTGGGCCGGAGTCGCCGCCGGCCGGCCGGTCGGTCGGCACCGGAGCCGACCAGCGTCGGCGCAGGGCCAGCAGCCGGAGGGCGAAGACGAAGAGCGCCGCCGCCATCAGCGGAGCCGGCCGGGCCAGACCGGCCCGGTCGAGGCCGACCACCGCGACCGCGCCGGCCAGCGCCGCCAACGCGTAGATCTCCCGGCGGAGTACCACCGGGATCTCCCCGGTGAGCAGGTCCCGCCCCAGCCCGCCACCGATCCCGGCCATCATCCCGATCATGCCGGCGCCGAGGGGTGGCAGGCCGGCGTCGAGCGCGATGAGCGTACCGGTGACGGTGAAGAGGCCGAGCCCGGCCGCGTCGAGGACAAGCACGGTGGTACGCAGTCGCGTCAACTGGGGGTGTAGCCAGAAGACCGCGGTGGCGGTGACCGTCGCGGTGACCGCGTACCGCCAGTCAGCGAAGGCCAGCGGCGGCCCGTCGCCGATCACCAGGTCCCGGAAGATGCCGCCGCCGAGCGCGGCGACGAAGCCGACGAAGACCACTCCGAACAGGTCCAGCCGCTTCACCACCGCGGCGGACGCGCCGGAGGCGGCGAAGATCGCCACGCCGGTGAGATCGGCGAGGAGCAGGGCGGCTGCGGCGGTCACCGCAGGATGCTACGCGCGCGAGGGCGCCGGCCGCGCGCGTCAGTCCCGCATGGAGTCGTAGATCTCCTTGCACCTCGGGCAGACCGGTGAGCCCGGCTTGGCGGCTTTGGTGACCGGGAACGTCTCACCGCAGAGCGCGATCACGAAGGTCCCCATGACCGCGCTCTCGGCGATCTTTTCTTTCCGGACGTAGTGGAACATTTCCGGTCCGGTGTCTGCGTCCTTCAGATCCGGACGCTCGAGAACCTCAGTGCTCACGGCAGTGATTCCTCCCTTGGTGACCCCGCCAACGCTCAAGTTTGGCAGGTCACTGCCGAGCGGTCCACCGGAACACCCGCCGACACCGGCCCGTACGGTGGTTGACCGTGAGCGATTTCCAGATCCGGTACGGCGCCGAGGTGGCCGAGGCACTGCGCACCGGACGTCCCGTCGTCGCCCTTGAGAGCACCATCGTCTCGCACGGGCTACCCCGCCCGGACAACCTGCGGGTGGCCCGCGAGATCGAAGCGGCGGTACGGGCCGAGGGCGCCGTACCGGCGACGATCGGCATGGTCGAGGGCCAACTCGTGGTGGGCCTCGACGATGCCCAGTTGACCCGACTGGCCTCCTCGGACGGGGTGGCCAAGCTCTCCGTACGCGATGTGGCGGTGGCTGCGGCGAGCGGGGCGGACGGGGCGACGACGGTGGCCGCCACCAGTGCCGTCGCGGCGGCGGCCGGGATCGGGGTCTTCGCCACCGGCGGGCTGGGTGGGGTGCACCGGGAGGCGGCACAGACCTTCGACGAGTCGGCCGATCTGACCACCCTCTCCCGGACCCCGATCGCGGTGGTCTGCGCGGGGGTGAAGTCGATCCTCGACGTCGGCGCGACGCTGGAGCGGCTGGAGACGCTCGGCGTGGCGGTGGTCGGTTACCGCAGCCGTCGCTTCCCCGGCTTCTTCGTCACCGACGGCGGCTTCGACCTGGACTGGTCGGTCGACTCAGCGGAGCAGGTCGCGGCGGTACTGGCGGCCCGAGCGGCGCACGGAGTCCAGCCGGGTGCGCTGATCGTGGCCAACCCGCTCCCCACCGGCGAGCAACTCGATCCGGCGCTGCACGACCGTACCCTGGCCGACGGGCTGGCCCGGCTCGCCGCCGACGGGGTTACCGGCAAGGCCGTCACCCCGTTCCTGCTGGCCCATTTCCACGCCGCCACCGAGGGCGCCAGCCTGGCGGTGAACATCCGGATCATCCTGCGCAACGCGGCCCTCGCGGCCCGGATCGCCGTGGCCTCCGCCACCCGATGAGCACTCCGGACCCCGGCGCGCCCGATCCCACCGACCCGGACCCCTCCGGAGCCCGCGACCCGGCCCTCTGCGAGGGCACCGGTCCGGACCGCTCCGCGGCCAGGATCGTCGTGGTCGGCGACATCGTCACCGACGTGCTGGCGGTACTGGCTGGGTCGGTTTCGCCTGGCTCGGACACCTCGGCCGACATCCGGGTCACCGGTGGCGGCCAGGCCGCCAACACCGCCGCCTGGTTGGCCTGGCGGGGCTGCCCGGTCACCCTGGTCGGCGCGGTCGGCACCGACGACGCTGGCACGTCCCGGCTCGCTGAGCTGACCGCGCTGGGCGTACGGTGCGCGGTGCGGCGGTACCCGGACGTGCCGACCGGCACCGTGATCGTGCTGGCTGGGCAGGGTGAGCGGACCATGGTCACCCAGCGCGGTGCGAACCTGCGGCTGATCCCGGAGCAGGTGGAGGCCGCGCTGGGCGAGGGCGCGGACGCGAGCCATCTGCACCTGTCCGGGTACACCCTGTTGGACGCCGCGTCGCGGGAGGCCGGCCGGCACGCGCTGGCCGTTGCTCGCGGACGCGGCCTCACCACCAGCGTCGACGCGGCCTCCGCCGAACCGTTGCGCCGGGTCGGCGCGGCGGGGTTTCTGGCCTGGGTCCGCGATGCCGACCTGCTGCTCGCCAACGCGGACGAGGCGGCGGTACTGGCCGGCCCGGGCTCACCACCCAGCCAGGCGCGTGCCCTGACCGGGATGATTCGACACGTGGTGGTGAAGGACGGTGCCGCCGGTGCGGTCTGGGCCGAGCGCGGCGGGGAGCTGCTCTCCGTGCCGGCCCGCCGGGTACCGGTGCGGGACGTGACCGGGGCCGGAGACGCGTTCGCGGCCGGTCTGCTGGCGGCCTGGGCCGCCGGGGCGGCTGCGGCCGAGGCGCTGGACCGGGCGACCGCACTGGGGGCGGCGGCGGTCGGCATCCTCGGGGCCCGGCCATCGGTCGGGACGGTCGGCTGAGCCCGTGCCGCGCGGCTCGCCAGGTCGCACGGCACCCGCCACGCCCCACGGTCACCGGCCCGGACGAGACCACCGACCGGAGCGGACGCGCCGGATCACGGCTCGGCGTCGATCACCCGGTGTGGCCGCTCCTCGGCGGACAAGGCCCGGGGCGAGGGCTCGTGCCGCTGCCTACGACGCAGCTTGGCGCCTATCCGGTGCTGCTCCTTTGGCGGGCCGTCGTTCGCGAGCAGTACCGCCAGCCATGGGATCAGCACCATGCCGGCGGCGCAGAACGGCAGCCAGAGCCAGAGCAGCGGCGCCTTGGCACCGACCAGGATGGCACCGACGACGATACAGACCGCCCGGATGGACATCATCACGATGTACCGGCGCTGGCGGCTACGCAGTTGGTCGTCCTGGCTGCGCGAGGCATCGGTGATCAGGATTGGCTGGTACGCCTGACGCTTCACCACGGCCTCCGGAGGGATGCGGTCGGTCCTCCCGGAACTCTCCCATCCCGGGGTGCCTTCCCTATCCTCGCACTCGCCCGGGGATCGGCACCGGGCCGTCCCGGAGCCTGGCGTGCACCACCCTCGGCGTATTACGTCCGTGGTACGCTCGCCCGCGTGGGCAGCAGGTTCAGCTTCACCGACGAGGCGCTGGGAAACCTGAGGGTCCACGACGTCACGCCGGGCGAGGTGTGGGAGGCGCTGCACAGCGCCCGACGGGTGATCCGGCACCTCGGCGACGACGTGATGGTCGTCTACGCCACGGCACGGCGCGGACGACGACTGGCCATCCTGCTGGCCGAAGCCGATCAAGTTGACAACGACTGGGACATCCTCTCCGCGCGTGACCTGACCGAGATCGAGTCCAAGCGCTACGAGGAGGCGATCCAGGGGCGACGGCGATGAGTCCGTCCACCGGGCGGGCCCGAGATCGCGCACCAGGAGACCGGGATCGATCACGAGATCGAGCACGGAGACGAGGAGGAGGCGATGACTGTGCACCGAGACGATGCCATCAAGCGGTTCGACGCCGGAGACGATCAACTCGCGGATCTGGTCGACGGCGCGCCGCCGGTCGAGCTGCCCATCCCGGACACCGACGTACCGATGGTCAGCCGCTCCGTACGCCTGCCGTTGGACACCTACGAACGGGTCCGCTCGGCGGCCGAGGCGCGGGGCATCGGGGTGACCACGCTGATGCGACAGTGGATCGAGGCCGGACTGGCTGACCTGGACGACTCGGCGACGGTGTCGCTGGCCGACGTCCGCCGGGCCCTGGCCGCGCTCGCCCACCCGACCGCCGCCTGAAGCCGACCGCCACCGGACAGCCGACCGCCACCGGACAGCCGACCGCCACCCGAAGCCGACCGCCGATCAGACCGGCGGCCTCGGCTGCTCGGGCATCTGAAGGCGCGAGCGGCGCAGGTCGAAAAGGGCCACCCCGAGCAACACCCCGGCGGCGGTGCCGGCAACCGCCAGCAGCGGCAACCGGCCCGCCACCGGTACCACCGCCCCCAGCAGGAACAGACCACCCACCCGGGGCCGGGAGATCCGCCCGAACACCTGGAACTCGAAACCGGCCCGCCCAAGCAGGAACAGCGCGGGACCGCCCAGCACGACGATCAGCCAGCCGGGCACGACGGCCCCGAGCGGATGAACGATGGTCAGTTCGTAGCTCACTCCGGTGAGTACGATCCCGGCGATCATGATCAGGTGCGTGTACACGGCCGAGAGGCCGAACCGGGCCGGATTCTGGGCCTGGATGAACGCGGCGGGTAGCACGTGCCCGGCCCGGTAGAAGTAGATCCGCCACAGCAGCACGGTGGTCAGCAGCGCAAGCCCCAGCGCGCCGGTCCGGGCGGGTGTGAAGGCACTGCCCTGGCGGCTGAAGGTGACCCCGGTGACGAGGATCAACTCACCGAGCGCGATCAACAGGAACTGCTGGTAGCGCTCGGCCAGGTGCTCCCCCGCGAACGGCCCCGCGCCGTACCGCGAGCGGCCGAGCCGGGGAATCGGCCAGCCCAGCGTGAACCCGAGATAGTCCAGCGCGATCGCGATGGTCCACAGCACCCCCCGGAGGCCGCCTTCGCCGGCCAGTCCCCCGACGAGCCACGGCATAGCGGTGAACCCGGACCAGACGAGTACCCGTCGGGGCCCCGCCGTATCGGCCCCGACGGCCCGGCCACGCGTCGCCACCAGGAAGAACCCGAGCCGACCGAACTGGACCGCGAGATATGCGGCGACGAAGATGAGGCCCTGCTCGCCGAACCCTTGCGGCAACGCGACCGCCACCACCATGCTGCCGACCACCGTGATCACCACGACGCCCTGCACCGCGAACGCCTCGGGCTCCAGGGTGCTGGTGACCCAGGCCGTCGACGTCCAGATCAGCCAGAGCGCCAGGAAGAGCACCAGCGTCTGACCGGCCTCGGCGAACACGATGCGCTGATCCGTGGTGAAGTCCTCGACCAGTCGCTGGGAGACCCGGGTGAGCGCGAAGACGAAGACCAGGTCCAGGAACAACTCCAGGAAGGTGGCCCGCTGCGAACTGGACTCGGCACGCAGCAGCGGGTCCGCCGGGATGTCCGCCATCCGACGTCAGCCCGGCGGGTCCGGTCGGCGGCCCGAGAGGTACCCGGCCGGAGCCGTCGTAACCAGCACACTGCCCCCTGAGTGTCGACGATCTCACCACTCAACGAGTCAGCCTCGGTCAGCGGCGCTGCCACGGACCGAACCAGCGCCGCCCTCCGAACCAGCGCCGCACCGACCCAGCAACGCCCTCCCGATCAGCGCCGCCCTCCAGATCTTCGCGGCGGCGGCTGGTCACCGCCGGCCCGGCCGAGGTGGCTCAGCCCGCTGTCGCGGCCTTGGCGGCGGCCTTCATCTGCTGCTTGTGCTCGCGCACCTTCGCCAGCGACGTCTCGTCCACCACGTCGGCGACCGAGTGGTGGGCGCCCTCGACGCCGTAGTCACCAGCCGCCTCACGCCAGCCGGGTGGCTGCACACCGAAGCGCTTGCCGAGCAGGGCGAGGAAGATCTGCCCCTTCTGCTTGCCGAAGCCCGGCAGCCCGGTGATCCGTTTCAGCAGCTCCGGACCGTCCGCCGCCTCCGACCAGAGCCGGCTCGGGTCACCGTCGTACCGCTCGACGAGGGTCCGGCACACCTCCTGCACCCGGGCCGCCATCGCCTTGGGAAACCGGTGCAGGGCGGGGCGCTCGGCGAAGATCACGGCCAGCGCCTCCGGGTCGAAGCCGGCCAGCTCGGCCGCGTCCGGCATGTGGCCGAGCCGCTTCTCCAACTCGTACGGGCCGGCGAAGGCCTTCTCCATGCTGACCTGCTGGTCGAGCACGAGCGCGATCACGAGTGCCAGAGGATCCCGATTGACGAGTTCGTTCGCCGCAGGATCGATCGGAAGGGAGAGTTCCATGGTCTGATGATGCCGCAGTCGTCGGGTGGCAGTTCGCGGCGCGGTGACGGGTGCCGAGGACATCACACGATTGAGTCCATCCCTTCCGATCCGTTCCTGCCCTCGGCACTGCTGTTCCTGGCCGGCGCGGCCCGGAACCTGCTTCCTGACCACAGGTCACCACCCGGTCCGGCGTCGAGCCGGTGACCACGGACAACCGTCGGGCCACGGTCGGCTGCTTACCACGCTCCGCCACGCTCCGGTGGACGGCACCCGGCGAGAACGCACTCCCTCGCGGCGACTCAGTCGAGACAGAACTCGTTGCCCTCGATGTCCTGCATCACGAGGCAAGACTCGTTGTAGCCATCGGCAGACAGCAGTCGCACGCGTGCCGCGCCGAGCGCGATCAGTCGTGCGCATTCGGCCTCGAGTGCGGCCAGGCGCTCCTCACCGACGAGCCCGGTGCCGACCCGTACGTCAAGATGCAGCCGATTCTTGACAACCTTGCCTTCGGGGACGCGCTGGAAGTAGAGCCGCGGTCCCACACCTGTGGGATCAATGCATGCGAACCCTGTGCCCTGTCGCTCGGGCGGCAGCGAGCGACTGAAATCGTCCCAGGTGGCGAACCCCTCCGGCGGTGCCGGAACGACGTACCCCAACACCTCGCACCAGAAACGAGCAAGACGCTCGGGTTCTGCGCAGTCGAAGGTGACCTGGATCTGCTTGACCGACGCCATCGGCCGAGCATAGAGGGGGACTTCGCCGGCTCGACCGGACCCCTCCGACCAGGCGACACACCGCCGGGATCCGAGTACGGGACCCTCGGCCCCGGGCCGAAGCCGCGCTCCACACTCCCGGGGGCGGCGGCTGTGCCGGGGTGCTCCACCGGGCATTCACCGATGCTGAGCATCGTCGATATTGCCGGGGTGGGGCGGGGCGTGCTGGAATGGCTCATATCGCCGCAGTGCGGGGGCAACCGCACTGGGAACGGCCAGCACGGGAGCTAGAGCAGTGTCGGCAGCGGCGCCGCCGCGACGCCAGATGGATCCGCGCTGCGTTCGCCGGGCCAGTTTCCGCCAACGACGGACACCTACCCCGCACGGGTCGGCACGTCCGACGAGATCTGCCAACGCACCAACCCGGCGACGAGATGAGACACGATCATGATTACCCGGAACAGTTTCGCGGGGTGGTACCGCAACCGCTTCGTGTGGGTGGCGGTCATCCTGCTGGCGGTGTCGGCCGGCACCGTCATCCTGGTCAACACGGCCGGTTCGGAGGCCGGACCAGCGGATCTGCGGGGGCAGATCACGACCCGGCTGCGGACCACTCTGGAGTCTGTCGACCCGGGGCAGCACCAACACTCGGGCCATCACGTGCAGCAGGCGACCGCCGAGAAGGACGGCAAGAAGCCGTCGATCATCTGCGGCGTACACGTCTACGGTTTCGAGCCGAGCGGGGTCAGCACGCTCGCCGAGGTGCAGACGGTCTACGGCTTCCACCTCTGCGGGGTCGCCGAGCAGGATCGCCCCTGGGACTGGGCGGTCAAGCTGGCCGGCCCGGTGATCGTGGACATGTCCACCGAACCGCCGGGCATCCAGGTCGTCGAGGCGACCGACGACGTCCGGTTCGTCGACCGGCTGCGGGACATGTTCCCGGACAAGTACGAGGAACTGGCGCTCAAGGAGGCACTGGACACCTCGGAGATGGCCGACCTGCGCCGCCGCTACGACGAGGCGGCCGGGCTCTGACCCGTCGGCACGACCGGAGGCGGGGGCGTATCCACTTCCGTACCGGCCAGCCCGGGCGTACCCCGCTCGGTAGACTGCCGGTCGCCGGTCGCCGGACCCGGCGTACCCGAGTGGAGGTCGAGCCGTGACGACACCGCGCCGGCCCCCGCTGGCCGAGCAGCCCAACTGGCCCCCCACCCGGAGGGCGGCTGGTTCCGCGAGACCTGGCGCTCGACGCACGCCTTCGACCCCGAGGGGTACGGCGGACCGCGTGCCGCCGCGACCGCGATCTACTTCCTGCTGCAACCCGGGGAACGGTCCCGCTGGCACGTCGTCCGCTCCGACGAGCTGTGGCTCTGGCACTCGGGTGGCCCGCTGCGGCTGCGGCTCGGTGGCGCGGCCAGGGTGCCGGCGGAGAAACCGACCGACGTCCGGCTCGGCCCCGACGTGGCCGCCGGTGAGCGGCCACAGGCGGTGGTCCCCGGCGGTGTCTGGCAGTCGGCCGAGCCGGCGGGTGACCAGCCGGTCCTGCTGAGCTGCGTGGTGGCGCCCGGCTTCGACTTCGCCGACTTCCATCTGGCCTGAGCCGACCCCGGCCCGGGTCGGCACCGGCGGCGGCATCCCGTCGAGAACAGCCGTTCACGGTCGAGCGCCACCGCCGATCCGCCGTGCACCACCGCCGATGTCCGGCCGTGCACCACCGCCGATGTCCGGCCGGCGCCGGTACGGCACGCTTGCCGGATGACTACCGCACCTGCGCCGGGTACCCCCTACCACCGGCTGGCCCGCACGGAACGGCACCGCTGGTGGCGCCCGCTGCTCGGCACCCTGCTGATCCTCGGCGGGACCTTCGTCGTCCTCTGCCTGCTGGCCGGCATCGGCACCGCGGCCGCCCTCCTGGCCGGACGACCGGACGGGCCGGACGGCCTGCCGACCCTCGGCACGGTGGGTGACCTCGCACTGCTACTGGCCACCATCGCCGCCGCGCTGCCGTTCGTGCTCCTCGCGGCGCGCTGGGTGCAGGCCCGTCCGGCCGGTACCGTCTCCTCGGTGCTCGGCCGGCTGCGCTGGCGCTGGCTCGGCTGGTGTGCGCTTGTCGCCGTACCGGCGGTGCTGCTGTTGCTGGGCGGCGGCATCGGCCTGCTGTCGCTGACCGGCGGCACGGACGACGGCCGAGCCGTCGACAGCGGCTGGCCGGGCTGGGCCGGCTTCCTCGGCGCGCTTGTCGTACTGCTCCTGCTGGTGCCGTTGCAGGCCGCCGCCGAGGAGTACGTCTTCCGGGGCTGGCTGTTGCAGGCCGTCGGCGCTTTCCTCCGCACACCGTGGCCGGCGATCGCCCTCCAGGCCGTGCTCTTCGCTCTGGCCCACGGCTGGGGCACCGGGTGGGGCTTCGTCGACCTGACGATCGTGGGCGGCGTGCTCGGCTGGCTGACCATCCGTACCGGTGGCCTGGAGGCGGCGATCGCGCTGCACGTGGTGACCAACCTGGCCTCGTTCATTGGCGCGGCGGCGGTGGGTGACCTCGCCAGCGAGGAGACGGCCGCCGACGCTCCCTGGCAGATGTTCGTGGTCAGCCTGCTGGTGCACGCCGGCTACGCCGCCGTGGTGCTCTGGCTGGCCCGGCGCCACCGGCTGCCGACCGTCGCGCCCGACCGTCCGACCCCCGCACCGTCGTACCCGATGCCCGCCCCCGGACATCCACTTCCCGGAGCCCAGGGGTACCTGATGCCCGCCCCCGGACATCCACTGTCCGCGTATCCGGGCTACCCGACCGCTGCCCCCGGGCATCCGTTCCCCAATCCGGCGCACCCGGCCGTCGCCCCCGGGCATCCGCTGACCGGTCCGGGGCAGCCGGCTGGCGGAACCGGGCAGCCGACGGTTGCCGCCCCCGAGCCGACACAGCGGTCGGGAGCTGGGGAAACGCCGATCGAACCGGTCGACTGATTCTCGAGTGTCGCGCCCGGTTACACCCGACGGGGTGGTTCCGGGCCTCGAACTGCGGGGGTTGCGGGCCGGTCCGGCTCGGCCGGCGGGCAGGATGGACGCCGTGGACGGGAACGAGATGCTGCTGTCCCCGGCTGGGGTCGACCAGCTCCGGACGGCACTGACCAGCGCGGGCTACACCTCGAGCGGCATCGCCGACCGGCTCGGCCCGGCAGCGACCAGCGGACTGGCCCGCAACGACTACCGGGCGGCGCTTCGGGTCACCGAGGAGCGGGAGCCGCTCGCCACCCTGATCCGGCTCTTCGTCTGCGCCCAGACCGAGCCGGAGGCCACGGTACGGAACGCGTTCGCCCCACTCCCGCTCGCCGACGCGCTCGCCGGAGGGCTGCTCGAACGGGTCGGCGACGGACTGCGCCAGGGTGTCGACCTGGAGCCGTACGGGGACTCCTGGTGGGTCCTCTCCGACGTACCGGCCGGTGCCCGGCCCGGCCAGCCGCTCGCGGCCGACCACGTACTCGGGATCGGCGGTGCGACCACCACGCTGGTCGGGGCGACCATCCGGCGCCCGGTCGGCACCGCCCTCGACCTCGGCACCGGCAGCGGGGTGCAGGCGCTGCACCTGGCCGAGCACGCCCGCTCGGTGACCGCCACCGACGTCTCCGACCGGTCACTGCGGTTCGCCGCGACCACCGCGGCGCTGAACGGACACCACTGGGAGCTGCGCAAGGGCGACCTGGTCAGGCCGGTGGCCGGTCGACGCTTCGACCTGGTGGTGAGCAATCCGCCCTTCGTGGTCGGTCCCGGCACCACCACGCACAGCTACCGTGACTCGGGCCGGGTCGGCGACGGGATCGGCGCCGAACTGGCCGCCGCCGCACCGGGACTGCTCACCGAGGGCGGCACCATGCAGTACCTGGCGAACTGGCTGCACGTGGCCGGGGAGGACTGGGGCGAGCGGGTCGCCGGCTGGTTCGCCGGCACCGGGCTGGACGCCTGGGTGATCCAGCGCGAGGTCGCCGACCCGATGGCCTATGTCGACCTGTGGCTTGCCGACGCCAGCGAGGCTGCGGACCCGCACCGGGTCGCCGCCTGGCTGGACTGGTTCGACGCGCAGAAGGTCGAGGCGATCGGCTTCGGCGTGGTGAACCTGCGCCGGGGCGGCAGCACCGATCCGGTGCTCCGGGTCGAGGATCTGCGGCAGGCCGTACAGCCGCCGATGGGGGAGCAGATCGCGGCCTGGTTCGACCGGCAGGACTGGCTGCGGGGCCGGGACGGCGAGGCGCTGCTGGCGACCCGGTTCCGCGCGGTCGACGGGCTGAAGCTGCGCCAGGAGGCGTCGATGGGCGACGACGGCTGGGCGGTGGACCGGCAGATCCTCGTCCAGTCGCACGGGCTGCGCTGGACCGAGGAGGTGGACCCGCTGGTGCTGGCCCTGGTCGGCGGGGCCAACGGCCAGGTGCCGCTGCGCGAGCAGCTGGCGGTGCTGGCGCTGGCCCACGACGTACCGCCGGAGGACCTTGCCGACGCGGCCGGGCCGATCATTGCGCACCTGATGGAACGCGGCGTCCTGGCGCCCGTGGCAGACTGACGCCGTGCGAGCGGTGGTGCAGACGGTCAGCCGGGCCAGCGTGACGGTGGACGGCGAGGTGGTCGGGGCGATCTCCGACGGGCTGCTGGTACTGCTCGGGGTGACCCACGCCGACAGCCCGGCCACCGCCGAGACGATGGCCCGGAAGGTGCACGAGCTACGCATCCTGGACGACGAGCGGTCCGCCGCCGACCTCGGGGCACCGCTGCTGGTGGTCAGCCAGTTCACGCTCTACGGCGATGCCCGGCGGGGCCGCCGGCCGAGTTGGGGCGCGGCGGCCCCGGCCGAGCTGGCCGAACCGCTGGTGACGGCGTTCGTCGAGGCGCTGCGGCTGCGGGGCGCCAAGGTGGAGACCGGCCGGTTCCAGGCACACATGCTCGTCGAGAGCGTGAACGTCGGCCCGCGTACGGTGCTGCTGGAGCTGTAGGAGCCAGCAGCACCGGCCCGGCCGGGCAGAGCAGCGCGGGCAGCCTCAGAAGCGCAGAGGCTAGGAAGCCGAAGGCCCAGAAGCCGAAGGCCCAGAAGCGGAGAAGCTCAGGAGAACAGGCCGCGCTTCTGCATGGACTGGCGCAGCCAGCTGTCGAGCTGTCTGGTCCAGTCGGTCCGGTCCACCGACGCGTAGTCGATGGTGAACCGGCCGAACGCGTCACGGCCCTCGGTGAAGAGCCCACCCCGCTTGTCGATCTCCAACACGATCTGCAGCTGCTGCGGCATCGCCACGAAGGTCAGTTCAAGCTGGTTGATCGCACGGGCGTACTGCGGTCCGGGATAGAACTCGATCTCCTGGTAGAACGGCAGGCTCTGTTGCACGCCGTAGATGTGGCCGCGCTCGACGTCCGCCCGGCTGAACCGGAAGCCGAGCTGCGCCAGGGCGTCGATGACGCGCTCCTGCGCGGGCAGCGGATGCACCGCCACCGGGTCGAGATCACCCTTGTCCACCGCCCGGGCGACCTCCAGTTCGGTACGCAGACCCATGGTCATCCCGTGCAGGTGCTGGCCGCCGATCTCGGTCAGCGGAGTCTCCCACGGCACCTCGAAGCGGAACGGGATGTCGTGACGCTGCCCGCTCTCCAACCGGAACGGGCCGGTCACCCGCTGCCGGTGGAACTCCTGGGTGGTGTTGTACTCACTGTCACCGCTCTCCACCTCGACCCGGGTCACCAGGCCGAGCGCGACGTACTCGACATCCACCGGGTGGTCGCCGCCGGCGACGTGGACCTGGCCCTCGAGAAAACCGCCTGGCCGGCAGTTCGGGTTGGTCAGCACCGTCTCGACCGACGGACCGCCCACACCCATCGCCTGCATCAACCGTTTGAAGACCACCACGTCCTCCATTCGTCATTGATCTCTGTTCCCGTCCCGCACGGTAATCGGCACCGGCAAGCACCCTCCGCGCTTGTCGCCCGGCACCGGCAAGCACTCGTCGCGGGCAGGCTCCCGGCCGACCGGGTGATCGATCGGTTCAAGGACGGAAAAGCGGACGAATTATCGCCACGCGTTCTCCCGGTTTCATGCCAACCCGACGCTCTCCTCACCTCCGCTTCACGCGCCACCGGCCAAGCTATGTGTCACCAGCGCGGTTGTCCGCTGGGACGCGCCACATGTCGAAGCGGGGAGGCGACAGATGATGGTTCTGCACAACAGCGAGAGCCACACTCACCCGGCCAGCGCGGCCGGCGTCGACAACGAGCCGACCGGAGACGGCGGGCCTGTGATGGTCGACCTCGACGCGACCGACGAGCGCGGCGCCTCGGCCGACCTGGTCCGGGCGTACCTCAACGGTATCGGCCGGACCAAGCTGCTCACCGCCGTACAGGAGGTGGAGCTGGCCCGGCGGATCGAGGCAGGGCTCTACGCCGAGGAAAAGCTGAACGGCGACACCCGGGGCGTACTGCCGGCGGAGTTGCGGGCGGACCTGGAGATCGTCGCCGCCCAGGGGCGGGGCGCGAAAAACCACCTGCTGGAGGCGAACCTGCGGCTGGTGGTCAGCATCGCGAAGCGGTACACGGGGCGGGGCATGGCGTTCCTGGACCTGATCCAGGAGGGCAACCTCGGCCTGATCCGGGCCGTCGAGAAGTTCGACTACACCAAGGGCTACAAGTTCTCCACCTACGCCACCTGGTGGATCCGGCAGGCCATCACCCGAGCCATGGCCGACCAGGCCCGCACCATCCGCATCCCGGTACACATGGTCGAGCAGGTCAACCGGATGGTCCGGGCCCGCCGCGACCTGGCGACCCAGCTGGGCCGGGAGCCGACCGTGGCCGAGGTCGCCGCCGCGCTGGGCGTACCGGAGTTCCAGGTCATCGAACTCATCTCGTACGACCGGGAGCCGGTCAGCCTCGACCAGGCCGTCGGCGAGGACGGTGAGAGCGCCCTCGGGGACTTCGTCGCCGCCGTCGACCCCCGCGAGGAGCCCGGTGACGCGGTCTCGGCGGGCATGCTCCGCAACGAGGTGGAGATCGTGCTCGCCACCCTCTCGCACCGCGAGCAGGCCGTGATCCGGCTGCGCTTCGGCCTGGACGATGGCCGGCAACGCACCCTGGACGAGGTGGGGCGGGAGTTCGGGCTCTCCCGGGAGCGGATCCGCCAGATCGAGAAGGTCACCCTGCTGAAGCTGCGCCACCCGTCCCGGGCCGACCGGCTGGAGGCGTACGCGAGCTGAGCCGTACCACCGGGAGTCCTCGCCACCAGACACAGGTGGCGAGGACTCCCGGTGGCGTGCCCGTGGTCCGGGGCCGCCCGTCGGTCCTCACCCGACCGCCGGGCTCTCACCCGACCACCGGATTCTCAGCCGACCGCCAGGTCCCGGCGGCGGAACGTGGCCAGGCCGAGTGCGGTCAGCGCGACCGCGACGCCGAGCAACACCACCATCGGCGTGGCGCTCGGGTCGGCGGCCGGCACCGCCGGCAGATGGGTGAACGGCGACAGGTTCAGTACCGGCTGCGGCAACTCCAGCAACGCGCCGAGCTGACCCAGCACGACGCAGAGCAGGAACGCCGACCAGGACAGCGCCACCGACAGCCGGGGCAGCAGCCCGAACAGCACCACCACCAGGCCGGTGACGACGAGCGCCGCCGGTGCCTGGACCAGCCCGGCCACGGTGAGCCGGGCCACCTGCCCGGGTACGTCGCCGGTGACCAGTCCGTAGCCGAGCCCGGTGCTGGCACCCGCGAGCGTCAGCAGGGCAACCGTGCCGAGCGCGGCCCAGAGCAGGTGGCTGAGCAGCCAGCGGGGCCGGCTGACCGCGGTGGCGAGTATCCCCTCCAGGGCTCCGGTGGCCTCCTCGGTCCGCAGCCGCAGCACCGCCTGCACGGCGAAGCCGGCCACCGCGAGGGCGAACATCGCCATCATGGTGCCCAGGAACGCGTCGGTCAGCTTGTCGGTGCCACCGAGCTGGGTGATCAGCTCGCTGGCGGCCTCGTTCTCGCCGACGAAGCTGTCCAACTGGTCACCGACCGAGCCCATCGACAGCCCCATCACCACGACGCCGATCGCCCAGCCCAGCACCACACCGCGCTGCAACCTCCAGGCCAGACCACCGGGACTGAGCAGGCTGCCGGCAGCCACCGCCGGCCCCCGGCGGACCGCCAGTACCCCACTGCCCAGGTCGCGGTGGGCGGTCAGCACGAACGCCGTACCGACGGCGAGCAGCGCGAATCCGGCCGTCAGGGCCAGTACCGGCCAGCGGTTGCCGTCGAACGCCCGGACCTGGTTGGCCCAACCGAGCGGGGAAATCCAGGACGGCCAGGCGCTGACCACCCGCATCCCGTCGGCGGAGACGGTTCCCCAGGCGTCTCCGGCGGCCCGGAGCAGGAAGGCGAGCCCGACGACGGCCGCCGCCATGCCGTTCGCGCCGCGCGCCGTGCCGGAGATCTGGGCGGTCACCGCGGCGACCGCCGCGAACGAGACCCCGATTCCGGCGATCGCCGCACCGAGGGCGAGCGAGCCGGCCATCGGCAGGCCCCCGGCGGCGAGCGCCAGGGCGAGCAGCAGCCCGCTGAGCAGGTTCGCGGCCAGCACGGTGAGCAGGGCCGCGGTCAGCGGGGCATGCCGGCCGACCACCGCCGAGCCGAGCAGCTCCGCCCGCCCGGTCTCCTCGTTCTGCCGGGTGTGCCGGACCACCGCGAAGGTGCTGAGCAACGCGGCGAGTAGGGCCAGTGTGGTGTACGCCTCGGCGGTGACCACCGACCCGAGGCTCGGCCCCGAGACCGGGCCGTTGAACGCCCGGGCGACCACGCTCGCCGCGCTGGTGGTGGCGTAGCCGATCCGATCGGACTCGGTGGCGTAGATGCCGGCGACGCTCTGCGCGACCGCGGCGCCGACTCCCGGCACGGCCAGCGCCCAGACCAGGAGCTTCACCCGGTCCCGGCGCAGCGCGAGCCGGGTCAGCCGGGCAGTGCCGGTGAACGCGGTCATCGGGCACCCGCCGGCAACGGGCGCTGGCCGGGTGCGGCGGCGGAACCGTCGCCGTAGTGCCGCATGAACAACTCCTCCAGGGTCGGCGGCGTACTGGTCAGGGTCCGTACGCCGAACCGGGCGAGGTGAGCCAGCACCGGGTCGAGGGTGCCGGACTCGACCTCGAACCGGGTGGTCGCGCCGGAGACGGTAACCGCGTGCACCCCGGCCAGGTCGGCGAGCCCGTCGACCGGGCGTTCCGTCTCGACCGTCATCGGGGTACGGGTCAGGTGGCGCAACTCGGCCAGGGTGCCGGACTCGACGGTACGACCGGCCCGGATGATGCTGACCCGGTCGCAGAGCGCCTCGACCTCGGACATCACGTGGCTGGAGAGCAGCACCGTCCTGCCCGCGTCGCGCAGCGCGGTGACGTACTCCCGGAAGACCGCCTCCATCAACGGGTCCAGCCCGGAGGTCGGCTCGTCGAGCACCAGCAGTTCCACGTCGGAGGCGAACGCCGCGACGATCGCCACCTTCTGCCGGTTGCCCTTTGAGTAGGTGCGGCACTTCTTGGTCGGGTCGAGGTCGAAGCGCTGCAGCAGTTCGTCCCGGCGGGCCCGGTCCAGGCCGCCGCGCAGCGCGCCGAAGAGGTCGATCGCCTCCCCACCGGAGAGGTTGGGCCATAGGTTCACGTCGCCGGGCACGTACGCCAGCCGGCGGTGCAGCGACACGGCGTCCCGCCAGGGGTCGCCGCCCAGTACGTCGACCTCGCCCGCGTCCTTGCGGAGCAGGCCGAGCAGGATCCTGATGGTGGTGGACTTTCCCGCCCCGTTCGGCCCGAGGAACCCGTGCACCTCACCGGAGCGGACGGTCAGATCCAGTTCGTCCAGCGCGCGGGTGGTTCCGAAGGTCTTCACCAGGCCGGCCACCGAGATCGCGGTCATGACGCTCCCTTGCTAGTTGCCGATTACGCTTGCCGATTCCGCGCCGTCTGTCGGCCAGGACGACGCGCCAAGCCAGATCGTGACGGTCTCGACGCCAGTGTACTGACCGATGGTAGGACGACCGTCACAGATCTCCCGATCGTCGGTCAGTCGTCGGTACGCTGGGCGAATGGAACGATCGCCCGCCCTCGACACCAGGAGCCGGATCCTCCGTACCGCCCTCGACCTGTTCGGGGCGCAGGGCTACCAGCGCACCTCGCTGCGGCAGATCGCCGACCGGCTGGGGCTGACCAAGGCGGGCATCCTCTACCACTTCCCCACCAAGGAGCACCTGCTGGTGGCGCTCGCCGAGCCGCTCGTCTCCGACCTGGAGGCGGCCCTGGACCGGGCGGCCCGGTTGCCCTGGCCGGCGGCCCGCTGGGCGGCGCTGGAGGGCTGGGTCGACACCCTGCTACGGCACCGCCGTCCGTTGAAGACGCTCTACCACGACTTGACGCTGCTCGCCCGGGGCAGCACGTATACCCGGATCATGCGGCTCGCCACCAGGGCGTACGACCTGGTCGCCGGAGCGGACGCGACCCGGCTGGAGCGGATCCGGGCGATCCAGGCGACCGGCATGCTCGGCGATCCGATCGTCTTCTTCGCCGACGTGCCGGACGACGAACTGAGGGCGGCGCTGCTCGACGGCGCTACCCGACTCCTCGGCGCCCCGCCACCGTCACGCGACGCTCCGACATCCATCGCCCCGGCACCGCCATCCGACGCCCCGGCACCGCCGTCCCCCGCCCCGGCACCGTCATCCGACGCCCCGGAGCCGGCATCCGACTCCCCGGCACCGCCGTCCCTCACCCCGGCACCGCCGTCCCCCGCTCCGGCGGGGTGGCACGCCGGCCCGGAGCGGCTCCAGCCGGGTCGGCGGCGCCGGGCGGGGCGCCCACCGGGGCTCAGCGCCGAGCAGGTCCGGGCGGCGCGGGCCATGCACGGGGCCGCCCTGCACACCGTGGACCAGATCGCCGCCAGCCTCGGCGTCTCCCGGGCCACTCTCTACCGGCATCTGCGGGCAGCCGAGCCGAGCCGTCCCGAGGCATAACGAGACGGTTCCGACACTAATTCGACACTATTTTGCGACGGGCTGCGGGCGGTGCCGATCCCCGGGCCGACGGACGGTGGTGCCGGGGCATCGGACGACGGTGCCAGATCCTCGGGCGGTGGCGGGTCAGGACCCCGGATCCTGCGGGTCGAGCCCGTGCAGCGGAAAGACTGCCTTGCGGGTCGCCATGATCGCCCGGTCCACCGCATCTGGCTCACCGGTCGGCTGCCACGGCTCGTACGAGCAGTCCGCCTCGTCGGTCATCCGCAGCGGTACCTCCCGCTCCGGACGGCGGGCCGTGGCCAGCGCCCGCCAGCCCGGCGGAGTCAGCGTCGCCGGGTCGATCGGGTCGCCGGTGGCCACCGCGAGCAGGTGCGTCCAGGCCCGGGGCACCACCTCGACCAGCGCGTAGCCGCCGCCACCGGTGGCCACCCAACGCCCCTCGCAGAGTTCGTCAGCCAACGTTCGCAGCGCCAGATAGCTCGCCCGCTGCCCGTCCACGCTCAGCCGCAGATCGGCGAGCGGATCGAGCCGGTGGCTGTCCGCACCGCACTGGGTGAGGAGGATCTGCGGCCGGAAAGCACGCAGCAGCGCCGGAACGGTGGCGTGGAAGCCCCGCAGCCAGCCCGCGTCGCCGGTGCCGGGCGGCAGCGGCAGGTTGACCGCGCTCCCCTCGGCCCCCGGGCCACCCGTCTCGTCGGAGAACCCGGTGCCGGGAAAGAGCGCCAACGGCGTCTCGTGCAGGCTGATCGTCAGCACCCGGGGATCCGTGTAGAAGACCTCCTGCACCCCGTCACCGTGGTGCACGTCGACGTCCACGTAGGCCACCCGCTCGGCACCGAGGTCCAGCAGCCGGGCGATGGCCACCGCCGGATCGTTGTAGACGCAGAACCCGGCCGCCCGGCTCGGCATCGCGTGGTGCAGGCCACCGGCCACGTTGACCGCCCGGCGGGCCTCGCCGCGCCAGACCGCCTCGGCCGCGGCCAGGCTCGCCCCAGCCACCAGGGCACTGGACTCGTGCATCCGGTCGAAGATCGGGTTGTCTGGCGTACCGAGGCCGTATCCGGAGAAGAGCGGGTCGCTCGGCGCCGCCCGGACGGCGTCGAGGTAGTCCGACCGGTGCACCCGGGCGAGTGCCGCGTCGTCGGCCGGGGTGGGCGCCACCACGCGCACGCCGGGCCGGTCCAGTACGCCGAGTTCCCGAGCCAGGGCCACGGTCAGTTCGACCCTTACCGGGTCGAGTGGGTGGTCACCGAGATCGTACGCCAGCAGACTCTCGTCCCAGACCACCACCGTGTCGTCCGACATGTCCTTCATCGTCGCATGACGACCAAGGACCGTCCGCGACCGCATACCCCGGAGCGCCGCGCGCCGGGCACCGCGACGCGAGGCGCCCGCCGCACGGCGACGCAACGTGCCGCGGGTCGGCACCACGACGCAACGTGCCGCAGGTCGGCACCACAACGCAACGTGCCCAGGTCGGCACCACGACGCAACGTGCCGCGCGCCGGCACCACGACGCAGCGCCGGCTCAGTCGGCGTCCGGCGCCGGGTCGGCCGGATCGGCGCCGAGCGCGACCCGCCGCTCGGGGTCGCTGATCCAATGGCTCCACGACCCGACGTAGAGGGCCGCCTCGGGATACCCGGCCCGGTGCAGGGCGAGCACCGCCTGCGCGGCGGTCACCCCCGAACCGCAGTACGCGCCGACCCGCACTCCGGGCCGGACGCCCGCCTCGGCGAACCGGACCCGCAGCGCCTCGGCGGACGGAAGCCGACCGTCCGCCCCGACGTACTCGGTGGCCGGTACGTTCACCGCACCGGGAATGTGCCCGGCGACCGGGTCGACGGGTTCGGTCTCGCCCCGGTAGCGCGCCGCCGCCCGGACGTCGACCAGCACCCCCGCCGCCGCCACCTCGGCGGCCGAGCCGGCATCCAGCACCGGCATGCCACCCGGGCGTACGGTCACGTCCCCCGGCGTCGGCGCCGGCGGCTCGGTGCTGACAGGCAGCCCGGCCCCGACCCACGCCGGGAAGCCTCCGTCGAGCACCCTGACCTCGGCATGCCCGGCCCAGCGCAGCGTCCACCAGGCCCGTGCCGCCGCCATGCCGTCGCCGCCGTCGTAGACCACCACCGGGCCACCCGTGCGGACGCCGGCCGCGCGCAGCACCCGCTGCAACGCCGCCGGCTCGGGCAGCGGATGCCGGCCGCCCGCCCCGGGTGGCCCGGACAGCTCCCGGTCCAGGTCGACAAAGACCGCGCCGGGCAGGTGCCCGGCCAGGTAGTCCGTGCGGCCGGGCGGTCCGACGAGCCGCCAGCGGACGTCCAGGACGACCGGCGGCTCGGTGGACGCCAGCTCGGCGGTGAGCCCGGCCACATCGACGAGGAGATCATCCGGTGCGGACACGCCGTCCAGTCAACACCATCCGGTGCGGAACCGCCCCAGCTCGGCGACACTGAATATCGGTTCCCCGAGGTACCATCGTGATCGGGAGGACCACTGACGTGAACGACCTAGTCGATACCACCGAGATGTACCTGCGCACCATCCTCGAACTGGAGGAGGAGGGGGTGCCGCCGCTGCGTGCCCGGATCGCCGAGCGGCTGCGCCAGAGTGGTCCGACTGTCAGCCAGACCGTGGCCCGGATGGAGCGCGACGGCCTGCTGACCGTCGAGGACGACCGGCACCTCCAGCTCACCGTGCTCGGCCGCACGCAGGCGATCTCGGTGATGCGCAAGCACCGGCTGGCCGAGCTCCTGCTCGTCAACGTGATCGGGATGCCCTACGAGGAGGCCCACGAGGAGGCCTGTCGCTGGGAGCACGTGATGAGCGACGCGGTGGAGAAGAAGGTCTTCGAGCTGCTCGACCGCCCCACCCGGTCGCCGTACGGCAACCCGATCCCGGGCCTGGAGGCGCTGAGCCCCGACCCGGAGGTAGCGGTGGAGACGCTCAGCGAGGGTGAACGCAATCTCGCCTTCCCCGGCCTGAGCGGCCCCGTGGTGGTCCGGCGGATCTGCGAGAGCGTCCAGAAGGAAGGCGACGTACTGCGGCAGTTGCACGCTGCCGGAGTCGACCCGGGCGCGATGGTGACGGTGGCACAGGAGCGGGACGCGGTCACCATCGACCGTTCCGGCGACAAGGTACGGCTGCCCCGGGAGGTCGCCTCCCGGGTCTTCGTCGCCGCGGCCTGAGCGGCGCCGGTCAGAGGCGGTTGCTTTCGAGCATCTTCGCCAGATTGATCATTTTTGGCGCGAGGGCGTCGGCCTTGTCCCGATCCTCGCCGGCGGCGAAGGTGAAGCGGAGGCTGACCAGCCGCCCCTTACCGCTGAGCCAGCCCACCTCGATCGCGCTGCCGACGGTCTTCGACGGAGCCGTCGTGGCCCGGTAGGCGGCCTTGCCCAGCCCCTTGACGGTCTTGCCGCCGCTCGGCACCACCTCGTCGGCGAAGATCGACCCGTCGGCGGTGGTCGGGGTCACCGACAGCGCGAGTTCCGGTCGGGCCTCGGCCTCGCCACGCAGCACGCAGGTGTCCGTCTTGCCATGCCGGCTCGCCGCCGCGACCTCGAACCTGGTGCCAATGGCCTGCTCGATCGCCGCGTACTCCACCAGTTGACAGGCACCGCCGGCAGCCGACGCCGGCAACCGGACCACCTTCGGCGCCGGCCCGACCGACTGCGGTGCGGCCTCCTCGGCACAGCCGGTCAGCAGCAGCAGACCGCCAGCGATCAGGCAGAGTCGTCCGCGCACCTCGCACCTCCCCACCCGCCCGGCCCGAACGCCAGGGGAATCCGTCGGACACCGTACGGCTTCGGCGCGCCCGGCGAAACCCCGGTCCGCACCGCCTCCTCCGCAGCCCATCCCTTCGCACCGCCTCCTCCGCAGCGCTCCCGGCGCGGCCCGCCCCTGCGGGACCGACCGACGGCGGTGCCCCGGCTCAGCCGGTCGGCGGCGTCGGGTCATCCAGATACGGACAGTGCCGGCAGCCGCGGCCGCAGCAGGTGCCGCGCCGGGCCAGGAACCCGGCGGTGAGCACGAAGAGCCCGGTGGCCGGGTCGGAATAGCCGGACTCGCCGGCCGCGAGCGCGGCGGCGTGCGCGGTCAGGATCCGCTCCCGGTCCGGATGCGTCACCGGAAGCCGGGACGGGTGCGGCTGGTCGAGCCGGCGGGGTGCCAGCGGCAGGCGCCGGCCGCTCTCCTGCTCCTCCGGACCGCCCATCGCGCCGACCCTACGACAACCCGCTTCCGATACCTCGAACGGACCCCGCCGGCCGGACGCTCCCGACGCCCCAAGACCCACCGCCGGACGCTCCCGAGACCCCGAACCGGCCCACCGCCGGACGCTCCCGAGACCCCGAACCGGCCCACCGCTGGACGCGTCGGGGCAGCCGCTATCCGAACCAGAGCATCGACTGGCCGTGCCCCCGGGTCCAGGCGAGCGGCCTGCCGTCCAGCGCGAGCACGTTGTGGAACGCGTCGCTCGGCGGCTCCGGCAACCCGTCGTGGAGCAGCACCTCCGGAGCCTCGTTCGCGATCCAGTGGCCGGGCAGCCCGCGTACCAGGTCGGCGAAGGCCTGCCGGCGCGGCGCCGGCACCTGGTAGAGCACGGAGGTGTGGAAGACCACCAGGGTCGCCTCGGGCGGGGCCTGCGCGGCCAGCGCCGGCAGGTCGTCCACCAGGTCGCCCCGGACCAGCAGCGGCGGCTCGGCCGCGACGACCGCCGCCGCGGCCCGCAGCCGGGCCCGCCGGTACGCGTGCTCCGGCCAGATGGTGGCGTCCAGCCAGGCCAGGTCGGCCGGATCGGTCACGTCCAGCGGATTCAGGTCCAGGCCCGCCCGCCACACCACCTCCGGCAGCCGGGTCGGTGGCGCCACTCCGGTGGCGGTGCAGTCGAGCACCGGCGCACCAGCCCCGAGACGGTGGTCACCGTAACGGTAGGCGTAGCGGTCCGGGTAGAGGCAGAGCCCGGCGGAGGCACCGACCTCCAGCAGCGCGAGCGGCTGCGGCAGGAAGGTGAGTACCGGCAGCAGCAGCGCACACCGGCCGGCCTCGTTGGTCTGGGTCGCCCGGGTACGCATCTCGGCCGCGATCACCGGCCAGTTCGCCACCGTGTACTCGCGGAACGCCGCCGGTTCGTCGACCGGACCGCCGAGCAGCCGTACCACTCCGAACAGCAGGTTCGGCTGCTGCTTGGCCCGCGGCAGGGTGCCGATCAGGTTGAGCAGTACGTCGTCGCGGGAGACCGCGAGGGAGAGCCGCTCGTACCCGGGCGACACGCCTCGGGCCTCACGGGTGCCGAACTCCAGGTAGCGGCGGGCGATCGTCATGTACCGATGATCCCAGCGACCCGGCCGACGTCCTACCGGAGCGCCCTCGCGCCGGGGTATCCCTGATCACTGTCCCGCCCGGCCCGCGCGGCGAGATCATCCGTCCCGGAACGCGGCGACCGCCCGACCCCGTCGAGGGTCGGGCGGTCGCCGTGACAACCGTCGGTGCTGCCCACAAGGGGCGGTTCCGGCCGTCGGCTACGACCGCGATCCGGATCAGGTCAGCTGCAACCGGAGGTCGAACCGCAGCCCTCGCAGACGTAGCAGCTGCCGGCGGGGCGCATCTTGGTGCCGCAGGTGAAGCAGAGCGGTGCATCGGCCGCCGTTCCCAGCACCGACTCCAGCAGCTCGGTGGAGGAGCCGACCGTCGGCGCCGGCCGTTCCGCCACCACCTCGACCTGCTGCCGCTCCGCCGCCGGCTCCGGCCTGGTCGTCTCCACCGGCGCCGAGGCGGCCATCGCGGCGAGGTCCACCCCGTTCTCCGCCTCGGCCTCGGCCCGCAGCTGCGCGGCCCGCTCCTTGGCGGTGAAGATGCCCAGCTCGGCCCGGCGCTCGTAGGGCAGGAAGTCCAGCGCCAACCGGCGGAAGATGTAGTCCATCACCGAGGCCGCCATCCGGATGTCCGGGTCGTCGGTCATCCCGGCCGGCTCGAACCGCATGTTGGTGAACTTGCTGACGTACGTCTCCAGCGGCACGCCGTACTGCAGGCCGATCGAGATGGCCACCGAGAAGGCGTCCATCACCCCGGCCAGCGTCGAGCCCTGCTTCGACATCTTCAGGAAGACCTCGCCGAGACCGTCGTCCGGGTACGACGAGGCGGTGAGGTAGCCCTCGGCCCCGCCGACCGAGAACGAGACCGTCTCGGAGGGGCGCTTCTTCGGCAGCCGCTTGCGCACCGGCCGGTACTCGACGACCTTCTCGACCGCCTTCTCCGCGGAAGCCGGCTCGACCGCCTTCTCCTTCTCGTTCCTGGCGGCGGAGAGGGGCTGGCCGACCTTGCAGTTGTCCCGGTAGATCGCCAGGGCCTTGAGACCGAGCCTCCAGCCCTCGAAGTAGATCTCCTCGACCTCCTCGACCGTCGCCGCCTCCGGCATGTTGACCGTCTTGGAGATCGCGCCGGAGATGAACGGCTGCACGGCGGCCATCATCCGGACGTGCCCCATCGGGGCGATCGAACGCTGGCCCATCGCGCAGTCGAAGACGGCGTAGTGCTCCGGCTTCAGCCCGGGTGCGTCGATCACGTGGCCGTGCTCGGAGATGTGCTCGACGATCGCCTCGACCTGCTCCTCCGGGTAGCCGAGGCTGCGCAGGGCGCGCGGCACGGTCTGGTTGACGATCTGCATCGAGCCGCCGCCGACCAGCTTCTTGAACTTGACAAGCGCGAGGTCCGGCTCCACCCCGGTGGTGTCGCAGTCCATCATCAGGCCAATGGTGTTGTGGCTGACGAAGCCGCTGGCGACGTAGGTGACGTTCTCCGGCACCGACAGGTCGTACGTCGGCTGGATACCGCTGTCCTCGTTTGCCGCGACCGTCTCGAAGAGGTAGCCGAGCGCATGCCCGAGCCGGTCGTCACCGGTCTCGGCGAAAAGCCGCATCGCCACTGCCCGGGGCACCCCGCCGGTCTTGCGCAGCGACTGGGTGACCGCGTCACGCAGTTCGTGGCCGGCCGGCACGAGCAGTTCCCAGAGCCCGCCAGGCAGGTGAATCCGGTCCCTGTCGCCGGTCTGGGTCGGCTCGACAACCAGCAGGCGAGCCTTGCGCTCTCCGATGAAGCCGACCACCTCCTCGAATGCCAGGGCGTGCTCCATGTTGCGCAGCCGAACCTGCCAGATGTCGGAGCCCATACCGCTGGTCGTCCGCCGGGTGGTGGTGGCCATCCCGAGCGTGAGCAGCAGCGTCCGGACCTCGGCGGCGAACGATTCGGTCGACGTCGAGACAGCCGGCACACCGGCGGCGACAGTACCGTCCGCCTCGAACAGACCGCGCAGGAACGCCGCGTACACAGCGGGGTCGTTGGTCTCCAGGATCGCCGACGGCACCCTGGGTGACCAGCCCTTGCCGGTGTGGTCGGCCTGCGGCAGGGTCTTGGCGAATCCGGCCGTCTGCCACCACCGGGCCAACCGCACCGACTGCAGCGTCACCTCCTGGTAGCCGGTCCGTGCCGTGACAACCGGCTCCAGACCGAAAAGCCCCTTACTCAGCACCCGCAGCCGTTCGACGACGTCCAGATCGGTGTCGGCGACGCAGAACCGCAGACCTTCGGCGTGCAGGCTCCCGTCGCCCATGAAGTAGCCGACCAGTTCGGCGAGGTCCGTGTCGACCTGGTCGGGCGCGTGCAGCCGACGGTCGCCTGCGTAGTACGCCTGGTCGAGCACTGGCAGCGGCACCCGACGCGGCTCGCCGACCAACGTGCCGAGCTGGATCGGAACCAGGTCCCCTGGGGCGACGTCCGCCATCCGCTTCCAGACCCACTCGCCGGACTGTGCGTCGACGATCTTGATCCGGTGCACGAGGGTGCCCTGGATCGCGTAGCCGCTGGCGGTGACCACCCGCCGGGTCGGCTCCTCCCCGTTGACGAAGAACTTGGTGGCCCTGCGGGCACCCTCGTCGGTGGAGACCCGCATGTCCAGGTCCTGCCACCGATCGCCGTAGACGTCGCCGATCTCGCCGAGCCGCGTCAGGCCACGGTCGGTCGTGACCAGCGTGTCCGGGGTCAGGCATCCGGTGGGTGCGAGCACGCTGGCCTGGGCGTTGCGCCAGCCGGCCTTGTCACCGACCTTGTTGCCCTGGGTCCACTGCCTGGTGGCCTCGCGGACGATCTCGGTCGCGACCGTACCGGTCGGCTTGATCGCGTCGTTCGCGGCGGCGTGCTTGCGCATCACCCGCTTGTGCGGCTCGGCGTTGCGGGAGTACCCGTCGTAGGCCCCGACCACCGCGGCCAGCTCGGCCGAGCGGCGGTAGGCGGTGCCGGTCATCAGAGAGGTGATCGCGGCGGCCACCGACCGGCCGCTCTCCGAGTCGTACGGGTGGCCGGTCGCCATCAGCAGCGCCCCGAGGTTCGCGTACCCGATGCCGAGCTGCCGGTAGGCCCGGGTGGTCTCGCCGATCTTCTCGGTCGGGAAGTCGGCGAAGCAGATCGAGATGTCCATCGCGGTGATGACCAGCTCGACCGACCTGACGAACTTCGCCACCTCGAAGCCGCCGTCGGCGCGGAGGAACTTCATCAGGTTGAGCGAGGCCAGGTTGCACGAGGAGTTGTCCAGGTGCAGGTACTCACTGCAGTTGCGCACCACGACGCCGTTGGCGAGGTAGGAGTGGTTGCGCGGCTCCGAGAGGTTGTAGGTGGTCTCGATGCCGTCGAACTCACGCCGGACCAGCGTCGTCGTCTGGTCGGTCTGGTAGAACCGCCGCTCACGCAGCCAGGTCGCCAACCGCTCTGCCTTGCGTGGGTGGGAGAAACCGATCGCCTTGGCGAATGTGGCCACGTTCGGCCCACTGATCCGGAGGTCGAAGAGCTGACTTCCGGTGTACGTACGCTCCTCGCCCGCAACCGTGGTGTACGCGAACGCCGGGTCGCCCTCGCCGCGGGTTGGGTAGATCCGGCTGCCGATGCCGAAGCAGCTCAGCAGCCGCTGTGCGTCCCGGAGCATCTCGATGGAGACAGAGCCGAGGCCGACGTAACGGGTGCCGTTGGCGGTCTCCGCCGCGCAACCGTCGGCGTCGAAGAGACCCCTCAGGAACTCTGCCTGGATCTCCACCGGCGCCTCCAGGACCGCTGCGGGGATCCGCTTGTCGGCGGCTCTGCCGGTGGTGACGCCGAGCCCGGTCAGGAAGTCGATGACAGCGGTGCGACCGACGCGCAACTGGACGGTGCCGTTCGGCTGCGCCGAGGGCTTGGGGTCGAAGCCGACGACTTTCGCCAGGGTCGCCTGGTGGCGGGGGAGGAACGTCTCCCGGTCCTCGTCGCTGTAGACCCACGTGGCGACCGGATTGTCGCCGCGTACGCCGGCGGTGCCGAGCCGTACGCATCCGTCGCCGGTGAGCCAGCCCAGCAGGTGGGCGAACTCCTCGGTCCACTTCTCCGGGAGCCGGGATTCCCGCTGCCACTTGGTGGAGACCACATCGCCGGGCGAGACGAGCGCCCCCGGACGCAGCGCGAACTCCCGCGACGCCGCGACCGCCGGAGTGGGCAGGTTCACCGGCAGCACACGATCGGCCTCGGTCAGCTCCCGCGCCTCGACGTACCCCCGGTTCGTGGTCCAGATGCGGTGTGACGGCGTGCACCGCAGCACCATTCCGTTGCCGAACTCGAGCCGCACGATCTCGTTCGTGCCGGTGATCATGAACGCTTCCGGCCTGGTCAGCACGATCTGATCGGCCGCTGCGTCGGGATTCGTGGCGTCGTGGGTGTAGACGCCGAAGCTCTCGCCCTGCCGGGCCCGGTCGATGAGCGCGTCGAACCGGATCAGACCCTTGTCAGTGTGCACGAGGGTGTCGCCCGTGAAGCAGGGATTGGATGCGGTGATCCGCCCGGTCTCCGGACAGGTGTGCCAGTCGTTGATCGTGTCGTCGTACTGCAGGCCGGGGTCGGCGCACTCCCAGGCGGCCTGGGAGATGGTCCGGAACAGCCCCTTGGCGTCGACAGTCTCGATCACGCTGCCGTCCAGTCGGCCGCGCAGGTCGAACGTGCCGCCGTCCTGCACCGCCCGCATGAACTCGTCGGAGACCCGAACCGAGTTGTTGGCGTTCTGGTACTGCACGCTGACGATGTCGGAGCCACCGAGGTCCATGTCGAAGCCGGCGTCCCGCAGCGCGCGGATCTTGTGCTCTTCCCGCGCCTTGGTGAGCACGAACTCCTCGACGTCGGGGTGGTCGACGTCCAGGATGACCATCTTGGCCGCCCGCCGGGTCGCACCGCCGGACTTGATGGTGCCGGCGCTGGCGTCCGCACCGCGCATGAAGCTGACCGGGCCGGAGGCGGTGCCGCCGCTGGAGAGCAGCTCCTTGGAGGAGCGGATCCGGGAGAGGTTCACCCCGGAGCCGGAGCCGCCCTTGAAGATCAGCCCCTCTTCCTTGTACCAGTCGAGGATCGAGTCCATCGAGTCGTCGACGGCGAGGATGAAACAGTTGTGCACGCGGAGATTGTCGGAAAGGTACTCCCCCGACTCGGTCTGGATGTCGTAGACCTCCATCGGGCCGAGCCGCTCGATCCGGTCGATCTGCACCCGCTTGGTCGGCTTCGCGGCCCGACCCGGCTTGCCGAACCCCTGCTCCAGCCGGTCCGACTTCCAGACATCGACGAACCCGATCTCGTCGGCGAAGATCTGCCGGTCGCCGTCATTCTGGATCCCCAGCGACCAGCAACCGAGACGATCTTCCCGCTTGTCGGCCTTGTAGGAGACCCGGGAGAAGATCCCGAAGCGCAGCAGCAGCCGTTGCAGGCCACGGATCAGCTTCTCGGACACCATGTCGACCGCCACCCGGGTGGAGCTTTCCCGCGCCGAGACGTACCCCTCGGCCTGGAAGATGCTCTTCAGGTACGCGGCGACCACCGGCAGTGGTGCCGTGAAGAGGGCGGCCGGCACCTCCATCGCGGTCCCCCGGTGCAGCAGGCCCCACTTGTCCACGAAGGGCCGCAGGTGCTCGCCGTAGAGGCGGGTACGCCGGCAGTCCGGGTTCTCGTCCTGGGTCGCGACCTCGCGCTCGTGTCGGTGTGCTCCCGGGAACACCTCGTCGATCGCGGTCACCACCCAGTCGAGCTCGTAGTCGTTGACCGTGATGGCCTCGATCGTCATCGACCGATTCGTACCGTGCGGGTACTGCCCGACGAAGCCGTCCGACTGCATCCATCCGGCCAGCGCAGCCTCGGCGATCTCCCGTAGCTGGATCTCGTCCTCGCCGTATGCGTCCCGGCGGTGCCACTGGAGGGCGTCGCCGGCGACGAGCGTGCCGGCGGGCACGAACTGGCCGCTTTCCTCGCCCGTCGACTTCCAGACCAGGTGGTCGGCGGTGACATCAAGCGTGTAACCGGCCCTGGTGTGCAGCCGCAACACGTCTTTCACGCCATTGGCCTTTACCGCGAGGATCTTGGTCAGCCCGTGGGCGTCGTAAACCTTCGTGCCGACCGCGTTCTCCTCGACGAGCCGACCGATCGGCACCAGTCCACCCGGGGTGCTCACCAGCGAGTCGTACGGTTGGCAGGCACTGACCTGCTGCGGCGAGGCGGTGCCGACGTTGAACCAGACCGGCGAGTTGAAGCTGAACACCTGGTGCAGCAGCATCCAGGCCAGTTCGTGCTCGAAGACCTCGGCGTCGGCCGGGCTGGCGAAGTAGCCGTGCTGCTCCCCCGCCGCCCGGTACGTCCGCACCACCCGGTCGATGAGCTGCTTGAGCGACCACTCCCGCTCCGGCGTGCCGACCGCGCCCCGGAAGTACTTGGTGGTGACGATGTTGGCCGCGTTGACGCTCCACGACTCCGGGAACTCGACGCCCCGCTGCTCGAAGTTGATCGAGCCGTCCCGCCAGTTCGTCATGACGACGTCCCGGCGCTCCCAGGTCACCTCGTCGTACGGGTGCACCCCCTCGGTGGTCCAGACGCGCTCGACCTTCAGGCCGGCCGTCGCCGCCGCCGCCCGGGTACGTGACTTACTTGCTGTCACACCTTCCCCCGACATCTCATCCGCCCCCTTACGCACGCACGACTCTTCCCGCCGTACGGCCTCGCTGATCTGTTTCCCAAAAGAACTAACTGGCCGGCTCGCCCGCCGGCAGGGCGGCCCCGACGCCGTCCACCGCCGACCGGCTCCGCGCCACCGCCGCCGACCGCAGCGCGTCGATCTCCCGCTCGAAGTCGTCCAGCGACTCGAACGACCGGTACACGCTGGCGAAGCGCAGATAGGCCACCTCGTCCAGTTCGCGCAGCGGGCCCAGGATGGCGAGCCCCACCTCGTGACTGGGCAGCTCGGCCGCGCCCTTGGCCCGGACCGTCTCCTCCACCCGCTGGGCCAGCAGGGCGATCGCGTCGTCGTCCACCGGACGGCCCTGACACGCCTTCCGCACCCCGCCGATGATCTTCGTCCGGCTGAACGGCTCGGTGACCCCGCTGCGCTTGACGACCGCGAGCACCGGCTCCTCGACCGTGGTGAACCGCTTGCCGCATTCCGGGCAGGCCCGTCGGCGCCGGATCAGCTGGCCATCGTCGGCCTCGCGCGAGTCGACCACCCGGGAGTCGGCGTGCCGACAGTACGGACACCGCATCGCCGACCTCCTTCGCAACCGCGGGAACCGCCGGGCCGGCGGAACCACCACACCGTCGGGCCGCCGCGAACGCGGCCCCGCCCACAGGCAGCCGGCACCTACGGGCCAGCCACCTTCGGCGGCTCCCGTGGCGTTGCGCGAACCTGAGAGCTGTGGGTAGTGAAACCCCAACTTCTAGGCGACTTACACCCTTGTCACTACTACATCTAGGGGTCGACCGTATGTCGCCGACGAGCCGAGGTCAAGTTGAACGGGGCGTGGCGCGGCCCGCAACTTCTCCAACCGCGCTGTCGGCGAGTGGTTACCGCTTGGCCGGCAGGATCAGCCGCTGACCGGCGTGCACCGTGTGGTCGTCGAGCCCGTTGAGCCGGCGGATCTCGTCGATCACCGGGAACGGGCGCCGGCCGGGCCGGTGCCGCTCGGCAACCGACCAGAGGGTGTCACCGGGCCGGACCACCGCCGTCTCGGGCGAACGCGGCGGATCGGCGGCCCGGGAGGCGGGCGAGAGGATCGCCGCCAGTCCCGCGACGAGGAGCAGCAGGAACAGGGTCACGACCAGCCGCCCCCGGCGGGTGAGCCGCAGCCGGCCGCCCCCCTGGGAGGTTCTCGGATATCCCGTCGCACCCATCGCGACCTCCAAGGTCGAACATCAGTTCGAACGAACGGACGTACGATGGTTTATCAGAACACGCGTTCGATGTCGAGCCGACGGAGGCGACACGCCGCACAGAATGTCGTACAGATGTTTGAAACTACGTGATCTCACCTATACGGTTTTGACCATCGACAACGGGACCGTGCGACACGCGGGACCGGGTTCGAGCCACGACGCACCACGAGCCACGACGCACCACGAGCCGCCAAGGCACCCCCACCGCCATCAGGAGGACGACGTGTCGACCGAGGACCGGACGAGCCGGCAGAAGCCCCAGAAGAGCGCCACACCTGGCACCCGGGCCAGCCGACGCGCGGCCGGAACGCGGAGCCGGGAGGGCGCCCCCGCACTGCGTGCGGTGACGCCGGTGGTGAGCGCCTTCCCGGACCTGGTCACCGCCGACCTCACCGCCCGGCAGCGCCGCATCCTCGAGTTCATCCGGGACTGGGTGGAGCGCTACGGCTACCCGCCCAGCGTCCGGGAGATCGGCGAGGCAGTCGGCCTGGTCTCCCCGTCGAGCGTGGCCTATCAGCTCAAGGAACTGGAACGCAAGGGATTCCTCCGGCGCGATCCGAACCGCCCAAGGGCGGTGGACGTCCGCCCGCCGAGCGAGATGATCGACGACGAGACCGCCCGGGCGCAGCGCCCGACCCCGGCCTACGTGCCCCTGCTCGGTCAGATCGCCGCCGGTGGCCCGATCCTCGCCGAGCAGGCCGTCGAGGACGTCTTCCCGCTCCCCCGCGAACTGGTCGGCGAGGGAGAGGTCTTCATGCTCCAGGTCAAGGGCGACTCGATGCTGGACGCGGCGATCTGTGACGGCGACTGGGTGGTCGTCCGCCAGCAGCCGACCGCGAACTCGGGAGAAATCGTCGCGGCGATGCTGGACGGCGAGGCGACGGTCAAGACCTACCGCCGCCGGGACGGGCACGTCTGGCTGATGCCGGCCAACTCCGCCTTCGACCCGATCGCCGGGGACAGCGCCACCATCATGGGCCGGGTCGTGGCGGTGCTCCGCCGGATCTGACGGACCGGCCGTTGGTCCCCACCGCCGGCGGGATGGGCCCGACGCGGGTCGGACCCATCCCGGAGCAGCGGTGGATCGAGCCGGAATCTGCGCGGCCGGGCCGGTGGTGTGCTCGGATCAGCGGTAGTCGTAGTCGTCGGGATGCCCGCCGGAGCGCTGCCGGGGCTGGCCGTACTGGGCACCTCGGGGCCCGCCGCCCCGGGGCCCGGCGCCCTGGCCACTCCACGGCGGGCCGCCACGCTGATCGCCCCACTGGTCGTCCGGCCCGGGGCGAGCACCCCGACCGTTGCCGTTACCGTGGCCGTCGCCGCCCGGCGGCTGGCCGCCATAGACACCGCCGCCACCGGCCCGCGGCCGGCCGGCCGGAGCACCACCACCGCCAGCGGGAGCGCCGTACACGCCGCCGCCGGCTGGTGGGCGACCACCGCCACCCGGGGGTCGACCGACGCCACCGCCCTGTGGGGGGCGACCGCCACCATGGGGCCGGCCGCCGGCGCCGCCCGGAGGACGGCCGCCGCCGTACACGCCGCCTCCGCCGGCCGGCTTCGCGCCGTACACACCGCCGCCGTCGACCGGCTTCCCGCCGTACACACCGCCGGACGGCCTGCCCCGGCCGACCGGCTCGTAGTCGTCGGCCGGGCGATCGGAGCGGTAGCCGTCGTCGTACCCGCCGGACCGGGCCGGACCCCAGTCCGCCCCGTCGTCGTGGTCGCCTCGCCGGCCACCGGGACGGTCCCGGTCGCCGCCCGAGGCGCCCTCCCGGCCGGCCCTCGGATCGACGTCGTCACCGTCGGGTCCAACGGCTCCCAGGCCGTCCTCCCTGGGCCGGCGGCGGGACCGCACGATCCCGAAGACGCCGAGCCCGACCAGCAGGGCGCCGAGCACCCCCACGGCCGCGATGAGGTAGGTGATGTCGTCGAGGGTCAACGAATCCGTCCAGGACTTCGCGGACTTCTTCTTGTCGGTACCGGAGCCGTCGGCCGCGGCCGCCACCTCGTTGCTCGGGGTGTAGCTCAGCACCGTCACGTCCAGGTCCTGGTCGAGTGACGCGACGTCCGAAACGGTGAGGAAATTCTTGCCGTCCGGGGTGTAGGCGATGGCCTCGCCGAACGGGTCGGCCAGGGGCGTCATCCGAGGCTTCCCAGTCGTCAGTGTCTTGACCAGGTCGTCGTCCTGAACGTCCCACTCGAAGGCGTCCGCGTAGGTACGCAGGGCGATCCGGCTGCCGTCCGGCGACCGCGCCGCGCCGGTGATCGTCACCCGGCCCGCCGCGCCGAACGGGTTGGCGGTGGAGGACTTCGGCAGGGTGATCTCACCGGCCTTCGCCAGCGGCACACCCTCGTCGTTGTTCTTCTTCAGGGCCGCCTTCGGGCGGTAGATCTCGGCCTTGCCGGTCGCCTTTGTGATGATCAGCGGTACGTTGTCGGACCCGATCAGCAGCGCCTCGGCGTCGTGCCGCTTGTTGCCGGGAAAGGTCAGCCGGTGCAGCACCGGCTTGCTGGCACCGCTGACCGGCATGCTCCAGAGCACGACGCTGGTCCGCCGCTCGTCGCCGTTGTCGCCGGTGTCGGCGATCCAGACCGTCTTGCCGTCCGGAGAGAGCGCGAGATCCTCCGGGTCAAGCGGGTTGCTCGCGTACTGGACGGTCTTCTTCAGCTTGCACTTGGTGTCCAGCAGGAAGACCCGCTCCCGGGACGGATCCTCACTTCCGTCATTGATCATCACGTAACCACTCGACGTGGCGATCATGCCGGAGAGCTCAGTCATCCGCTCGTCGGTGATGGTGCAGACCTTCTTGCCGGCGGCGGCGGAGGCCGCGACAACTCCGAAACCGAGACTGGCTCCGACCAGGCCCAGGCTCAACCCGAGCACGCCGGAGACAACCGGCACCATGGAGAGGACTCGCCGCATCCGCTCAGTGTCGCATGCAGTCGCCGCCAACCGGGGACGCGGCGTGATCAACCCTCCGTCACCGGGCCAACGAAGTCCGTCACCGGGCCGATGGAGCCCGTCACCGGCCAACGGAGCGGCCGGTCACGCCACTACCTCCCGGTACGGCGCCAGTTCCGCGGCGAGCGCCTCGTCCACCCGTACGTGCAGTTTCGTCCCCTCCGGCAGGTGCGCCGTGCCGAGTACCTCGCCCCGGCGGTGTACCCGGGCGACCAGGTCACCCCGATCGTAGGGAAGGACCACTCGGACCTCCACCGCCGGACGGGGCAACCGGGCCTCGATCGCCGCCCGGACGTCCGCGACGCCGGCCCCCGTGCGCGCGGAGACGAAGACCGCGTCCGGCCACTCCCGCTTCAACCGGAGCAGGGTCTCCTCGTCCGCCGCGTCGGTCTTGTTGACCACCAGCAGCTCGGGGAGCTTGTCCGCACCGACCTCGGCCAGCACCTCACGTACCGCCCGGACCTGCTCCTCCGGGTCGGCGTGCGCACCGTCCACCACGTGCACGACCAGGTCTGCGTCGGCGACCTCCTCAAGCGTGGAGCGGAACGCCTCGACGATCTGGTGCGGAAGGTGCCGGACGAACCCGACGGTGTCGGCCAGGGTGTAGACCCGGCCGTCCGAGGCGTACGCCCGGCGGGTCGTCGGGTCCAGCGTGGCGAAGAGGGCGTCCTCGACCAGTACCCCGGCATTGGTCAGCCGGTTGAGCAGGCTGGACTTGCCGGCGTTGGTGTAGCCGGCGATGGCCACGGCCGGCACGCCGTTGCGGGCCCGGCGGGCCCGCTTGGTGATCCGGGCGGTCCGCATGTTCTTGATCTCGCGGCGGAGCCGGGAGATCCGGATACGGATCCGGCGCCGGTCGGTCTCCAGCTTCGTCTCACCGGGACCGCGGAGCCCGACGCCACCACCGGCGCCACCGCCACGGCCGCTACCGCCGGCCTGCCGGGAAAGGCTCTCACCCCAGCCACGCAGCCGGGGAAGCAGGTATTCGAGCTGGGCCAGCTCGACCTGGGCCTTACCCTCCCGGCTCTTGGCGTGCTGAGCGAAGATGTCGAGGATCAGCGCGGTCCGGTCGACCACCTTGACCTTGGTGCGCTGCTCCAGGTTGCGCAGCTGGGACGGGGACAGTTCGCCGTCGCAGATCACCGTGTCGGCGCCGGAGGCCACCACCACCGAGCCGAGGTCGTCGACCTTGCCCCGGCCGATGTAGGTGGCCGGATCCGGCCGGTTGCGCCGCTGGATCAGGCCCTCCAACACCTGCGAACCGGCCGTCTCGGCGAGCGCGGCGAGCTCCGCGAGGGAGTTCTCCGCCTCGGTCACCGTGCCGTCCGTCCAGACGCCGACCAGGACCACCCGCTCCAGCCTGAGCTGCCGGTATTCGACCTCGGAGACGTCGGCGAGTTCGGTGGAGAGGCCCGCGACCCGGCGAAGCGCCTGGCGGTCCTCCAGTTCCAGCTCGCCGGTGGTGACGTCGCCATCGATGACGATGGCGTCAAGGTCCTCGTCGGCCAACCGAACGAAGCTTTCCTGGTCTCGCAAGCCGTTCCTCCTGATCTGGGTGTTTCCGGTCTCGATGTTTCCGGTCTCCGCTCGGGCCTGACGCTCCCGTTGCCGGGTCTCCGGTTGCCCGGAGTCTCTTTTGCGGGTCTCGTTGCCCGGGTTTCCGGTTGCCCGGGCGGGCGGCCATCTCGAGCCTCTCACGCCGTCTGGGCGCTTTGCGGCTTCTCCGGGTGGATCGGTGTGGGCCGTGCGCGCCGGTGGCATTCAATCGTGACACGCGCGTCCCTCGCACGCACCCGGATATGCCCGCACCCCGCTATGCAGACCAGCCGTCGGCGTCCCGAACGTTGGCCATCGAACGTTGGCCATCGACCGCTGGCATCAGCCGTTGGCCATCGACCGCTGGCATCAGCCGTTGGCATCGACCGTTGACGCGGCCGCCCGGCGACCGCGTCGGGCGCGAGGCAACCGCAGCTTGCGCAACGGGCGGCACCGCCGGAACATTCCCGGCCGGGCGCCGGCCCGGTAAGAACCCCGCAGGGTACGTCGATGGTGTCTCAACCGCCCGGGCTGGCTTCGGCGGCGTCGGCGACCCGGCCTAGGGTGGTGCGGGTCGTCGGATGGCGACGGAGGCCGGCCCGGCCGATGGCGGCTCCGGCCCGGCACGCGAGAATGCAGACAACGGCAACGAAGCCGCGGAATACGACGGAGGACCACGTGGCGATCACCCGACTGCCGAGCGCCGGATTCTCGATCACCATCCGGATCAGCGTAACGGCGGACGCCTCGGCCATCGGCCGGCTGACCACCTGCGTCGGGGAGGCCGGCGCCATCGTGACCGCGCTCGACGTGGTCGACTCCGATCCCACCACTGTGGTCGTCGACCTGACCTGCGACACCGCCGATGCCACCCACGCCGACCAGGTGGTGAAGGCGTTGACCGGGCTGAACGGGGTGGACGTTCGCAAGGTCTCCGACCGGACCTTCCTGCTGCACCTGGGCGGCAAGATCGAGGTTGCCCCGAAGGTGGCGCTGCGCAACCGGGACGAGCTCTCCCGGGCGTACACCCCGGGAGTCGCACGGGTCTGCCTGGCCATCGCGGAGAACCCCGCCGACGCGCGGCGGCTGACCATCAAGCGGAACACCGTCGCGGTGGTGACGGACGGCTCGGCCGTACTCGGGCTGGGCAACATCGGTCCGGCGGCGGCACTACCGGTGATGGAGGGCAAGGCCGCACTCTTCAAGCGGTTCGGCGGGGTGGACGCCTGGCCGGTGGTGCTGGACACCCAGGACCCGGACGAGATCGTCTCGATCGTCCGCGCGATCGCCCCGCAGTACGGCGGGATCAACCTGGAGGACATCGCCGCGCCACGGTGCTTCGAGATCGAGACCCGGCTGCGTGAACTGCTCGACATTCCGGTCTTCCACGACGACCAGCACGGCACCGCGATCGTGGTGCTCGCCGCGCTCACCAACGCCCTCCGGGTGGTCGGCAAGAAGCTCGCCGACGTCCGGGTGGTGGTCTCCGGTGCCGGTGCCGCCGGTACGGCCATCATGAAACTGCTGCTCCGGCAGGGCGTCGGCGACATCATCGCGTACGACCGACAGGGGCCGCTGCACCGCAACCTGGGCGGCTTGAACCCTGCCTGGCAGTGGCTCGCCGAGAACACGAACCGGGACGCCTTCTCCGGCGAGCTCAAGGCGGCGCTGCGCGGGGCTGACGTCTTCATCGGGGTGAGCGCTCCCAACCTGCTCACCGGCGACGATGTCGCCGCGATGGCCCCCGACTCGATCGTCTTCGCGCTGGCCAACCCGGACCCGGAGGTGGATCCCCGGGACGCGCGCAGGCACGCGGCTGTGGTCGCCACCGGTCGGTCAGACCAGCCCAACCAGATCAACAACGTGCTCGCCTTCCCTGGCGTCTTCCGCGGCATGCTCGACGCGCACGCCGAGCAGTTCACCGAGGAGATGGCGATCGCGGCCGCCCGGGCCATCGCCGACGTCGTCGGGGCAGACAAGATCAACCCGACGGTCATCGTGCCGAGCGTCTTCGACTCCCGGGTGGCACCGGCGGTGGCCGCGGCGGTCCGGGCCGCGGCGCAGCAGCCCGCTCCCCCGCCGGCCGCGGACCCCGGGCCGGCCGACCTGCCCGAGGTCGCCGCCGAGGCCGCCGCCCCGGCCAGCCCGCTGTCGAGCTGACCGTCCCGGCGACCCGCGCCGGGGTCCGTACCGGAGCTTGAGGAGGCCGACCGGCGACCGGCGACCGGGAGACTCAGACGGTGAACGCGGCCAGGTCGATCTCGCCGTGCGCGACCAGCACCGCCGGGCCGGCGAGCCAACAACTCTCGTCGTCCAGGATCACCGTCAGCCGGCCGCCGGGCACGTCCACCGCCACCGCGCCACTGGTACGCCCAACGTCCCGCAACGCCACCGCCGCCACCGCGCAGGCGCCGGAGCCGCAGGAGAGCGTCTCCGCCGAGCCCCGCTCGTAGACCCGCATCCGCACGTGCAGATCGGCGCCGTCGACCGGCTCCTCGGCAGCGACGAACTCGACGTTCACCCCGGTCGGAAACGCCGCCGGGTCGAACCCGGGTGGACGGGTGAGATCGAGTCCGGCCAGCGCGACGCTCGCCGGCAGTACGCAGACCAGGTGCGGGTTACCGCAGTCCACGGCGGTACCGGCCAGGGTCAGCCCGCCGAGGGTGGCCACCGCTCCTCCGGTGATCCGGGGGCGCCCAAGATCCACCGCGATCTCCCCGGCCGTCACCTCGGCCCGGACCACGCCGGCCCGGGTGGCGATCGGCAGGCTGCCGTCGACCGGCTCGGCCAGCCCGTTGGAGATCAGATATTTCGTGAAGACCCGTACCCCGTTGCCGCACATCTCCGCGAAGGAGCCGTCGGAGTTCCAGTAGTCCATGAACCACTCGGCGGCGCCGGCATACCCGACCGCGTCCGGGTGCTTGACCGCCCTGACGACCCGCAGCACGCCGTCCGCGCCGATGCCGCGCCGACGGTCGCAGAGCGCCGCCACGATCGACGGGGTCAGGCCGAGTTGGCCATCTGGGTCGGGCAGGAGCACGAAGTCGTTGCCGGTGCCGTGGCCCTTGGTGAACCGCACTCCTCCATCATCCCCGAGCGGACCCCGTCCCCGCCGGGCACCCTCACCCGAGCCCACCATCGATGCGCCCGGGCAGCCCCTCCGGCACCATCGGTCCCCACGGTTCCAGCGGTCCCGAGGGAGGATCTGGCGCGGTAACGGTGGTGACGTGGGCGGTGGCAGGCCGGCGACGGGTCAGCGGGGGTCGCGGGCCGGCTCCACCGGGGTGGTGGCGGACGGGTCGGCGAGCAGTGCGAGGGCCGCCTCCGCCAGGTCCGGCCGGGCCCCGTCCAACCAGTGGATCCGGGGATCGCGACGGAACCAGGAGCGCTGCCGCCGGACGAACCGTCGGGTCGCCCGGATCGTGTCGGCCCGTGCCTCCGGCTCGGAGATCTCGCCGTCGAGCAGCCGCAGCACCTGCTGGTAACCGAGCGCCCGGCTGGCGGTCCGGCCGTCCCGCAGTCCCCGCTCGACCAGGGCCCGGGTCTCGGCGACCAGCCCGTCGGCCCACATCCGGTCCACCCGTAGGGCGATCCGCTCGTCCAGCGCCTCCGTCGCCCGGTCCACCCCGAGCTGCACGGCGTCGTAGTACGGGGTCGGTCGAGGCAGTGCGGCGGTGAACGGCGCACCGGTCAGCTCGATCACCTCCAGCGCCCGTACGATTCGTCGCCCGTTGCCGGGCAGAATGTTCTCCGCCGCCACCGGATCGGCGGCGCGCAGCCGGGCGTACATCGGCGCCGGTCCCGACTCGGCGAGTTCCGCCTCCAACCGCGCCCGGACCAGCGGATCCGTGCCGGGGAACTCGAACTCGTCCAGCACCGCCCGGACATAGAGCCCAGAGCCACCGACCAGTAGCGGTACCCGGCCCCGGTCCAGGATGTCGGCAACGGCCGCCCGAGCCAGTGTCTGGTACGCCGCCACGCTCGCCGGTTCGGTCACCGCCCAGATGTCCAGCAGATGGTGCGGTACCCCGGCGCGCTCGGCCGGGGTCAGCTTGGCGGTCCCGACGTCCATCCCGCGATAGAGCTGCATCGAGTCGGCGTTGACCACCTCGGCGCCGATGGCCTTGGCGAGGTCGATGCTCAGGTCGGACTTGCCGGTGGCGGTGGGGCCGACCACCGCGACGATCCGGGCACGCCCGCTCATACCGGCGCTCCGTCCGGCGCGCCGGATCGCGGCGGCCGTTTCGGTTCGGCGGATCGCGGCGGCCGGTGCGGTTCGGCAGATCGCGGCGGCCGGTGCGCGCCGCCGGATCCGGGCGATCCGGTCGGCCGGGACGGGGTCCAGGTCGCGACGAAGTAGCTGACTCCGTAGGGCGCCGCGTAGTAGCTGAGGTCGCCGTGCCAGGATCCGCCGCTGCGGGCCGTCGCACCGGCGAGCACCTGCCAGGACGCCCGGCCGGCGACCAGCAGCCGGGTCGACAGCTCCGGCTCCAGCCCGAGCAGCGCGGAACCGTCGGCGTCCCGGAGAGCCGCGGCGACCCGGTCGTCGTACGGCTGGGCGTGCGGATCGTCGTAACCCGGTGCGCGCGGGCCCCGGCAGGCCGACCCGTCCCCCATCACCAGCAGCGCGATGCGGCCGGCCGGATCCGCGACCAGTTCGGCACCGATCCGCCGGCACTCGTCCGCCGGGGTATCCGTGGCGACGCTCTGCCCCCGGCGCGGCCCGGTGGCACCGGCGCGGTCCAGCAGCCAGGCACCGATCAGCAGACTCAGCGGCAGTTCGAGGTCGTTGCCCTCCAGCTCCGGGTGGAGGTCCGCCCGCCCGGTCCGGGTACCGTCGGGACCCAGTCGCAGCACCCGATCGAGCCCGTACGGTCGGAAGCTGCCGGCGTCGCCCGGCCCGTGCCGGACGGTCCGCTCGCCGGCCCCCACCACGATTACCAGGTCCGGCCTGGTCGCCAGCAACCGATCGACCGCCCCGGCGCAGGCGAGGCGGAGATCATCCAGCTCGCCGGACGCGGAAACGGCCAGTTCCGGAACGATCATCGGCGGGTGCGGGCAGACGGCGGCGGCGACCAATGGCACGCCCACCACCGTAGCGGGGGGCGAACCTTACACCCGAAGGGCAGACGATCCGGGTGCGGTCAAGGACACCGTATGGTCACGGTCGACGATAGGCGCTCGACGCGGACGGGGTTGGACCTGTGACAATGCCGGGAGAAACTTTGCTGCGCCGTGGCGGCGACCGCCGGGGACCCCCATCTCCGGCAGCGCCGGGAGAACGAGGATGGGCTCATGAGTGACTGGACTGCCTTTGGACGGGTGGATGCGGACGGAAACGTCTACGTCAAGACGGCCGAGGGCGAGCGTATGGTCGGTTCCTGGCAGGCCGGTGCGCCGGAGGAAGGCCTCGCCCACTTCGCCCGCCGCTTCGCCGACCTGGTCACCGAGGTCGACCTGACAGAGGCCCGGCTCAATTCCGGGGCGGCGGACCCGTCGGGTTCGCTCGCCACCATCCGGCGGCTACGGGCGTCGCTCCCCGAGGCGCACGTGGTCGGCGACCTGGACGCGCTCGCCATCCGACTGGACCGGCTGGCCACACTCGCCGAGAGCAAGGCGGGCGAGGCCCGCCTCGCCCGGGAAACCGCCCGGGCCGAGGCGGTGGCCAGGAAGACGGCGCTGGTCGAGGAGGCCGAGAAGCTCGCCGCGGAGTCCACCGGGTGGAAGACCGCGGGCGACCGACTCAAGGAGATCCTCGACGAGTGGAAGACCATCCGCGGCGTCGACAAGAAGACCGATGGCGAGCTGTGGAAGCGGTTCGCGGCCGCTCGGGACGGCTTCACCCGGCGGCGCGGGGCGCATTTCGCCACCCTGGACGCCCAGCGCAAGCAGGCCCAGGCGGCCAAGGAGGAGTTGGTCGTCGAGGCCGAGTCGCTGGCAGACTCGACGGACTGGGCCGCCACCGCCAACCGGCTTCGGGAACTGATGGCACAGTGGAAGGCGGCGCCGCGTGCCTCCAAAGAGGCCGAGGAGCGACTCTGGGAACGGTTCCGGGGGGCCCAGGACAGCTTCTTCTCCCGGCGGAGCGAGGTCTTCTCGGCCCGGGACGCGGAGCAGCGCGGCAACCTGGAACGCAAGCAGGCCCTGCTCGCCGAGGCCGAGGCGCTCGACGTCGACGCCGACCCGCGCGGCGCGCAGGCGAAGCTGCGGGAAATCCAGGGACAGTGGCACGAGGCGGGCCGGGTTCCCCGGGACGCGGCGGCCAACCTGGACCGGCGGCTGCGTGCGGTGGACGAGAAGGTCCGCCAGGCGATGGACTCGGCGTGGCGGCGGACCGAGCCGTCGGCCAACCCGCTGCTCGCGCAGATGCGCGACCAGGTGGCCGAGGCCGAGCAGCGGCTGGAGCGGGCCAGGGCAGCCGGCGACGCGAAGCGAATCCGCGAGGCCGAGCAGGCCCTCACCGCCAAGCGACGGTTCCTGGAGTTGGCCGAACAGTCGAGCTGAGCCGGGCCACCGGGTGGACCTGGTCCGCCCGGGGGCGCCGGTAGATCCTGATGCCGGCCCGCGCACGCCTCAGCGGTCGCAGGCCGCCGCGGACGCGGGCAGCGGTGGCGGCACGCCGACGGTGGGCAGCCCGAGCGACACCCCTCCGGTACGCGGGGCACGCCCCGCCTCGGCGGCGTCACCGGCCCGGGTACGCCGATGCGCCAGCGGCTCCCCGTCGGCGTTCAGGTGGTGCGGCGCGGCGTAGCTGATCGTGGTCCGCACGACGTCACCGGGCCGGATCCGCCCCTCGTACGAGCCGGCGGCGAAGTGCACCAGCCGGCCGTCCCGGGCCCGGCCGGAGAGCCGTCCGGTCCGCTCGTCCTTACGTCCCTCGCCGACCGCGACCAGCACCTCGACCGGGGTACCGACGAGCTTCCGGTTCTCCGCCCAGGTGATCTCCTCGACCGCCGCGATGAGCCGGTCGTACCGCTCCTGGACCACCTGCTTGGGCAACTGGTCCGGCATGGTCGCGGCCGGGGTGCCGGGACGCTTCGAGTACTGGAAGGTGAACGCCGAGGCGAACCGCGCCTCCCGGACCACCTCCAGGGTGCGGACGAAGTCCGCCTCGGTCTCGCCGGGAAAGCCGACGATGATGTCGGTGGTGATCGCCGCGTCCGGCATCGCCGCCCGGACCTTCTCGATGATCCCGAGGTAGCGCTCGGCCCGGTACGACCTGCGCATCGCCCGGAGCACGTCGTCCGAGCCGGACTGCAGCGGCATGTGCAGCGAGTGGCAGACGTTCGGGGTCTCGGCCATCGCCGCGATCACGTCGTCGGTGAAGTCCTTCGGATGCGGGCTGGTGAACCGGACCCGTTCCAGCCCGTCGACCTCCCCGGTGGCCCGGAGCAGCTTGCCGAAGGCGAGCCGGTCACCGAACTCGACGCCGTACGAGTTCACGTTCTGGCCGAGCAGGGTGACCTCGAGCACACCCTCGGCGACCAGGGCGCGAACCTCGGCCAGGATGTCGCCGGGGCGGCGGTCCTTCTCCCGGCCGCGCAGCGCCGGCACGATGCAGAAGGTGCAGGTGTTGTTGCACCCCACCGAGATCGACACCCAGCCGGCGTACGTCGACTCGCGACGGGTCGGCAGCGTGGAGGGAAAGATCTCCAGCGACTCCAGGATCTCCACCTCGGCGGCGGCGTTGTGCCGGGCCCGCTCCAGCAGCACCGGCAGCGCACCGATGTTGTGCGTGCCGAAGACCACGTCGACCCAGGGGGCCCGGCGGACGATCTCGCCCCGGTCCTTCTGGGCCAGGCAACCGCCGACCGCGATCTGCATGCCGGGACGCTTGTTCTTGACCGGGCGGAGGTGCCCGAGGTTGCCGTAGAGCCGGTTGTCGGCGTTCTCGCGCACCGCACAGGTGTTGAAGACCACCACGTCCGGATCGTCGGAATCGGCCGCGCGCACGTAGCCGGCCTGCTCCAGCAGTCCGGAGATCCGCTCGGAGTCGTGCACGTTCATCTGGCAGCCGTAGGTGCGCACCTGATAGGTACGCGGGCTGCCGGGGGCTGCGGTAGTCATGACAGTGACAGAGTATCCGCAGGGCCCGGGAAGGCTGTTCCCCCGGGACGTCCACCCCGCTCGACCGGAAGGTAGCGCCATGTGCCGGAGCATCAAGACCCTTCGCCAGCCGTACGCCGAGGTCGTCACCGAGACGGACATCGAGGCAGCGGCGTTGCAGTACGTCCGGAAGATCTCGGGTTTCCGCACCCCGGCCGCGCACAACGCGGCGGCCTTCGACGCGGCGGTGGCCGCGGTGGCCGAGGCGACCCGGACCCTGCTCGACCAGCTCGTGGTGAAGGGCTCCGGCCAGGCGGCGGCGAACGGCCAGGCGGCGGCGAACGGTCAGGCGGCGGCGAACGGTCAGGCGGCGGCGAGCGCCGGGATCACCGAGTCCGGGACCCAGCGCGACCGCTGACAGGGTGACCACCCCCGGCAGCGCGGGCTGAGTACGGTGCAGAGCCGCTGTTCGGAGAGGATCTCGCCCTCCTCGGTGTCGCGCACGTCGTGGTGCACGGGCCGAATGGTGCCGTCCGCCGCGACCAGCAGGTGCCGGCCGGCGTCGAGGGTGTCGTCCGGCAGCAGACAGGCCCGGCCCAGCCGGCGGGCGAACGCCGCGACGGCGCCGACCTCCGGCAGCCCGGCCGGCACGCCGTAGCAGTCGACGGAGCTCGGGAAGTCGCCGGGACGGTGCCAGACGTCCACCAGCAGCGCGCCGGACGGCACCCGGGCCAGGTCGACCCCGCCGAGCGGCAGCACCGGTACGTCGAGCGCGTCGGCAAGTGCGAGGCGGATCTCCGAGGCGGCGACGCGCCCCTCCGTCCTCCAGTTCCACAGCTCGATCATTGCCGCCTCCTCGCCGTAATCGTTCGTGGCTGGATGCCGGGTCTCGGTCGGGCATCCCCCCGTCGGACCGGACATCCCGTACCTGGGTGTGACGGCCTCACCCCCGATGGTGCCGGGCACACCAGGTCGAGAGCGGCTAAGTTACCGGTCTGTGACCATATCCGCCGAAATAGACGACCCTTGACTACCTATTGTAGTCGGAGAAGGACTCGGTTCCGGCGCAGCTCGCCGGAGACGCTCACCGAGCGTGTCCTGTTCGGGCGATCCGGGTCGCCCACCGGACAGTTCGGGCTCCGGTCCCGTGACCCCAGACCGCCGGTGACCGCCGTCCGCCCCGTGACGTCGTCCGCAGGTGCGGCGGGACGAACGCCTCCCCGGTAGCCGGGGGCGGCACCTTCTGGCCGCCCCGGTCATCGCGCCGAACGTGAGCCACGTCGAACCACTCGACCCGGACATCCCAAGGGCCGGGAGGTCACGAACGGCTGACCGAGATCTTGGGTCAGATCCGCGCCGAGATCGAGTGCGACCGGCCAGCAGAGATGGCGCGGCGAGCAGTCGAGAGGTCATCCGACGACGCGTGACGCCACGCTACCGCTGGCTGTACCGTCCGAAGTGGCGGGCGCCAGAGTAGCGGCCGGTGGCCCGCCGCCCAGACCGCTACCTGGGAGTCTCAATGCCTGAAACCGGGTTCGCGGCTCGGATGCGCGAACTGCGTACCGAGCGCGGCATGTCGCTGCGCAAGCTGGCCGCCACCGCCTTCTACGGCAAGAGCTACCTGCACGAGCTGGAGACCGGGATGAAGGAGCCCACGCCGCAGGCGGCCGAGCGCATCGACGAGGCGCTCGGGGCGGGCGGGGCGCTCGCCGCACTGGCCGGCACCGGCATGCGCCGCCGGGAAGTGATCGCCCGGGCTGGCCTGGCCGTCGCGCTCCCGCACGCGATCCTCCACCACGGCCGCCGGGTCGGTGCCGACACACCCCAGCAGATCGCCGATCGGACCGCCCGGCTACGGCGGATCGACGACTACCTCGGCGGCGCCGACACGGTCGCGATGTACTCGACCGAACTGGAATCGACGCTGCGGATCGTCCAGGACGGCAGCTACACAGAGAGCACCGGGCGCGAGTTACTCAGGGTCTTCGCGGAACAAGCGCAGATGGCCGGCTGGGCGGCGTTCGACGCCGGCCGGCACGACGACGCCGAGCGTTGGTACCGGTCCAGTCTGGCGGTCGCACGTGACATCGGGGATCTGCCGCTGGCGGGTAACGCCATGGTCTTCCTCGCCTACCAGGAGCTGGCGCTTGGCCGCCGGGCGACGGAGACGATGACGGCGGCGTACGACACGGCTGCCGAGTCGGCGACACCGGTCGTCCGGGCGCTGCTGCATCTGCGTCGCGCGTGGGTGCACGCCGTTAACGGGCACGCAGACGACACAGAGCGGCATCTGGACCTCGGAGCCACGTGCCTGACTGAGCGCCACGGCCGGCCCGAGCCCGACTGGGTGTACTGGGTCGACCACCGCGAGGCGGAGATCATGGCAGGTCGTTGCTGGGCCGTCCTGCGGCGGCCGATGCGGGCGATCCCGATCCTCGAGGCAGTGCTCGGCCGGTACGAGGACACGCACGCCCGGGACAAGGCCCTGTACCTGTCGTGGCTGGCGGACGCCTACCTGGACGCGAACGAGGTCGAGCAGGGCTGCGCCACCGCCGGCCGCGCCGTCCGGCTGTCCACCGGGGTGGGATCGACCCGGCCAGGGCAGCGGATCGAGGCGTTCCTGGGTCGGCTTGGCCCGTACGCGCTGCTGCCCTGCGCCACGGAGCTGCAAGGTCTGTTCAGCGGCCAGCCTCGGGGCTGACCGATTCGGACAGCCAGGCCAGGCATGCCGCGGATCCGGCCACGATCGGGGTGGCCGTCACCTGCGGGTTGTCCCACGGGTGACGCTCCAGCAGCAGGGCCTCCAGCTCCGCGTAGCGGTTCGCCGTGGTGTAGAGCAGCAGACGCCACTCCTCCCCGGTGCCCTGTTCGCCGAGGTGCCAAAACACGCTGGTCATGGGCCCAACAACCTGTGCGTTGCCGGCCAGCCGGGCCCCGACGGCATGCTCGGCGAGCGCCATCGCGGCCTCCCGCGTCTCGGTTGCCGTGGCCACTTCCAGATAGTCGGTCACAGGGAGAGGGTAGCCGTCCGCGGACAGCGCGGCGGACAGCCAGAGGACGCGCCGTGGCTGTCCTGCGCCTGGGTTGACCGGCGAGGCTGACGGGCGGGGACGCACGGCGGTGGACGTCGAACCACCGGTCGCAACCGTGCGGCCCCGGCCGGTCCGGGGCGCCCCCCGGACGCTCCGGACCGGCCTGACCATCCACCACATGAGCGGCGCTCCGTGACCTGTGCTCCGGGGCGCCGTGGCGTACCGGAGGTGATCACGTGCTGCTGTGGCGTACTCGCGGCTGGATCTGGATGCGGCTCCACCAGGTCAAGGACTACCGGTGGGATCCGGAGCTGCGTCGCTGGGTGCGGATGCCAAGGCGTCGTCGATGACCAGCATGTTCGACGGCTGGTCGGCGACGCTGGAGGACCTGTCGGCCCGCCGGTTCCTGCACATGCACCGCAACAGTGCCCGCTGCTGGCAGTGCGACGACGACGGGCAGTGCCGGTACCTGACGTGGGCCGTCGACTACTTCACCCGGATCGGCGACTTCACCCGGATCGGCGACCCGGTGCCGGGGCAGGCCGCGGAGATCCTGACCCGCGCCGCCCACCCGGACAAGGTGACCGCCGAGGAGCTGCGTGAGGTGACGCAGACGCTACGGGGACGGCTGGCCGCCGATGGGTGAGACGACGATCTGTATGTCGTGCTGGCTCGCGGACCGGCCGCCACCGTTGCCGAGCGACACGCCGCACGGCTGCCCGGGTGCGGTCATCATCGGTGATGGCGCCGGCACGGTGACGCGGTTGTGTGCCTGCCCGGCGTGCTGGCCGGACAGCCCGCCTACCACACCCGGGGCATGATCAGGCGTCCATCCACAGGGCACCCAGTTATCCACAGCTCGGCAGCCTGCCGTCGACTGACGGCAGCCGGAGCGGGCAGGGTCAGCGGGTCGTTGTGGTTCGGGCAGTACCCCAGCAGCGCCGGTCGGGGACGATCAGGCCGAGCGCGTCGGGAGTGAGAGGCCGAGCCACCCGGTCACCTCGGTGCCGAGCTGCTGGGCGGCTCTGCGGCGTTGGTGGCCATCATCCGGGCGTGCCAGGTCGGCAGAAGCCGGAGGTGGCCGGGGATGTCCCGGGTGGCCCGGTGTGGCTGGCCGAGGATCTCGGCGCAGCGTCGGGCGGCCTTCGGGACGTCGCGGTGCAGGGTGGCGAGCGCCGAGAGGACTCCGGAGCTGACCGGGCGGGCCGGGTCGACGGCGCCGGCTCCGCTGACCCGCTCGTCGCCGCTCGGTCCGGGTCCCGGGCCAGGGCGGTGATCAGGGTGGGCCAGAGCATCACCAGCTGTTCGTCCCCGCCGTCAAGGACTACCGCTGGGACAGGGCCGCGCTGCATGATCAGGGCCGCTTCAGCACCGCTCCGACATCAAGTGGTAACCATCCGTACGGCTGTCCGATTCGCCGCGTGACAGTCATGCTGGGCGTCAAAGCACGTATGCCCTTGTCCGATTTGTCACCGGGGACCTGTCCTGTGTTGCACAAACGCTACCCTGAGCCCCTCTCAGGAGGCAGTATTGGGCTACTGGAAGAAGCACCCAAAGAAGGATCTTGAGATTGTACTGAAGGTCCTTCACCGACATGGGTACAAGATTCTTGACCCGCCGAAGTACTACACCGTCCGCTGCCCCTGCGGGTTACACCAGCGACAGGTCCACCTGACTCCATCAAACCCGAACTATGGCAGAGAAGTGATCAAGTGGGCCCGGCAGAAGAGTTGTTGGAGCGACGAAGGAGGGGGTAAGAGCAGATGATGCAGGTACACATCGCCCACGAGTTCGCCGTACGGCTGCCAGACGGCTCACGACTGCCGACGGAGGAGCTTCACCGGGAAGGCGAGCGGCTGATGGACGCGCTACTCGACCTGGAAGCCTGCAACAGCGACATTGGAGACGTTGCCACGTCGAGCGAAGCGGACCGCGGGGCAGTAGTAGTGGAGCTCGTCATCGCCGCCGATGACGAAGCGACCGCCATCAGCAAGTCGATGGCGGTCATCCGCAGCGCGATCCACGCGATCGAGGGATGCACCGCTAACTGGGGTCAGGGCCCGGCAGCGCGCGCCGACTATCACTCCAAGGGCGTACAAGCCGCCCGGGTTTGACGCCCCGCACGACGATGCGGCCCCGGCACCTGAAGAGACCGGGGCCGCCGTGCTGCGTGTCTCACCCCCGCAGCCAGGGCTACCGAACCTAGCTCCGCTGACAGGGCACCGGGGTCCCCGCCGGTACGGGTGGCGCGGGCGGACGTGGCTACGCCCTGATGCGCCGCAGTGAGCGCGACGAACACCTCCAGCGTGTCCGGCAGGTCGGTGATCAGGGTCGTGTCGCGACGTGTCCATGCCGGGTCCAGTCGATGGGGCTGATAGGCGGCTCCGCGAAGCACCCGAATGGCGCACCCCCTACGATCAGGGGCGGAACAACGCCGCTGGCCACGGAGGCGGGCAGGCGCCTGGTGGTCCTCACGGTCTTCAAAACCGATGCGACCGAGTAGCTCGGTCGGGCGGGTTCGATTCCCGTACGCCTCCGCCAGCTCGTCCCCCGCTGCACTCCGATGTCAGGTTCCGGTCACCAGCAGTCCGCGTCGCCCGAGAGGCACCATCAGCGGGGCGTCACTCAGAGTCAACAAGTCCTAGCAGACAGCCCCGATCGGCGCTGGCGGTGTTACCGCCCCGTGATGAACTCGATTGCATTCCAGCACGTCAGGTCCCCTAGAGTTGCGTCACCGATTCAGCGGAATCCGGTGCGACAGATCGTGGACGAGACAGGTAGGGGCATGACCGAGCGGAGCGACGGCGTCAGCCGGCTCAGCACACCGGGTCATGGCGCCGACGAGCGCAGCGAGGAGACGACGTGACCGGTACGACCGACCAGCCGCTCATCAGGCTTGACGGCGTCAACAAGTGGTTCGGCCCGTTGCACGTGTTGCAGGACGTCAGCCTCTCCGTGCAGCGGGGCGAGGTGGTCGTGGTCATCGGCCCGTCCGGCTCCGGAAAGTCGACGCTGTGCCGCGCGATAAACCGGTTGGAGCCGATCAACTCCGGGACGATCACGTTTGACGGTCAGCCGCTACCGGCCGAAGGGCGGGCCCTGGCCCGGTTGCGCAGCGAGGTCGGCATGGTCTTCCAGTCGTTCAATCTCTTCGCCCACAAAAGCATTCTGGACAACGTGACCCTCGGCCCGATCAAGGTCCGCAAGGAAAAGCCGGCCGTCGCCCGGGACCGCGCCATGCAGCTGCTGGAGCGGGTCGGAATCGCGAGCCAGGCAGACAAGTACCCCGCCCAGCTCTCCGGCGGGCAGCAGCAGCGGGCCGCGATCGCCCGGGCCCTGGCCATGCAGCCGAAGGCGATGCTCTTCGACGAGCCCACCAGCGCGCTGGACCCGGAGATGGTCGGCGAGGTGCTGGACGTGATGACCTCGCTGGCCACCGACGGAATGACGATGGTCGTGGTCACCCACGAGATGGGCTTCGCCCGGCACGCTGCCAAGCGGGTCATCTTCATGGCCGACGGCCAGCTCGTCGAGGACGCGCCGCCGGACGAGTTCTTCGGCAACCCGCGCAGCGAGCGGGCCAAGGACTTCCTGTCGAAGATCCTGACCCACTAGTTGTCCAGTATGTGGAGCGTCGCTGCGGGCGCCGCTCCACCAAGAGGAGGAGAAAGATAATGCGTATCGCACGCATGGCGGCATTGACCGCTATGGCGGCGCTCGCCCTGTCGGTGGCGGCCTGCGGTGAAGAGGGCGCGCCGACGCCGAGTGGCGCCGGCAACGGCTCCGACGCGCCGATCGGCGACACCTGCCAGTCGTCCGGCACCACCTTCACCCCGGCCTCCAACGTCGCCATCACCGGCAGCCCGACCTACGACAAGATCAAGGCGGCCGGCAAGGTCGCCGTCGGCGTCAAGTTCGACCAGCCATTCCTCGGCTACAAGGACGCCCAGGGCACCCGCTGCGGCTTCGACATCGAGATCGCCCAGTACATCGCGAGCAAGCTCGGGATCGACCCGTCGAAGATCGAATACAAGGAGATCCCGTCGGCGAACCGGGAGACCGCGATCAAGGGTGGCGAGGTCGACTACTACGTCGGCACCTACTCGATCACGGACAAGCGGAAGAACGACATCTCCTTCGCCGGGCCGTACTACGTCGCCGGGCAGTCGCTGCTGGTCCGCAAGGACGAGACCGCGATCACCGGCAAGGACACCCTCAAGGGCAAGAAGGTCTGCTCCGCGACCGGTTCGACCCCGATCCAGAAGATCCGGGACGAGGGCCTGACCGAGCCGGAGAACATCGTCGAGTTCAAGACGTACTCCGAGTGCGTGTCGCAGCTGCTCGACGGCAAGGTGGACGCGCTCACCACCGACGACGCCATCCTCAAGGGCTACGCGGCGCAGGCGGCCGGTGAGCTCAAGGTCGTCGGCGAGCCGTTCAGCACCGAGAAGTACGGCATCGGCCTGCCCAAGGACGACAAGGCGCTGCGGGACTACGTCAACGACCAGATCGAGGCGGCGTTCACCGACGGCACCTGGCAGAAGATCTACGACGGCACGCTGGGCAAGTCCGGCTCTTCGGCCAGCCCGCCGACGGTGGAGCGGTACTGAGCGCCGCTGAGGGCAATCTGATCTGCTAACGACGCCGGGCGGGGAGTTCCCGCTCCCCGCCCGGCCTGGCGACGACTGAGAGCGAGGCATGGGCGAGTTCTTCCGCGTACTGACGGACAACCGGGTCCTATTCATCGACGGGTTCACCACTACCGTCAATCTCTTCCTGCGCTCCGCCGTCTTCACCCTCCTTCTCGGTACCCTGCTCGGTGCGATGCGGGTCTCCCCGGTTCCCGCGCTGCGCGCGTTCGGGGCGACGTACGTCAACCTGCTGCGTAACACCCCACTGACGCTGGTCTTCGCGTTCCTCGTCTTCGCGGTGCCGAAACTCGACGTCAACATCGACTACTTCCCGGCCGCCTGCATCGCGCTCACGCTCTACACCTCCGCATTCGTCTGCGAGGTGGTCCGGTCCGGCGTCAACACCGTGGCGGCCGGACAGGCCGAGGCGGCCCGCGCCCTGGGCATGACCTTCGACCAGGTACTCGGGCTGATCGTCCTGCCACAGGCGTTCCGTTCCATGGTGCCGCCGATGATGAGCGTAATGATCGCGATGCTCAAGAACACCACCATCGCCGCCGGATTCTCTGTGCTGGAGGCCGGTGCCATCCCGGCGTACATGGCCGAGCGGGGTGAACCGCAGTTCGCCGTGCTGCTCTGGATCACGATCGGCTTCCTCATCCTCATCCTTCCGCTGGTCTACCTCCAGCGGTTCCTCGAGCGTAAGTGGACGGTGGCACGGTGAGTCAGGCGACGGTTCTCTACGACCTGCCGGGGCCGAAAGCACGCCGCCGCAACGGCCTGATCGGGATCCTCGCGATCGCCGGGATCGCCGGTCTGATCGCCTTCGTGGGCTACCGGCTGTGGCAGACCGGCCAGTTCGAGGCGCTGAAGTGGGAGCAGTTCAAGTTCGAGGCCGTACAGATCGAGCTGCTCAACGGGCTCTGGGCCACCCTCAAGGCGGCCGGCATCGCCACGGTGCTCGCCCTGCTCTTCGGCGCCGTCTTCGCCAGCGCCCGGCTCAGCGACCGGTGGATCCTGCGGGCGCCGGCGAGCTTCGTCGTCGAACTCTTCCGGGCCATCCCGCTGCTGATCCTGATCTTCTTCGGCTACTACGTGCCGCTGCAGTACGGCTGGCCGATCGACAAGCTCTGGGCCCTGGTCATCGGGCTGACCCTGTACAACGGCTCGGTGCTGGCCGAGATCTTCCGGGCCGGCCTGAACGCCGTTCCGCGGGGCCAGGCCGAGGGCGCGTACGCGATCGGCCTGCGGAAGAACCAGGTACTCCGGCTGATCCTGCTGCCCCAGGCGGTGCGCTCGATGCTGCCGGCGATCGTCAGCCAGCTGGTCGTGCTGCTCAAGGACACCGCGCTCGGCTTCATCATCACCTATCCGGAGCTGCTCTACGTCGGCAAGACGATCGGCGGTCGGCTGTCGTTCGGGTTGCCGTACGTGCCGACGTACCTGATCATCGCCGTCATCTACATCTCCATCTGCGGCCTGCTCTCGATGCTGGCCTGGTGGCTCCAGAAACGGATGATGCGGACTCCGAAGACGGCCGCCCCGGTGGCGGAAACCGAGGACATCGGTAACCCCGCGAGCGGGACCGCCAGCGTCGGCTGAGGCAGTCCGCGCCGCCGCTCTCCTCACGCAGCCAGCCTCACCTCCCGGCCGCCACCAAATGGCATTCAGGCCGGGGCGTGAGGCTGGCTTCACCAGCGGGTTCGAGGAGGACGGGCCGTCAGCGGGCGATCTCGGTGACCCGGGACTCGCGTACGACGGTCACCCGGATCTGACCGGGATAGGTCAGCTCCTCCTCGATCTGCTTCGCCACGTCCCGGGCCAGCACCGCCGCGCCGATCTCGTCGACGTCGTCCGGCTTGACCATCACCCGGATCTCCCGGCCCGCCTGCATGGCGAAGACCTTCTCCACGCCCGACTTGCCGCCGGCGATCTCCTCGATCCGTTCCAGCCGCTTGACGTACGCCTCCAGGCTCTCCCGGCGGGCGCCCGGCCGACCGCCGGAACAGGCGTCGGAGGCCTGGGTCAGCACCGCCTCGACGGTCTGCGGCGGCACCTCGTTGTGATGCGCCTCGATCGCGTGCACGACCTCCTCCGCCTCGCCGTACTTGCGGGCCAGGTCGGCGCCGATCAGCGCGTGGCTTCCCTCCACCTCGTGGGTGAGCGCCTTGCCGATGTCGTGCAGGAACGCGGACCGCTTGATCAGCGGCACGTCCAGCCGCAGCTCGGCGGCCATGATCCCGGCGATGTGCGCGGTCTCGACCAGGTGCTTGAGCACGTTCTGCCCGTACGACGTCCGGTAGCGCAACCGCCCCAGCAGACTCACCATCTCGGGATGGATCTCGGTGATGCCCACCTCGACCAGGGCGTCCTCGGCGGCCCGTTGGCAGAGCCGCTCCACCTCGTGCTTGGCGGTCTCGAAGACCTCCTCGATGCGGTGCGGGTGGATCCGACCGTCGAGTACCAGCTTCTCCAGGGTCAACCGGCCGATTTCCCGGCGCACCGGGTCGAAGCAGGAGAGCAGTACGGCTTCCGGAGTGTCGTCGATGATCAGGTTGACCCCGGTGACCGACTCGAAGGCCCGGATGTTGCGCCCCTCGCGGCCGATGATCCGGCCCTTCATCTCGTCGCCGGGCAGGTGCAGCACGCTGACCACGCTCTCCGCGGTCTGCTCGCTGGCCACCCGCTGGATCGCGTCGACCACGATGTGCCGGGCCCGCTGCTCGGCGGTGTTCCGGGCGTCGGCCTCGATGTCCCGGACCAGGATCGCCGCCTCCCGCTTCGCCTGTCCCTCGATCGCCTCCACCAGCTCGGCCCGGGCCGCGTCGGCGGTCAGCCCGGCGATCCGCTCCAGCTCCCGCTTGCGCTGCTCCTCCGCCTCGGCCAGGGCCGTCTCCCGGGCGACCAGCGCCGCCTTCCGGGCCGCCAGCTCGGCGGTCGCGGCGGTCAGCTGGCGCTCCCGCTCGGCGAGCCGTTCCACCTCCTCGGTGTGCAGCCGCTCCCGATCGTCCATCCGCTGGGCTCGCCGCTCCACCTCCGCCGCCTGTTCCCGGGTGGTGGAGGCGAGCAGCGAGATCTCCCGCTCGCCGCTGCGGCGGGCTGCCGCGCGCACCTGCTCGGCGTCCGCCTCGGCCTGCCGGTGTGCCCGGTCCAGTACGGTGTCGGCCTCGGCCCGGGCGGCGTCCAGCACCCGCTGCGCCTCGGCCCGGGCGGCGCTCGCCTCGGCCTTCGCGGCGGCGGCGTCGGCCCGGGCCGCGGCGGCGGCCGACTTGGCCGTGTCGACGCTGGACGACGCCTCGTCGGCGGCGGTACGCAGCGCGGCCAGCGACTGCTCCTGCCGGTCCTTCTCGGCGACGAAGGCCGGGTCGTCCGGCGGCGGCGCGGCGGCCACGCTGCCGATCCGGCGCAGCGCCCGGGCGCCCAGGCTGATCGCGACGAGCACCAGCGCGACCAGTCCTACGATGGCCGCCAGCAGTATCCCTTCGAGGCCGCTCACCGGTGCGCTCCGGCGTGACTGAACCCGCTACCGATCCTGGCCCGCTCGGTCATGGCCGCCTCCCCTGTGCCCGTCAAGCGCCGGAGTGGCATCCCGTGGGTGAGGATGCCCCTACGGCTGTCACGACGCCCGACCGAGGCGGCTGGCCGAGGGTACGGCCACCGGGCAGTGCCCCCGGGGACACCGCCGACGACCGGGTGCTGCTGTTGCTGCGGTTGCCGGACCGGCCCGCCCGGTAACCGAGTATCTGGCCACTGAACTGGCCCGAAGTGATGCCGTACTGTTACGCGATCTATGTTGTGCGCTTAGCCTGCGATGGTCGGGAAAACTCGTCTAAGGCGAGGCTAGGTCGCGATGGGGCATTCGGTCAAGAAACTCATGATCCGGCCAGGTGCCTGACGTAGCGCGACGGCACGCTCACTGGAGGCTGATAGCGGGGTGGGCATAAGGGGGCGAGTCCGGAATCCGACTCCTGCCTCGGGCCTCGGTGACCACCTCTGGCGGTCGATACGGAAGCGCTCCCAGCCGGCCTGACGGCATCTCCCGGGGTGTTCCTAGAGAGCGTCGCGATCGGGTTCCGCGCCGGCCTCGGCCAGCGCGTCCGCGTCGATCTGGTCGGCGAACTCGGCCGCCTCGGCGTCCCGCTCGGCCAGCGCGTCCTTGACGGCCCGGATCGCCACCCCGGGCGGATAGCCCTTCCGGGCCAGCATTCCGACCAACCGCCGGAAGACCGCCTCGGGCGAGCCGGTGGCGGTACGCAGTTTCCGGACGACCAGTTGCCGGGCGGTCTCGGCCTCGGTCGACTCGTCCAACTCGCCGAGCGCCTCGGTCGCGATGTCGGCGTCCACGCCCCGCTGGCGCAGCTCGTTGGCGAGCGCCCGACGGGCGAGCCCCCGGCCCTGGTGACGGCTGCTCACCCAGGCCCGGGCGAAAGCGGCGTCGTCGATGATGCCGACCTCGTCGTAGCGGTCGAGAACCTGGACGGCCACCTCTTCGGAGATGCCCCGCCGAGCGAGTGCGGCGGCCAACTCGGCCCGGGTGCGCGGACGCACGGCGAGCTGCCGCAGGCAGATCTCCCGGGCCCGCTCCGCCTCGTCACGCGGGGTCGTCGGCGCCGGCGCCTCGTCGGTTGCCAGATCATCCGGTCCCGCCGCCCCGGCGGGCCACCGCCCGGACGGGGTGCCGGAGCCACCTGACCGGCCCCGGCGTGCACGGCCGGTTCCACTGCCGCCCGTACGGGCCGACGGGGCGGCGTCCCACCCCCGGCCCGTACGGGCTCCACGTCGTCCTGGCACGTCGATGTGGACTCAGTCGAGACGTCAGAAGTCCACCGGCGGCAGCTCCGGTCCGCCGGTCGCGTCCGTCCCGGCCGCCAGCCCGACACCGAGCTTCTCCAGGATCTTCTTCTCGATCTCGGCCGCCACGTCCGGGTTCTCCCGCAGGAACTCGCGGGCCTTCTCCTTGCCCTGGCCGAGCTGGTCACCGTCGTAGGTGTACCAGGCACCGGACTTGCGGATGATCGACTGCTCCACGCCGACGTCGATCAGCGAGCCCTCCCGGGAGATGCCCTTGCCATACATGATGTCGAACTCGGCTTGCTTGAATGGGGCTGCACAGTTGTGGACGATCACCGAGTCGGCGACGAACGTGTGCAGCTCGTCGACTTCGATATCAAACGTCCGGGCACGTCGAGCCGGCAAGATCTCCTTGACCGTCGCATAGCGCACCTGCTCGGCAATGATCTCGCGCAGAAACGCGTCATCGAGAGCGTCGGCCAGCGCGGAGAGCCGATCCCGCCGGATCTGACGCAATCCCAGGACCTGCTTCATTCCGCCACGGGGGTCACCGGCGGTTGCCCCGATGAGCTGGGCTGCGAGTTTCGGCGTGATTCCCTGATTCGCCAGGTGTGCCAGCACCGGCTCGGTCACCGCCGACGAAAGATAGCCCGCTTGCGAACCGCGACGGCGTCCGTTCTGACCGTCCAGCGCCTTACGCAGCGCCTGCCCGCGTGGCCCCCACAGTGGAACCGCCTCGGCGAAGGCCGCGACATTGTCACTGCCTGCAACTCTGACCTCGTAGCACACCCGCCTCGCCTGGACACGGCGTCCCTCGATGATACTCGGGCGCTGGCCGGTCGGGTCATAGTGCCGGACCGAACTGGCAATGCCGTACCGCAGCAGCAGCCAGTGAAGCTGGTGTGCCAACTGCTCCGACGTAGTCGTGTAGCCCACCCGGACGGCACCGGTCTGTTCCTTGCTCACCCACCCGTCGCTTTCGAGTAGGCCGAAGAGAAGGTTGCCCGCGACCTCGTCGGACAGGTCCGGGTGGAAGAACTCGGCGGGCAGGGTCTTCTCCCAAGCCAACTTCCCGTAAATCCCCGCGCGGCGGCACAGCTCAAGTAGCCCGTTACGCTCACCAGGCCGATGGGAGAACGAGATCGCCAGCTTGTCCGCGTGGGTGTGTGTGGCGCACCCCAGTCCACCCGCGATCTGGGCGGCATCGGCCTTCAACGACTCCTGGATGTTGATGAACTGGATCGGCGTCTTTCCGCCGACATATCCGTCGCCGATCAAGTAGCCGAGCATCCGCGCCTGGTCCGGAGAGTATGGCTGATAGTTGCCAAAGCCACGGAACTGCCGCGGCTGCGCCACCCGATCTCCCGGTGTCAGCTCACCCGCGACCGTCCACCCGCGGTCAGTCATGATCTTGTGGTCCGGCGTAGCCCACAGCAGCGCTCCGCCCCGCAGGCGCACACCGATCACATCCTGCTCGCCCTGATCGAACCAGGAGACGACGGAACGCGCGTGGAGCGTGCCGTCCTTCGCCGCCGCGACGACCGAGACGGGTAGACGCCCGTCCACGATGTCCTCGATCCGGTGAGCACGGCCGGTGACCGGATCGAAAACGGTCGTGCCCTCGGCGAGGCACTTGTTTTTGACGACCTTGACCCGAGTCCGGTTGCCGACCACGTCGGTGCCGTCCTTGAGACTCTCGATGCGTCGCACGTCGAGCCGGACCGAGGCGTAGAACTTCAGCGCCCGACCACCGGTGGTCGTCTCGGGGCTGTTGTGCACCATTACACCGTCGACGAAGTAGTTGTGGTTGCCCTCGACCTCGATGTCGAACCGGTTCATCGACCGGGTCTTCGGCTTCACCCGTACGTCGATGATCCGGGCCGGCACCGGCGTCAGCTCCGCCGACACGAACTCCGGCTGGACGACACACCCGCCGCGGAAGCGCGGAAGCAGCTTGGACTCCATCACCACGGGTACGTACGGCGCGACGATCTCCTGGAACTTCGCGGAGGCTGCGGTGGTGAACTGGAGGTACGGCATCTGCCGGGCGCCCCGGGACACCAGCTTCACCTTCAGCTCGTACGCGTCCCGCAGGTGCTCGATCAGTCGTTCGCGGGTGCCCTCGGCCATCGCCTCGACGCAGATCTCGATCCGGCCCGAGCCACCCTCGGTACGCTGTTGGACCCCCTTGGATCGCAGCGTGAAGCAGCCGTCGTCCATGTACCACACCGCGAGCGCGAGCGGCGTCAGTGCCTTGAGGTAGTCCCAGCTCAGATGCTTCTTCCCGTCGCCGAGGTAGACCGCCCGACGCAACTCGTCCAGCTCCGGCAGCGGAGTGAAGTCCGCAAAGACGGCTCCCCGGGCGTCGGTCCGCCGTGAATGCGGGATGTTGCTGAGCAGCGATACCTTCCAGTCGAGGTAGCCGGCCTGCTCGGCGCCGTGGCCAAGCCGGAATCGCACACCGGACCGGTCCCGCCGGTTGGGCGAGAGGTTGCCGTCACCCATCAGCGAGCCGAGCACCACCTGCCACTGCTGCTCGCTGAGCCGGCGCTGCTCGGCCAGCATCACCCGGTCACCGGCGATCAACTCGCCGGCCTCGCGCCAGCCGCCCGGAGTCCGGACAAGGTGGTTGGCGGTGGCGGCGAACTGCGCGCGCCCGTTGCCGCCGGACTTGGCGACCGTGAACTGGAGGAACTCATCGGTCGGACCGTTGTTGAACCAGTTGACGATCCGCTTGGGCTCGACCCGGTCGGTCTCCGGGTCGTACGAGAGCACCTCGAGGTCCATCCGCTGGTTGACGATCTTGCCGATCTTCTCCTGTGTGCCGTCCGCGAGGGTGACCCTCGTCGAGTACGACATGCAGCCGAACATGACACCGATTTTTTCCCGGAGCTGGTTGATGAAGATCGCGGTGGTGCCGGTGTGGCTGAGCACACCGGTGATCTTCCGCAGCGCCTGGCTCATCAGCCGGGCCTGGAGGCCGACGTGGCTGTCGCCCATCTCGCCCTCGATCTCGGCGCGCGGCACCAGCGCGGCGACCGAGTCGATCACGATGATGTCCAGCGCGCCGGACCGGATCAGCATGTCGGCGATCTCCAGCGCCTGCTCACCGGTGTCGGGCTGGGAGACCAGCATCGCGTCGGTGTCCACGCCGAGCGCCTTCGCGTACTCAGGGTCGAGGGCGTGCTCGGCGTCGATGAACGCGGCGATGCCGCCGGCCTTCTGCGCGTTGGCCACCGCGTGCAGCGCGACGGTCGTTTTACCGCTGCTCTCCGGTCCGTAGATCTCGACGACCCGGCCGCGCGGCAGGCCCCCCACGCCGAGCGCCACGTCGAGCGCGATGGAGCTGGTCGGGATCACGGCGGTCTGGATGACCGGCCGCTCCCCCAGCCGCATCACCGAGCCCTTGCCGAACTGCTTGTCGATCTGAGCGAGAGCAAGGTCGAGTGCCTTCTCCCGGTCAGGTCCTGCCGCCATGGTTGCCACCCCTGCCTTCGCCGGCATCTTCGCTGAGCTTTTCGTCACGCGCACACGCTAGGCGCTCGGTCCGACAGAAAACAGCCGGCCGGCCGTGACCTGTGGACGAGCACCATGCTGTGGACAATAGCCGAACAGGTGTACGACTCGGCACACGACACGCCAAACTACTGCAAGTGCCCAAACGATCACTTTGAGACGCGCGTCGATCAAAAGTCAGCGTAGCCGGGCCGGCACCCGGTCCGGGTACGCCGCGCAGACCGCCCGCCACACCACGACGGTCTCCTCGCCGGCCTCCAGGGCCTGCCGGATGGTCCGGCCCCCCAACTGCGGCAACACCTGGTCGGCGGCGATGCTGCCGGCGTACGCCGGGCCGAATGCCTGCTCCAGCCGCGCCCAGAAGTCCGTCAGCCGCACCGCACCAATCCCCTTCCGCGACGGGCACCCGCCCGCCCGTCCTCAGGCACCGGTTGCCCGCACCCGCGGCGGCGCCGTCCGCAACGCTAGCGCCAGCAGCGGGACCACCGCGACCGCCGCCAGCGCGTTGAGCACCGGATAGCCGGCAACCTGGATGACAAACCCGCTCAGCGCCCCGGCGAGCGCCCCGGCCAGCCCCATGGTCAGGTCGGAGAGCCCCTGCACCGCCGGGCGTACCTCGGCCGGCACCGACTCCGACAGCAGGGTCGAGCCGGCCACCATCGTGCCGGACCAGCCCAGCCCGAGCAGGGTGAGCCCGATCGAGATCCGGACGGTGTCGTGCCCGGCGGTCCCGGCGACGGCGCAGGCGGCGAGGAGCAGGCCGAGCCCGCCGAGGATCACGGCCCGCCGGCCGACCCGGTCGGTGAGCCAGCCGACCACCGGGGCGAGCGCGAACATCCCGGCGATGTGCAGGCTGAGCACGATGCCGACCACCCGGAGCAGGTGGGCGTCGGAGTGCCACTCGCCGAGGCGTACCGGGGTCATCACCATCACCCCGACCATCACCAGGTGCCCCGTCGCGACGGCGGAGATGCCGAGCCGGGCCGCCGGCAGGTCGCGGATCACCCGGAAGGCGCCGCGCAGGCCGTCGTCCCGCCCGGACCGGGCGCCGGTGCCGGGTGCGGCGGTGCCGGATGCGCCGGTGCCGGATGCGGCGGCGGCCGCTAGCCGGCGCGCGGTCAGCAGCGGGTCGGGCCGGAGGAACACCAGGAGTACGCCGGCAGCCAGCCCGAAGGCGAGCACGCTGAAGACGAACGGGCCGGCCAGCGTGGGTACCCCGGTCCAGGCCAGCGCCCGGTCGGCCGGCGCGGCGAGGTTCGGGGCGGTCACCGCGCCGATGGTGGTGGCCCAGACGGCGATCGACAGGTGCCGGCCCCGGCGGGCCGGCTCGGCCAGGTCGACGGCGGCGTACCGGGCCTGGAGCCCGGCGGTGGTGCCACCGCCGAAGAAGAACGCGCCGACGAAGAGCAGCGGTACCCAGTCGGCGACCGCCGCCGCGATCATCAGGACACCGCCCAGCGCGCCGGTCAGGTACGCGACGATCAGACCGGGCCGCCGGCCCCCGTCGCGCATGATCCGGCTCACCGGTACGGCGAGCAGTGCGCCGCCGACCACCGAGGCGCTCTGCACGAGACCGGAGATCCCGGTGCCGCCGAGCCGGGCGGCGAGCAGCACCCCGACGGTCATCCCGATGGTCATCCCGGTGCCGCCGACGATCTGGGTGAGGCAGAGCAGCAGCAGCGTGCGCCGCTGGATCCGGGCGACCTCGGCCGGCGCCGTCGCGCCGGGACGGCCGTCGACTTCGGTGGTTACTTCCGCCGTCATGCCAACCGCCCCCGTCCCCCGTTCGGACCCGCCGCTGCCGGCGGGAGGCACACACCGTCCGCCCCTAAGGAGCGGTGGGCGGGTGCCATCCTTACCCGCGGATCGAAGCACGGCCTTCGGGCCCGGTTCAACCCCGATTCGCCGACGGCGTAGCGCGGACCGTCGACGCCTCACAGACCCAGGTCGCGGCCGATGATCTCCTTCATGATCTCGGTGGTACCGCCGTAGATGGTCTGCACCCGGCCGTCCAGCCAGGCCCGGGCGACCGGGTACTCCAGCATGTAGCCGTAGCCGCCGTGCAGCTGGACGCAGCGGTCGGCGACCCGGTTCTGCAACTCGGTGGTCCACCACTTGACCTTCGCCGCGTCCACCGCGGAGAGCCGGCCCGCGTTGAACTCGACGACGCAGTGGTTCAGGAAGGTGCGGGCGATGGTGACCTCGGTGTCCAGCTCGGCGAGGAGGAAGCGGTTGTGCTGGAAGGCGCCGATCGGCCTGCCGAACGCCTGGCGGGACCGGGCGTGTTCGAGGGTGACCGCGAGCAGCCGCTCGGCGGCGGCGACCGCCGCGACCGCGATGCCGAGCCGTTCCCGGGGCAGGTTCGCCATCAGGTGGTAGAAGCCCCTGTTCTCCGTACCGAGCAGGTTCGCCGCCGGCACCCGGCACTCGTCGAAGAAGAGTTCCGCGGTGTCGTTGGCCTTCAGCCCCACCTTGGCCAGCCGCCGCCCGCGGCTGAAGCCGGGTGCGCCGCGCTCGACCACCAGCAGGCTCACGCCGTGCGCGCCGCGCTCCGGCGCGGTCTTCGCCACCACCACGACCAGGTCGGCCAGCTCGCCGTTGGTGATGAAGGTCTTCTGTCCGTTCAGGACGTAGTCGCCGCCGTCCCGGGTCGCGGTGGTGCGGATCCCGGCCAGGTCACTTCCGGCGCCCGGCTCGCTCATCGCGATCGCGGTGACGATGTCACCGGTGCAGAAGCCGGGCAGCCAGCGCGCCCGCTGCTCGTCGCTGGCCAGCTCGCTCAGGTACGGCGCCACCACGTCGTTGTGCAGCCCGAACCCGAGCCCGGAACAGCCGCTGCCGACGATCTCCTCGACGAGTACGGCGTTGAACCGGAAGTCCCGCTGACCGCCGCCGCCGTACTCCTCGGGGATGTCCGTTCCGAGCAGTCCGGCGGCACCGGCCCGGCGCCACACCTGGCGGTCCACGATGCCGTCCGCCTCCCACCGGTCGTGGTGCGGCACCGCCTCGCGCTGGAGGAACGTCCGGCACAGCTGGCGGAACTCGTCGTGCACGGGCTGGTAGAGGTGCTGTTCCATGCCGGTCAGTCTGCCCCGGCGCCACCGGCGCCACCGGCGGACCCAAGGGCCGGCCGGGACGCGCCTCCTCCCCCGGTACGGCGATCAGCCCAGTGCCCCGGCCGCCACCCTCAGGTCGGCGACCAGGCCGGCGTACGCGGCGTCCCGGTCGTCGGCGCGGAGCACCGCGGACGGGTGGATGGTGGCGACCAGCCGGGTAGGCGCGACCGACTCGCGTTCGCCGGTCGGCCCGACCGGTACCTTGGCGAAGTCCTCCGGCCGCTGTGCCGACTCGGGCCACGGCAGCAGTACGCCCCGGGACTGGGTGACCCGGAACGACGGTCCGAGCAGCGCCTTGGCCGCCGTCGCGCCGAGCACCACCACGACCTCGGGGTGCAGTCGGGCGAACTCGGCGACCAGCCAGGGCCGGCAGGCGACAATGTGCACCCGGTCGGGGGTCTTGTGCAGCCGGCGCTTGCCGCGCATCTCGAAGCGGAAGTGCTTGACCGCGTTGGTGATGTAGAGCTGTGTCGGGTCGATGCCGGCCTCGTCCACCGCGCGTCGCAGCAGGTGGCCGGCCGGCCCGACGAACGGCAGTCCCTTCTGGTCCTCCATGTCGCCGGGCTGCTCGCCGACGAAGACGACCCGGGCCCGCTCGTCGCCGCGGCCGAAGACCGTCTGGGTGGCGTCCCGGTACAGCTCGCAGCCCCGGCAGCCGCCGGCCGCCGCGCGCAACTCGGCCAGGCTGTCGGCATCGGGTGGGATGAACTCCTGCGCTCCGGGGGCGGTCTCCGTCTCAGGCATAGCGCATGTTCTACCCCGTACCCCACGGCTCACGCACTCCACGCGGCCGGCGTGGCGGTCGCAAGATTCTTTCAGGCACTCGGGGTGGGCGTCGTGGCGGGCGCGGCGGCCCGGGCCACCGCGTCGGCCAGTGGCGCGATGTCGGCGGCGGCGAGCGGGCTGACCGTGATCCGGATGCCCGGCCCGCTGGCCAACCGGAACAGCGCGCCGGGCGCCACCACGTAGCCGGCGTCGCGCAGCACCGCGACCGCCCGGGTCTCGTCGGGCACCGGCAACCAGACGTTGATCCCGGTACGTCCGTGCCCGGTCAACCCGCGCTCGGCGAGTGCGGCGCGCAGCGCGGCGATCCGGTCGGCGTAACTGGCCCGGGCCACCGCGATCCGCTCGGCGACCGCCGGATCCCGCCACAGCGCGAGCGTGAGCCGTTGCAGCAGGGTGGAAACCCAGCCGGAGCAGACCCTCAGCCGGCCCGCCACCCGGGCCACGGTCACCTCGTCCCCGGCGAGCACGGCGAGCCGCAGGTCCGGACCGTACGGCTTGCTGGCCGAACGGACGAAGGCCCAGTTCCGGGTGGTGCCGGCCAGGCTGTGCAGCGGCTCGACGGCCAGTTCGGCGGCGTGGTCGTCCTCGACCAGCAGTACGTCGGGGTGGTCGGCCAGTACCGCGCGCAGCGCCGCCGCACGCTCGGCGGTGACCGCCGCCCCGGTCGGGTTCTGTGCCCGGCTGGTCACCACCACCGCCCGGGCGCCGGCGGCCAGCACGGCGCGCAACCCGGCCGGGGTGGGGCCGGCGTCGTCGACCGGCATCGGCACCGCCCGCAGGCCGAGCGTGGCGACCAGGTCGATGGTGTTGGCCCAGCCCGGATCCTCGATCGCGACCGTGTCGCCCGGGCTCAGGTTGCTGACCAGCAGCCGTTCGATGCCGTCCGACGCGCCCCCGGTCACCGTCACCGCCTCGGCCGGCACCCCGTCGGCGGCCAGCCGTTCCCGAGCGACGTCGACGAGTTCCGGCAGTATCCCGCCGCCCCGGTAGTTGACCGAGGCACCGGTGGCGCCGGCCAGCGCGGCCAACTGTGGGCCGATCGGCGGGAGCAGCCGGGAGTCGGGTTCGCCGACCGACAGGTCGAGCGCGCCGGGTGGCGTGGGCAGCCGCAGCGCGGCGCGGCGGCCGGTGACCGGCGGCTTGGGGCGGATCCGGGTGCCGTGCCGGCCGGCGGTCTCCACCACCCCGCGCTGGCGCAGTCCCTGGTACGCCTTGGCGACCGTGGCCGGGCTGACCCCGAGCCGCTGCGCCAGGGTCCGGACGGCGGGCAGTGCGGCACCGGCCGGCAGCTCGCCGGTCCGGACCCCGGTTTCCACGCTGGCCGATATCTGGGCCGCCGTGGTGCCGACGATCTGATAATGTGCTGTCACAGTTCAGAGATTGTACTATAACAAAAGGGCGAGCGCGAGATGGCCGAGCACCAGCATCCGAACGATCCACCCGAGAGCTACCCGCAGACCCGGCGGACCACCGCCACCCGCGACCGGTCGAGGATGAGCTACCGACGGGACGCCGCACACGAGCTGCTCGACGAGGCGTACCACTGCCACCTGGGGTTCGTCGTGGACGGTGAGCCCCGACTCCTGCCCACCCTGCACGTCCGGGTCGGCGACACGCTCTACCTGCACGGCTCGACCGGCAGCCGGCCGCTGCTGGCCGCCCGGAGCGACACCGGGCTGCCGGTCTGCGTCGCGGTGACCCAGCTGGACGGGCTGGTCTACGGGCGCTCCCAGTTCCACCACAGCGCCAACTACCGCTCGCTGGTCGCGCACGGCACCGCACACCTGGTCGGCGACGAGTCGGAGCAGCGGAGGGTGCTCACCGCGCTGGTCGAGAAGGTCGGTCGGGGGCGCAGCGCCGACAGCCGCCCGCCGAGCCGCCGGGAGCTGGCCGAGACCGCCCTGCTGGCTCTGCCGCTGCGCGAGGTCTCGCTACGCACCCGCAGCGGCGGCGTACGCGACGAGCCCGCCGACCACGACCTGCCGCACTGGGCCGGGGTGCTGCCGCTGCGTACCGTCGCCGGGCGGCCCGAGCCGGACGTCGGGGTGACCGCCCCGCTGCCGGCGTACCTGCGCACCGACCGCTCCCGCTGGCACACCCCGGCGGCGATGGCCGGCACGCACGTCCGGCTCGAGCCACTGGCCGAGTCGCACGTCGACGCCCTGTACGCGGCGACCCGCGCGCCCGAGGTCTGGTCCCACCTGAGCGTCGTCCAGCCGCGCGACCCGGCCGGGATGGCCGAGATCGTCCGGACCGCCCTGGATGCGCACTGGCGGGGCGAGCGGGTGCCGTGGGTGCAGCTCGACGCGGCCACCGGCGAGGTGGTCGGGACCACCTCCTACTACGAGATCGACCCCGGGCACCGCCGCGTCGCGATCGGACACACCTGGCTGGGCCGGCCCTGGTGGCGCACCGGGGTGAACACCGAGGCGAAGCTGCTGCTGCTGGCCCGGGCCTTCGACGAACTCGGCGCGGAGCGGGTGGTCTGGCACACCGACATCCGCAACGAGCGGTCGCAGCGCGCCATCGAGCGGCTCGGCGCGACCCGGGAGGCGGTGCTCCGGCGACACCGGATCCGGCCGGACGGCTCGTGGCGGGACACCGTGCAGTACGTGATGCTCGCCGACGAGTGGCCGAAGGCACAGCTCAGGCTCCAGGAAAGGCTTCGACAGGCCGTGTCGGTGGGGCGATGATGACCGGCGTGCTGGGGATCACCGACATCTGGACGTACGTGCTGGGCACGGTCGCCATCATCCTGCTGCCCGGGCCGAACTCGCTCTACGTGCTCAGCACCGCCGCGAAGACCGGGGTACGTGCCGGCTACCGGGCGGCCGCCGGGGTCTTCCTCGGCGACGCGGTGCTGATGGTGCTCTCCGCCGCCGGGGTCGCCTCGCTGCTCAAGGCGTACCCGCCGATCTTCATGGTGATCAAGTACGCCGGCGCGGCCTACCTGGGCTACGTCGGGCTGACGATGCTCCGCGGGGCGTGGCGGCGCTGGCGTACCCGGCACGACCCGGCGGTCGCGCCACTGGTCGACACCCGGCCGGCGGCGGCGGACCGACCGTTCCGCCGGGCGGCGGTGATCAGCCTGCTGAACCCGAAGGCGATCCTCTTCTTCATCTCCTTCTTCATCCAGTTCGTCGATCCGACCTATCCCTACCCGGCACTGTCTTTCCTGCTGCTCGGCGCGATCGCCCAGGTCACCAGCGCGCTCTACCTGACCATGCTGATCTTCAGCGGCACGTTCCTGGCCGTACAGTTCCGCCGCCGCCGGCGGCTGGCCGCCGGCGCGACCACCGGGATCGGGGCACTCTTCCTCGGCTTCGGCATCAAGCTCGCCACCGCCAGCGCCGGCTGAGGTGGAAAGAAAGGGCCCCCGCTACAACGGAAAGCGATGAGAGGGGGCTCGTCCTTTCAGGTTCCGCTGCCGCCGCCGGAGCCGCCGGCTCCGCCCGCGCCGCCGCCGATGCCGCCCTCGCCACCGCCGATCGGGCGCAACCCCCGGTCCGGGTCGTGGCCCGCCGCCGGTGCGGCCCCCCGGGGCTCCTCGCCCGGCTGCCCGCTGTCCCGGGTGTTGGTGCCGGACGGGCCGGGGTGCGACCGGTCGGGGTCGGTCGGGCGGGGCGGCGGCGACGGGCTGCGTTCCGTACGGACCTGATAGCCGGCGGCGGTGGCCGAGTGCCGCTGTACGGCGTACCGGAGCCAACTGTCCACCACGGTGATCCAGTCCAGCTCGGCCGCGCCCCGGTGGGCCACCCGGAACCGGCTGAAGCTGAGGTGCCCGGCGCCGGCCAGCGCCACCCGGCGGTCCAGCGCGAAGAGCACCTCCACCCGGTACGGGTCGGTGAAGAACGACACCTCCAGTTCGCTGAACGGGCCACCGTACAGCGGTGCCGCCCAGTACGCGATCTTCTGGTGAAACGGCAGCCGCTGGTCGATCCCGGGCAGCCGCTCGGCGAGTAGCCCGACCTGGCGCAGTTCGAAGCCGAGCTCGGCCAGCGCGGCGAGCACGCCCTGTTGGGCGGGGAGCGGGTGCACGTACACCGGGCGCAGGTCGCCGCGGTCGAGCAGCGTGCTGACCGCGACCTCGGCCCGCAGTCCCATCCGCAGGTTGAGCAGGCAGTGCCCGTTGACCACCGTCACCGGCGTCTCCCAGGGCACCGGCACGCCGAAGTCGAGGATCCGGCGCTCGCCCGGCGCCAGCACGAACGCCCCGGCGGCGGCGGTCCGGTGGAACTCCACCGGCTGGTACTCCAGCTCGCCGCCGGCCGGCTCGACCCGGGTGACCAGGCCGAGGGTCACACCGTCGACGGTCACCGGCGACCCGCCGGCGGTGACGGTGACCCGACCGGGCAGCGACAGCCCCGGCCGGGTACTCGGATTGGTCAGCGTGGTCCGCACGGTCAGGCCCGCACCCGGCAGGAGTCCCCCGAAACCCACCGTCGCCCCCTCCCGCCGACGCAGCGGGTCGGCTGGTCGTCGACCCGGTCGCTCAACGCAGCCGGCGGCCCCGCGGAATCGGGTCGGTCTCGTCGTCGAACTCCCCGATGACCTCCTCCAGCAGGTCCTCCAACGCGACGAAGCCGACCGGTCGCCCGGCACCGGCACCGTTGCTGACCATTGCCAACTGCACCTGCTCGGCCTGCATCGCCGCCACCGCCTCGGTGACCGTCGCGGTCGCCTCCAGGGTGAACGGCTCGGTCATCAGCTCCCGCGCCGTCGCGGGCCGGCCGGCGGTGGTGGCCCGGACCGCCTCCCGGACGTGCACCAGCCCGGCCACCTCACCGGGCGTCTCGAAGACGGCCAGCCGGGACCGGCCGCTCGACCGGCACACCTCCTCGATCCGCTCCGCGGAGTCGTCCGGGCGTACCGAGACGATCGTCTCGACCGGCTCCATCACCTGGGCGACGGTGGTGCCCTGGAGTTCGAGCATGCTGGTCAGCATCTCGTGCTGGTCGGCGGCGAGCAGGCCGTGCTCGTGCGACTGCTGGAGCAGCATCCGCAGCTCCTCCGGCCCGTGTGCCACCGCCAACTGCTCCTCCGGGCGTACCCGGACCAGCCGCAGTGTCACGTTGGCGAGCCCGTTCAGCGCCGAGAGGATCGGCCGGGCCACCCGGGCGAACGCCCGGAACGGCAGCGCGAGCAGCACGGCCGACCGCTCCGGGTCGGTGATCGCCCACGACTTCGGCGCCATCTCGCCGACCACCAGGTGCAGGAAGGTGACCAGCGCGAGCGCGAAGACCAGCGCGATCACGTGGCTGGCCGCTTCGGGCAGGCCGACGGCATGCAGCAGTGGGCTGAGCAGGCGCTCGATCGCCGGTTCGGCGAGCGCGCCCAGGCCCAGGGTGCAGACGGTGATGCCGAACTGGGCGCCGGCCAGCATCAGGGTCAGCTCGCGTACTCCGTCCAGCGCGGCCCGGGCGGCCCGACCGCCGGAGGCCGCGGCCTGCTCCAACCGGTAACGCTTCGCGGCCAGCAGGGCGAACTCGGCGGCCACGAAGAAGGCGTTCAGCGCGAGCAGCAACACGGAGGCCAGCAACGCCCAGGTCGTACTCACCGGGTGCGCTCCGCTTCGCCCTGCGGCACCAGCACCCGGAGCCGGACCGAGTCGGCGACGTGCCGGTCGACCGCCAGCACCTCGACGTGGGCCCGGGGCAGGCTCGCCTCCTGATCCGGCTCGCCTTCGGCGGAGAGCCGGATCTCCAGCCGGTCGCCGACCTCGGGAATCCGGCCCAGCTCCCGCATCACCAGGCCGGAGAGGGTGTCGTACTCGGGGGCCTCGGGCAGGGTGATCCCGGTGCTGTCGGCGACCTCGTCGATCCGCCAGCGGGCCGGCACCACCCAGGAGCCGTCGGCCTGCCGGACCGGGGCCCGCTCGGGCGGGTCGTCCTCGTCCCGGATCGGCCCGACCAGCTCCTCGGCGATGTCCTCCAGGGTGATCACTCCGGCGAACCCGCCGTACTCGTCGACCACGCAGGCGAGCTGGCGGTGCCCGGCCCGGAGCCGGTCCAGCACCGTCGGCAGGGGCAGCGTCGCCGGCACCAGCAACGGGGGTACCGCGACCGCCCCGATCGGGGTGCTGGCCCGCTGCGCCGGCGGCACCCCGAGTACGTCGGCGATGCCGACCACTCCGACGAGGTCGTCCACGCCCTCGGTGCCGCGCACCGGGAAGCGCGAGTGCCCGGTGTCGAGCAGCTCGACCAGCCGGCTGAGCGGTTCGTCGGCCCGGACGGTGAACACGTCGACCCGGGGCACCATCGCCTCGGCGGCGGTGAGCTGCCGGAAGTCGAGACCCCGGTCGAGCAGGGTGGACATTTCGGCGTCGAGGTGCCCCTCCTCGCGCGACTCGGCGATGATCTGCTCCAGGTCCTCCGGCGTCGCCCCGCTGGGCAGCTCCTCCACCGGCTCGATGCCGACCCGGCGCAGCAGCCGGGTCGCGGCGGCGTCGAAGAGCCGGATCACCGGCCCGGCGACGGCCAGGTAGATCAGCGTGGAACGGCTCAGGGCGCGGGCCAGCGCCTCCGCCCGGACGATGGCGAGGTTCTTCGGGGCGAGTTCACCGAAGACCATCTGCACGACGGTGGCGATCACCAGGGCCAGCGCGACCGCGAGCGGGGTGCTGACCGCGGCCGAGACGCCCGCCGTGCCGAGCAGCTCGGCCAGGCCGTCACCGAGGTACGGCTCGGCGACGTAACCGACGAGCAGGGCGGTGACGGTGATCCCGAGCTGGGCTCCGGAGAGCATGAAGGAGAGCCGGCCGGTGACCGTGAGGGCGCGCTGCGCGGCGACGTCACCGTCGTCGGCAAGCTGGCGCAGTTTGCCCCGATCCACGGCGACATAACCGAATTCCTGGGCGACGAAATACCCGGTCGCCACGGTGAGCAGAACAATCAACAGGAGACCGAGCGCGATCAACACGGGGTACTCAGCGCTCCCCGTCGTCGCGGCTGGTGCGGAAGACGCCGGGTCCGACCCGGCTGGCTACAGCTGCCCTCCTGGACAGTTGAGTCGATCACCAGGCCATCCTACCCAGCCCCGCGGAACACCGCCCGGACAACCACCGCCGGCCCGGCCCCGAACAGAGCCGTTTTCCCGACCGTCGGCCGGGTAGAGACGCATGTCCCGATCCGTCCCGGTCGGTCCGGGAACTCACCGCGCGGCTGCCGGCCGGCAGCCGGGAAGGGAGGGCGCGTTGGGGCGGGAGTGGCGCAACTGGTCGGGGAGCCTCCGGTTCACCCCTCGGGAGTACGCCATGCCGGAGAGCGAGGACGCCGTCCGGGCACTCGTCGAACGGGCCCGGCAGACCTCGACCAAGCTGCGGCCGGTCGGCTCCGGTCACTCCTCCAGTCCCCTGGTCCGGACCGACGACGTACTCGTCAGCCTGGCCGCGCTGCCCCGGACCCTGCACCGGCACGACGATCTGCAACTGGCCACCGTCGGCGCCGGGGTGCCGCTCGGCGAACTGGGCAAGTCGCTCTACGAGGCCGGGCTCGCCATGGACAACCTGGGCGACGTCGACGTGCAGTCCATCGCCGGCGCCACCGCCACCGGTACGCACGGGACCGGGCTGCGCTTCGGAAACCTCTCCACCCAGGTCGCCGGGGTACGGCTGGTGACCGGCACCGGCGAGGTGCTGGAGATCTCCGGATCGCAGAACCCCGACCTGCTGCCGGCGGCGCGGCTCTCCCTCGGCGTGCTCGGCGTGGTGACCACGCTGACGCTACGACTCGCCCCCAGCTACGACCTGCGGCGGCGCAGTTGGTGCTCGTCGATCGCCTGGACCCTCGACCACCTGCACCAGTTGCAGCGGCAGAACCGGAACATGGACTTCTACTGGTATCCGCGCACCGACACCACCCAGATCCGCACCCTCAACCACCGCGGTGAGGAGCCGGAACTCACCCCGGTCGGCGAGCCCCGGATCGCCGAGTACGGCCCGAGCCACCAGGCCATCCCGCGGCACCGGGAGCTGCGGTTCGAGGAGATCGAGTACTCGATCCCGTCGGAGGCCTTCCACGCCTGCTTCACCGAGATCCGGCGCCGGATCCTGGACCGGCACCGCCGCGGGGTGGCCTGGCGGGTCCTGGTGCGCACCGTCGCCGCGGACGACATCTGGCTCAGTCCCGAATACGGCCGCACCAGCACGACGATCGCCTGCCTACAGAACAACTCCCTGCCGTACAGGGAGTACTTCGCCGACGTCGAGGCGGTGTTCCGGCAGCACGACGGCCGCCCGCACTGGGGCAAGAAGCACTCGCTGACCGCCCGGGCGCTGCGCGGCATCTATCCACGGTGGGACAGCTTCGAGGACGTCCGCCGCCGGCTCGACCCGGACGAGGTCTTCCTGACTCCCGACCTCGCCCGGCTGCTGAGGGACGGCTGATGGCGGCCGGGCTCGGCGGGCGGGTATGGGTGATCCCGGATGGCCGGATCCCGTTCCCGAGCAACGGTGCGGAACCGGAATTCACCAGCTTCGACCAGTTGTCCGTGCTGAACACCGGGGACGAGCCGGCCGAGCTGCGGATCACCGTCTACTACGAGGACCGGGAGCCGGTCGGCCCGTACCCGGTCACCGTCGGCGCGCGCCGGATCCGGCACGTACGCCTCAACGACCTGGTCGATCCCGAGGCGATCGTGCTGGGCCGGCGGTTCGGCTGCGTCGTCCGCTCGCCGGTCCCGGTCGTGGTGCAGTTCCTGCGCCAGGACACCCGGCTGCCCGGCGCCCTCGGGCTGACCGGCACGATCGCCTTTCCCGCCGACTCCTGAACCCCCACGACCAACCAACGTGCCGACTATGGCTTGTCGACCCATTGGACGTTGCTGGGTCGACGGCCGGTGCCCAGGAACTCGTGGGCCGCTTGCCGGGCCAGCCCCTCGGTGATCTCGCCGGGCTCGGCACCTTCGACGGTGAACCACGGGTCGGAGAAGACGTACTCGGCGTCACCGGCTGTCATGCCGGGTGGCGCGCCCGGCGGTACGGGTCCCCAACTGAGCAGTACGTCGCGCTCGTCCTCCCACACCAGCCCGGATCGCCCGCCGTCAAGGGTGACGTGCAGGGACCGGACTCCGTCCTCGCTGACCAGCGATACGCCGCTGGACGGCACCCGGTCCAACACGTCGTCGAGGTCGGTGGCACCGGTCACGGTGGTGCAGGTGTCATCGATCCACGCCTGGACGGGCGCGTTCACCGGCTGGCGGCGCGTCGTGGGATCACGCAGCCACTGCGGCACGACGGTGAGGCGGTTACCGACCAGATCGAGCCGGGTGAGCGCGGCCAGGGACCCCAGGGACTCCGGCAGCCGGGTGAGCTGGTTGTTGGTCAGATCCAGTCGGGTCAACGCCGTCAGGTCACCGAGCCACTCGGGCAGCGCCGACAGCTCGTTGTCAGTCAGGTCCAGCCAGGTGAGGGCGGTCAGGTTGCCGAGCGACTCCGGCAGCGTCGACAGCCGGTTACCGGAGAGGTCCAGCCAGGTGAGGGCGGTCAGGTTGCCGAGCGACTCCGGCAGCGTCGACAGCCGGTTACCGGAGAGGCCCAGCCAGGTCAGGCCGGTCAGGTTGCCGAGCGACTCCGGCAGCACGGTGAGCTGGTTGTTGCCCAGGCCCAGCTCGGTGAGGGCGGTCAGGTTCCCCAGCCATTCCGGTAGTGCCGACAGCTGATTGTCAACCAAGATCAACCTGGTCAGGCCGGTCAGCTCAGCCAACGACTCCGGCAGGGTTCCCAACGAGTGGCCGGACAAATCCAACGAGGACGCACCGCTGCGCCGTACCGCCTCGATCTGGTCGGCTGTCCCGTCCATCCATCCCCCCGCATCCTGCCGTCATCGACCGTCGCGGCCGGTTGTCAGGGCCGCGACGGCAGTGATCAGACCACGATCGCCACCCGAGTCGCCACCCCGCCGGACCGACCTGACCGGCCGGCGGCGCGCTCTGCTCCGCCCACCGCGCGGTCCTCCGCCAGGAGATCCGCCGGGGTGGCACACGTCGGACACCCTCCTTGATCACGCCCGGTCCTGGTCAGGGTGGTCGTCCGGGGGGCCGATCCGCTGCCCGGCCAGTTCGTCGGCGTCCAGCGACTCGCGGTGGATCCGCCCTGTCCGGTATGCGGCCCGGGCGATCATCTGGGCCGCGAGCGGCGCGGTGGTGAGCTGGAGCCCGCCGATCAGCGCCAGTGCGGCCAGGTCGGCGCCGTTGCGCAGGCTCACCGCGAGCGCCAGCAGGATCAGCAGGACGCCGAGCACCTGCGGTTTGGTCGCCGCGTGCATCCGGCTGAGCACGTCCGGGAGGCGGACCAGCCCGACTCCGGCGACGAGGCTCAGCAGCCCACCGGCGACCAGGAAGATCCCGACCAGCGCGTCGAGCACGACCTCGCCGTTCACGCCTCCTCCCCGGCGGCGAAGCGCACCAGGGCCACCGAGCCGACGAAGCCCAGGGCGCTGAGCCCGAGCAGGATCGACAGCGTGGTGGAATGCTTGTTGATCGCCGCCTCGGCACCGAGCGCCCCGATCATGATCGAGGTCAGCACCTCGGCGGCGACCACCCGGTCCAACAGCGCCGGGCCGCGTACGACGCGGGCCAGCGCCAGCGCCGCCGCGGTCGAGAGCAGGACGGCGACGACAACGGCGACGACGGTCATGATGGTCCTCCCGGTTCGGCGTTCCCAGTGGTCGGCGTGAGCAGCCGCAGTTCCGTCCCGGAACCGACGACGCGGACCAGTCGGGCCTCCAGGTCCAGGACGCGTTCCCGGCTCCGGTCCAGGTCCTCGGCGCCGCGCACGTCCAGCACGTGCACGTAGAGCGTTCCGGTCTCCCGGTCGGCCTCCACGATCAGCGTGCCGGGGAGCAGCGACAGCACCTCTGCGGTCAGTGCCAGGTTGAGGTCGGTGCGCACCCGCAGCCGGACGGCGACGATCGCGTTCCGGGGCCGCCCGGGCCGGAGCGCGACCCAGCTGACGTGCGCGCTGGCGACCACGAGTTCGACGACGAACCACCCGACGAACCTCGCCAGCGCCAGCGGCCGGAGCCGGCCCCCGAAGGTGACCCGGGGCAGCGGCAGGAAGACCAGGATCACCACGGCCACCAGCACGCCGCCGAGCAGGTTCCCGACGGTGAACCTGCCCCAGAGCAGGCTCCAGACCACGACCAGCCAGCCGACCGTGATCAGGTGGTCCCGCCAGCGCCGCCGTTCCGGAGCCCGGCGTCGCCGATCCGGAGCCGGGTGCCGCAGCGCCCGCCAGCGCCGCGGGTAACGGAGTCTGTGTCGCAACGTCGGCCAGCCCGGCACGACCCGGCGCGACGGGTCCCGGCCGGACACCCGGGCGTCGTCGGTCACGGCGGGCCACCCGGGAACACCGCCCGCACGTACGGGGCGCGTTCCCGCAGGTCGTCGGCGGCCTGGGCGCTGACCGCGAAGAGCGGGCCGGCCGCCACCGTCAGTCCCACCCCGAGCAGCACCAGGACGGTGGTGGCGCCGACCATCAGCCGGGGCAGCCGGGCCGACGCCTCGGGATCGGCGAGCCGGGGCGGGCGCCAGAACGCCAGACTCCACACCCTGGTCGTCGCGTAGAGGGTGAGCAGGCTGGTGGCGGTGCCGGCGACCACCAGCAGCCAGGGCAGCACCCCGCCGACCGACACCCCGGCCTGGAACAGCCCGAGCTTGCCGAGGAATCCGGAGAACGGCGGGATCCCGGAGAGGTTCAGCGCCGGCACCAGGAACAGCACCCCGAGCAGCGGGGCGACCCGGGCCAGCCCGCCGATCCGGTCCAGGTTGGTGCTGCCGGCCCGCCGATCGACCAGGCCGGCCGCCAGGAACAGGGTGGTCTGCACGGTGATGTGGTGCACGACGTAGAAGATCGCGGCGGTCAGGGCGGGCCCCGAGGCCAGCGCGACCCCGAAGAGCAGGTATCCGATGTGGCTGACCAGGGTGAACGACAGCAGCCGCTTGATGTCCGACTGCGCGATCGCGCCCAGGATGCCGACCAGCATGGTCAGCAGGGCCAGCACCAGCAGCAGGTCACCGACGCGGTTGTCGGGGAAGAGCAGCGTCTCGGTCCGGATGATCGCGTAGATGCCGACCTTGGTCAGCAGGCCGGCGAAGACCGCGGTGACCGGGGCCGGCGCGGTCGGATAGCTGTCCGGCAGCCAGGCCGCCAGCGGGAAGATCGCCGCCTTGATGGCGAAGGCGAGCAGCAGTACGCAGTGCAGCGCCAACCGCAGGCCGGCCGGCAGGTCGTCGAGCCGGCTCGCCAACTGGGCGAGGTTCAGGGTGCCGGTGGAGGCGTACACCAGACCGACCGCGACGAGGAAGATCAGCGACGACATCAGGCCGACCACGACGTAGGTGGCACCGGCCCGGATGCGTTCCTGGGTGCCGCCGAGGGTGAGCAGCACGTAGCTGGCCGCCAGCAGGATCTCGAAGCCGACGAAGAGGTTGAACAGGTCGCCGGTCAGGAAGGCGTTGGTCACGCCGGCCGTCATCACCAGGTAGGTGGGGTGGTAGATGACCACCGGCGTGCGCTCGCCGGGATCCGTCCGGGCCTCCCCGATCGAGTAGAGCAGCACGCAGAGCGTCACCGCCGCCGAGACCACCAGCATCAGCGCGGCCAACTGGTCGGCGACCAGGACGATGCCGAGCGGAGCCGGCCAACCGCCGACGTGCATCACCAACGGGCCGTACCAGTGCGCCTGCCAGAGCAGCATGCCCGCGACGACGAGGGTGACGACCAGGGCGGTGACGCTGGTCGTCCGCTGCGCGATCCGCCGGCGGGCCAGGACCAGGGCCAGCGCCGCGCCGAGCAACGGTACGACCACCGGCAGCGGTACCAGGTACGTCATGCCCGGCCCGCCTCGTCGTCCAGCCGGCGCGGCGCCGGCTCCGGGTCGACCTGCTCCGGGTCGGTGCCCACCGGCCCGCCGGACGGGGGCCAGGGTCCCTCGCCGGCGTTGTCGTCCGGACCGGCGAGTTCGCGCCGCTCGGCACGGCGGACGATCCGGCGGTCCTCCGGGTCGTCGCGTACCTCGTCGTGCCCGGTCAACTGCCAGCTCCGGTACGCCATCGCCAGGAGAAACGCGGTCAGGCCGAGGGTGATCACGACGGCGGTCAGCACCATCGCCTGAGCCAGTGGGTCGCTCATCTCCGCTTCCGGCGTGACCCCGACGATCGGTGCCCCGCCGGACCGGCTGCCGAGCAGGAGCAGCAGGTTGGTGCCGTTGCTCAACAGGAGCACCCCGATCAGCACCTGGCTGAGGCTGCGCTCCAACAGCAGGATGACCCCGCAGCCGAACAGCACCCCGACGACCAGTGCCTGTACCAGGTTCGGGGTCATCGCGGGTCCTCCGTGCCGCCCGGCCCGAGCCCGTGGGCCGACCCGGAGTCCGGTCCGGCGTCCGCCCCGTCCGGAGCCTCCGCCGCACCGGCTGCCGCACCCGCTGCAGCGTCCACACCCGTACGGGCTGCCGCTCGCTGCGCCGGACCGGCCGGCCGGTCCGTGCGCAGGCCCGTGCCCGGCTCGTCCACCACCTCGATCTGCCGGTCCACCTCGGCGCCGAGGCTGCGCAGGATGCCCAGCACGAGGCCGACCACGACCAGGTAGACGCCGATGTCGAAGAAGATCGAGGTGACCAGGTGCAGGTCGCCGACGAGCGGCAGCTTCGGCTTCAGCAGCGTGCTGCGCAACACCTCGCCGCCCGTGGTCACGGCCAGCAGGCCGGTGCCGACGGCCACGAAGAGGCCGACCCCGAGCACCACTCCGGCGTCGACCGGGGCCGCCTGGTCGAGTTCGTGCCGGCCACCGGCGAGGTAACGGACCGCGAGGGCCAGCCCGGCCACCAGGCCACCGGCAAAGCCGCCGCCGGGGGCGTTGTGGCCGGCGAAGAGCAGGAAGATGGAGAAGATCACCACCGTGTGGAAGATCAGCCGGACGACGACCTCGAAAACGATCGACCGGCGCCGGGTCCGCAGCGTCGACCCGGCCCGCAGCCAGACCCGCTCGGGGCCGGGCGGCGGCCTGAGGTCGTCCCGCCGGGGCCGGTCCGGACCGCGTCGCCGATGGAAGATCAGGCTCGCCACCCCGGTCGCCGCCACCACCAGCACGGATATCTCGCCCATGGTGTCCCAGGCCCGGATGTCCACCAGGGTCACGTTGACGACGTTGCGGCCGTACCCGAAGGAGTGCGCCGCCTCCGGGAATTCGGCCGAGATCGGCGGCGCCCGCCGGGCGCCGGTCGCGGCGACGGCGATCGCGGCGACCACCATCCCGACCGCCACCCCGAGAGCGACCCGGGCCCACCGGCTGCGCCGCAGCGGCCGGACGGAGAACCGGGCCGGCAGCCGGCGCAGCACCAACACGAAGATCACGATTGTGACGGTCTCCGACAGGAACTGGGCCACCCCCAGATCGGGCGCGCCGTGCAGCACGAACAGCATCGCGGTGCCGTAACCGGTGACGGCGGCCAGGATCACCGCGGTAAGCCGGCGCCGGGCCCGGACGGCCAGCACCGCGGCGATCCCGAGCACCACCCCGACGACGGCCTGCCGCGGGTGGTCCAGGGACCCGATCCGCCCCGTCCACGGGCCATCCGACAGCCCGGCGCCCAGCACGAGCACCAGGGCGACCAGGATGATGCCGAGGTACTGCGGCAGCGAACCGCGTTGCGTCGCACCGGTGACCGCCACGGCGACCCGGTCGAATCCCCGGCTCAGCACCTGGTAGGCGGTGTCCCCGTCGAACGGGGCCCGCAGCCGGGCCTGTACCGCGCCGACCGGAGCACGCAGCGCGAAGAGCAGCAGCCCAGCGACGAAGGCCAGCACCGACAGCCCCAGGACGAGGCCGGGGGCCGGCACGAACGTGAGCTGGTGCGCAACCTTCCCGAACATGTGGGGATACGGCGCGACTGTCTCACCGAGCGGCCCGGCCAGTACCCCGAGCACCAGCCCGGCGACCGCGAGCAGCGCCGCCGGGGCGAGCAGGACGGTCTCGACCGGGCGGGCCGGAGTCGGCTCCGCCCCGGACCGGCCGGCGAACGCACCCCAGACGAACCGGGCACTGTACGCGGTGGTCAGTACGGTGCCGAGCAGCAGCGCGGCGAGCAACGGCGGATCCGCGGTGAACGCACCGAGGATCGCCTCCTTGGCGACGAAGCCGAGCAGCGGCGGCACCCCGCCCATCGAGGCCGCGGCGAGTACGGCGGTCGCGCAGACCACCGGCATCCGCCGCCAGAGCCCGGAGAGCACCGTCAGGTCCCGGGTCCCGGCCCGCCGGTCGACGATCCCGACCACCAGGAACAGGGTCGCCTTGAACAGGGCATGCCCGAGCAGCATCGCGACGCCGGCGAGCGCGGCGTCCGGGGTGCCGGCACCGAAGACCACGACCAGCAGCCCGAGCTGGCTGACCGTGCCGTACGCCAGCAGCAGCTTCAGATCGACCTGGCGCAGTGCGGCCCAGCCGCCGGCCAGCATGGTGACGACCCCGGTCACGTAGATCACCGGTCGCCACGGCCCGACCTGCGCGTAGGCGGGGGCGAGCAGGGCGACCAGGTAGACACCGGCCTTCACCATCGCGGCGGCGTGCAGGTACGCGCTGACCGGAGTCGGCGCGGCCATCGCGGCCGGCAGCCAGAAGCTGGTGGGGAAGATCGCCGACTTGCTCAGCGCGCCGACCAGGATCAACACCACCGCGATCCCGAGGTACCCGCCGGGGGGCGGCGGTCGGGCAGCGATCTCCGACCACCGGTACGTGCCGGCGTGCTGGCCGAGCATGACGAAGCCGATCAGCATGACCAGGCCGCCCAGGGTGGTGACCAGCAGCGCCTGGTTGGCCGATCGCCGGCTGGCCTGCTGCTCCGGGTGGTGCGCGATCAGCAGGTACGAGAAGACGCTGGTCAGCTCCCAGCAGACGTAGAGCAGCAGCAGGTTGTCGGCGACCACCACTCCGAGCATGGCTCCGGCGAAGCCGACGAAGATCGCGGCGAACCGGCCGAGCCCGGGTTCGTCGGCGTCGAAGTAGCGGACGCAGTAGACCAGTACCAGCGCGCCGATCCCGCTGACCAGCAGCATCAGCAGCCAGGACGGGGTGGTGACCCGCAGCGCCAGTTCGAGGCCCAGTTTCGGCACCCAGGGGTACGCCTCGACGATCGCCTGCCCGTCCCGGACCGTGCCGGCGTAGCAGAGCGCCCACCCGAACGCGCTGGCCGGGACGGCCGCCAACGGCAGGAAGGCCCGGCGACCCCACCGGCGTACCAACGCGGGTGCCAGCGCCGCGGCCACCAGGTGCAGCGCCAGCAGCGTCAGCATGCGTACTCCAGGTATGTGTCGATATGGTCCGGCCCGGGGGACGTGGACTCAGACAGATCACACGCCAGACTCCGGCCCGACGCGCGGAATTGCCCGAAACCACCCGAGTGGGGTCAGAGTCGGCAATCATGCGGGCCAAGGCTGTCGAGTCAGCGGCCAGGCGGCGAGTCAGCGGCCAGGCGGGCGGGCCAGGCCGAACAATCGGTGGAGTTGGCCGTCTTCGGTGGCCAGTCGGCTTCGGTACGCGGGATCACCCGACGGTGCACGGCGAGTCGACGCCGTGGGTCGGGCCCTGATCGAGGATGGCCGGTGCCGTGCGGGACTGGAGGGTGGTACGGGCAGCGGTGCCGTCCGGGGCGTCTGACAGGGTCGGCACCGCCAGGTCGGCCCGGCCGAGCTGCCGGACGACCTGGTTGATCACATGTTGAGCGGTGGCGAGGGAGCGTCGGGGGAGCACCCGGCCGTGCGCCGCCCGGCGCAGCACCAGGGCGTGCACCGCGGCCCGGACCCGGGCCCGGTCCGCCGCGCTGGCGGTGGCGGTGGCGGCGACCAACTGGCGCAGGCAGTCGACGAGCCGCTCGGCAAGTTCGAGGTCGGCGCCGCGCAGGCCGGCCCGCGCCACGGTCAGATAGGCCTCGACCCGACGGGTCAGCACGTCCGTGGCGGCGGGGACATCGCGCGGAGCGCCGGTCATCCGTACCCCCTTGGCGCCGGGCTTGGGTTTCGGAAAAGTTACTGTACGTTGCACTTCATTCGCAAGCAGTTAAGTGAGACTTAGTCCCCATCTCAGGCGAAAACAACGATCAACCGGGCATGCGGACAACCGTTCCGGTGAACCTGTCGGACCGACCGGGCACCATGGGTCGGTGAGCGATGTGCTGGCGGCCTTCGGTGCGGCGACCCGGGAGTGGTTCGACGCGGCGTTCGCCGCACCCACTGACGCCCAGGCCGGGGCGTGGCGTGCGGTCGGTGCCGGCCACAACGCACTGGTGGTCGCCCCGACCGGCTCCGGCAAGACCCTCGCCGCGTTCCTCTGGTCACTGGACCGGCTCACTCGCGAGCCGGCCCCGGCCGACCCACGGCAGCGCTGCCGGGTGGTCTACGTCAGCCCGCTGAAGGCGCTCGCCGTCGACGTCGAGCGCAACCTGCGCGCCCCGCTCACCGGCATCCGGCACGCGGCGGCCCGGCTGGGTCTCCCGCCGCCGGAGATCACCGTCGGGATGCGCACCGGGGACACCCCGGCCGACGAGCGGCGGGCGTTCGCGCGTACGCCGCCGGACATTCTGATCACCACGCCGGAGTCACTCTTCCTGCTGCTCACCTCCGCCGCCCGGGACTCGCTGCGCGGCGTGCGGACCGTGATCGTGGACGAGGTGCACGCGGTCGCCGGCACCAAGCGCGGCGCCCACCTGGCGCTCTCCCTGGAACGGCTGGACGACCTGCTGCCCGCACCCGCGCAGCGGATCGGGCTCTCCGCGACGGTGCGCCCGATCGACGCCACCGCACGCTTCCTCGGCGGCGCCCGGGCGGTGACCGTCGTGCAGCCCGAAACCGCGAAGACCATCGAGGTCAGCGTGCAGGTGCCGGTCGAGGATATGACCCGGCTGGACGAGCAGGAGGCGCCGGAGGACGAGCTGGGCAATCCGCGCCGGGCGTCGATCTGGCCGGCGGTCGAGGAACGGGTCTACGACCTGGTCCGGTCGCACCGGTCGACCATCGTCTTCACCAACTCCAGGCGCAGCGCGGAGCGGCTCTGCGCCCGGCTCAACGAGCTGGCCGCCGACGAGGCCGAGCTGACTCCCCACCCGACCGACGGGATCGGGTTGCCCCGCGACCCGACCGACGGGGCCGGGCTGCCCGACCCGACCGACCGGGTTGGGGGCCGCCGCCCGGCGTTCGGCGACCGGGACAGGGGTGGTCGGACCGCGCCGGGTCGGCCGGCCGCGCCGCCCCGGCTGCCGGCGGAGATCATGGCACAGTCCGGCGCGGCGACCGGGGCGGCGCCGGTGATCGCCCGGGCACACCATGGCAGTGTGTCCCGGGAGGAGCGCCGGCACATCGAGGAGGCGCTCAAGTCCGGCCAGTTGCCGGCGGTGGTCGCCACCTCCAGCCTGGAACTCGGCATCGACATGGGCGCCGTCGACCTGGTGGTGCAGATCGAGGCCCCGCCGAGCGTCGCCGCCGGCCTGCAACGGGTCGGCCGGGCCGGGCACCAGGTCGGCGCGGTCTCCCGGGGGGTGGTCTTCCCCAAGCACCGGGGCGACCTGCTCTCCTGCGCCGTGGTGGCCGAACGGATGACCGACGGTGCCATCGAGGAACTGCACTATCCACGCAATCCGCTGGACGTGCTCGCCCAGCAGATCGTCGCGATGGTCGCCCTCGACGAGTGGCGGGTCGCCGACCTCACCGCGCTGGTACGCCGCGCCGCGCCCTTCGCCGAGCTGCCCGACTCGGCCCTGCACGCCGTGCTCGACATGCTCTCCGGGCGCTATCCCTCCACCGCCTTCGCCGAACTGCGCCCCCGGCTGGTCTGGGACCGGGCCGCCGACGTGCTCACCGGCAGACCCGGGGCGCAGCGGCTGGCGGTGACCAGCGGCGGCACCATCCCCGACCGGGGACTGTTCGGGGTCTTCCTTGCCGGTGCCGCGACCACTCCGGATCACGGCGCGGTGTCAGGCGGGCCGAGCCGGCGTGGTCGTAGGGCGGCCAGGGTGGGTGAGCTGGACGAGGAGATGGTCTACGAGTCCCGGGTCGGCGACGTCTTCCTGCTCGGTTCGTCGTCCTGGCGGATCGAGGACATCACCCCGGACCGGGTGCTGGTCTCGCCCGCACCCGGTCAGGCGGCTCGGATGCCGTTCTGGAAGGGCGACCAGCTCGGCCGGCCGGTCGAGCTGGGCCGGGCGCTCGGCAGCCGGCTGCGCGGACTGGTCCGCGCCGACGACGAGGCGGCCCGGGCGGCGCTGCGCTCCGGCGGCTTGGACGACTGGGCGGCCGGCAACCTGGTGGCGTACGTGCGCGATCAGCAGGCCGCCACCCGGGCGGTGCCGGACGACCGGACGGTGCTGGTGGAGCGCTTCCGCGACGAGCTGGGCGACTGGCGGCTCGCCGTGCACTGCGTGCTCGGCGCCCGGGTCAACGGGCCCTGGGCGCTGGCCATCGCCCGCCGGCTCACCGAGCGGTACGGCGTCGACGCCCAGGTGGTCCCCTCCGACGACGGCATCGTCGTCCGGCTGCCCGACACCGCCGACGATCCGCCCGGCGCCGAACTGGTGACCTTCGACCCCGACGAGATCGCGGCCCTGGTCGAGGAGTCGGTGGGTGGGTCGGCCCTGTTCGCCGCCCGGTTCCGGGAGTGCGCCGCCCGCGCCCTGCTGCTGCCGCGCCGCGACCCGCGCCGCCGTCAGCCGCTCTGGCAGCAGCGCCAGCGGGCCGCCCAACTGCTCGACGTCGCCCGGGAGTACGCCGACTTCCCGATCACCCTGGAGGCGGCCCGGGAGTGCCTCCAGGATGTCTTCGACCTGCCCGGCCTGGTGGCGCTGATGCGGGAGGTGGCCGCCCGCAAGGTCCGGCTGGTCGAGGTGGAGACGCCCCGGCCGTCACCGTTCGCCCGCTCGTTGCTCGTCGGTTACGTCGGCGCGTTCCTCTACGAGGGCGACGCCCCGCTGGCCGAACGACGGGCCGCCGCGCTGGCGCTCGACTCGGCCCTGCTCGGCGAGCTGCTCGGCCGGGTCGACCTGCGGGAGCTGCTCGACCCGGCGGTGGTGGCCGAGACCGAGCGGCAGTTGCGCTGGCTGACCGAGCAGCGCCGCCCCAGGGACGCCGAGGACGCGGTCGAGCTGCTGCGGCTGCTCGGCGACCTCTCCGACGCCGAACTGGCCGAGCGTGGGGTCGCACCGGAGTGGCTGACCGGGCTGGCGGCGGCCCGGCGGATCCTCCGGGTCCGGGTCGCCGGGCAGGAGCGCTGGATCGGTGTCGAGGACGCCGGTCGCTATCGGGACGCGCTCGGGGTGGCCCTGCCGGTGGGGGTGGCGCAGGCGTACCTCGAACCGGTGGCCGACCCGCTCGGCGATCTCGTCGCCCGGTATGCCCGGACGCACGGCCCCTTCGCCGCGACCACCTGCGCGGCCCGGTTCGGGCTCGGGGTCTTCGTGGTGGAGCAGACGCTGCGTCGGCTCGGGGCCGACGGGCGGGTGGTCTCCGGCGAGTTCTCGCCGACCGGCGCCGGACCGGAGTGGTGCGATGCCGAGGTACTGCGCCTGTTGCGCCGCCGCTCCCTGGCCGCGCTGCGCCGGGAGATCGAGCCGGTGCCGGCCCGGGCGCTGGCCACCTTCCTGCCCCGCTGGCAGCAGGTCGGTGCGGCGGCCCGGGGCGTGGAGGCGGTCGCCGCCGTGGTGGAGCAGTTGCAGGGGGCTGCGGTGCCGGCGTCCGCGTTGGAGAGTCTGGTCCTGCCCGCCAGGGTCGCCGACTACTCCCCCGGCTATCTCGACGAACTGTGCGCCAGCGGCGAGGTGGTGTGGGCGGGTTCCGGCGCGATCGGCCGGGGCGACGGCTGGATCACCCTGACGTACGCGGACAGCGCCGCCCTACTGCTGCCGCCGCCGGACGAGACGCTGGCGCTGACCCCGCTGCACGAGGCGGTGTTGGCGGCGCTCGCCGACGGACAGGCGCTCTTCTTCCGGTCACTGGCCGAACGGGTCGCCGCCGGCGAACGGGGCGCCGCCGCAAGCGAACGGGGCGCCGGCTGGGCTGCCGGTCCGGTCGACGACGCGACGCTGGTCGGGGTGGTGTGGGAGCTGGTCTGGGCCGGCTGGCTGACCAACGACACCCTCGGGCCGCTGCGCGCCGTACTCGGCGGCGGTGGTGCGCACCGGCCGCGTACCGGTGCGCCCCGGACCCGCTACCGGCGGCCGGGTCGCCCGGCGCTGCCGGCCCGGGGCGGGCCGCCGACGGTCGCCGGGCGCTGGTCCCGACTCCCCGAGCGGGACACCGACCCGACCCGCCGGACCGCCGCACTCGCCGACGTGTTGCTGGAGCGGCACGGGGTGGTGACCCGGGGAGCGGTCGTCGCCGAGGGGGTGGCCGGGGGCTTCGCCGGCGTCTACCCGGTGCTCTCCGCTCTGGAGGAGCGCGGGGCGGCCCGCCGTGGCTACTTCGTCGAAGGGCTGGGCGCGGCCCAGTTCGCGGTACCCGGCGCGGTGGACCGGCTGCGGGCGCTCGCCGATCCGGAGGAGTTGCGCCGCCGGGTCGGTGGGGCCCGGGTGCTGGCCGCCACCGACCCGGCCAACCCGTACGGCGCCGCGCTGCCCTGGCCGGCCCGGGTGATCGACTCCGGCGACGCCACGGTCGACCCCGCCGGCGGCTCGGCCGGCACGGCGACCGGGCACCGGGCCGGGCGTAAGGCGGGTGCGCTGGTGGTACTGGTCGACGGTGCGCTGGTGCTCTACGTCGAGCGCGGCGGCCGGACCCTGCTCTCGTTCACCGACGACAGCGCTGCGCTGACCGCCGCCGCCCAGGCGCTGGCCTCGGCGGTCGCCTCCGGGGCGCTCGGCGCGCTGGCGGTGGAACGCGCCGACGGCGGTTCGGTGCACGCCTCGCCGCTGCGCGCCGCGCTGACCGACGCCGGCTTCCGGACGACGCCGCGCGGGCTACGGCTGCGCGGCTGATCCGAACCGGTCGGCCAACCAACCCGCCCCAGGCACCATGCGCACGGCCCGCGGTGGGCCTCACGCCTCAACCTAATAGTTGACACTGACTATTCATTACCGGATAGTCGGAGCTGACTATCAGCTGTGCCGCACGAGACAGAGGAGGCAGCACCCGGATGCCCACCGCACAGACCAGCCCCGACACCCCCGTCCGGCTATCCGCGCGACACACCGTGACCAAGCGGCTCGGCCACTGGACGACCAGCCGCGAGTTCGAGGTGCGCGCCCACCGTGGCGTCGCCGTGCTCGATTTGCGGTCGCCGCGGATCCCGGCCGGCGACCTCCGGATCACCGCCGACCTGGCGCACGCCACCCTCACGCTGCTCGTCCCGGACGACGCCGTGATCACCGACTGGGACCTGTCCCGGACCGGCCGGTCCCGGGTCACGGATCCGGAACGGCCGAAGGCGGCCGGAGGCCGGCGGATCGTGCTCACCGGAGCACTCCGGCACGCCGACGTCCGGATCCGCCGCAGCGGCCTCGCCGTGCTGACCGCGATGCTCTCCCGGGAATACTGGGTCGACCTGCGGCGGGCGCACCGCGAGGGCCGGCCGCCCGGAGTGGCCGACCCGGCGCACTCCGGCTAACCGCCGCGCAGCCCACGCGGGCCGTGCGCCCGGCCCGCGTCCCGACGCGGAGACGTAGATGACCACGAAGCGCAAGGTCGGCAACCTGCTCGGGCTCGCCGTGCTCTCCTACCTGAGCCAGCGACCGATGCACCCCTACGAGCTGAGCCGGATGCTGCGCGACAACGGTGACGATCGCAGCATCAAATTCACCCACGGCTCGCTCTACATGGTGGTCCAGCAGCTCGTCCGGGCCGGCTTCATCACGGCCCGGGAGACCAACCGCGAGGGACAGCGTCCGGAACGGACGGTCTACGCGCTGACCGACCCGGGCCGAGCCGAGTTACGCGACTGGCTGCACGAACTCGTCGAGCAGCCCCGACACGAATATCCGCAGTTCGTGGCCGCGCTCTCGCTGATCGGGGCGCTGCCGCCCAGTGACGTGTCCGCCTTGCTGCGCCGCCGGCTGGACCGGCTCGCCGCGCGGCGGGCCGAGATCCGTGCCGTGGTCGACGGGGCGCTGGCCCAGGGCGTACCGGGGCTGTTCCTGGTCGAGGAGGACTACCGGCTCGCGCTGCTGGAGGCGGAGTCGGCGTTCGTCGAACGCCTTCTCGACCGGATCACCGATCCGGAGACCGACTGGGTTCGGCTGTGGGCCGACTTCCACGGCCGGTCGGCCCCGTGAACGAGAACCCCGGGCACGACACCCCGGAAACGAGCACCCGGCGGGGGCACGGGGCCCCACCGGGAGAGGAACGGAAGAGGAGACCATGGCGCGGACCCGTACCGCACTGGTCATCGGCGGCGGCATCGCCGGTCCGGTGGCCGGGATGGCACTGCACAAGGCCGGCATCGAGGCCACGGTCTACGAGGCCCACCAGGGCACCGCCGACGGGATCGGTGGCGGACTGAGCATCGCGCCCAACGGGCTGACCGCGCTCGGCGTACTCGACGCCGACCAGGCGGTCAGCCGGGTCGGCGTGCCGATGGCGGCGATGGTGATCCAGAGTTGGACCGGCCGACGGCTGGCCGAGTTCAGCTCGCCGCCGGGCCTGCCGGGCACGCGGTTCGTCTGGCGGCCCGACCTCTACCGGGCGCTCTACGCCGAGGCGGCCGGTCGGGGCGTGCGGATCGAGCACGGCCGCCGGCTGGTCGACCTCACCGAGACCGCCGACGCGGTGACCGCGCACTTCTCCGACGGTACGCGGGCCAGCGCCGACATCCTGATCGGTGCCGACGGCCTCCGCTCCAGCACCCGTTCGCTGATCGATCCGGCGGCTCCCCGCCCCCGTTACAGCGGCCTACTCAGCTTCGGCGCCCAGATGGCGAGCACCGGGCTGCCGGATACCGGCGACCGGATGCACATGGTCTTCGGCAAGCGCGCCTTCTTCGGCTACCAGATTCTCGACGACGGCAGCGGCGGCTGGTTCGTCAACCTTCCGCGCCAGGCCCCGATGACCACCGCGCAGGCACGGCAGACCAGCCCACAGCGCTGGCTGGAGGTGCTGCGTGAGGCGTTCGCCGACGACACCCGTACCCCGGCGCCGGAGCTGCTGCACCGGACCACACCGGAGGAGTTGCTGGTGATCGGGCCGATGGAGGACCTGCCGACGGTACCGACCTGGAGCCGGGGCCGGTCGGTGCTGATCGGCGACGCCGCGCACGCGCCCTCCAGCAGTTCGGGCCAGGGAGCCTCACTCGCCGTGGAGAGCGCCGTGCAGCTCGCCCGCTGCCTGCGTGACCTGCCGCACCCCGAGGCGTTCGCCGCGTACGAGCGGCTGCGCCGAGCCCGGGTGGAGCGGGTCATCGCGATGGGTGCACGTACCAACCGGGACAAGGCGGCCGGCCCGGTCGGGCGGGTGCTGCGGGACCTGCTGATGCCGCTGGCCATGCGGTTGGTCAAGCCGGAGCGGATGGCCTGGCAGTTCGACCACCGGATCGTCTGGGACGAGCCGGTCACCGCGGTGGCCGGGCCGGTACGCCGGACCCGGTCGACCCGCTGGGGACGGGGTAACGGGTGACCCCCTCGGCTGACTTTTCTCCGAGGTTAGGCTAACCTAACGGCGCCGCTCCTGGCGGCACGCCGCGCCCGTCGGACCTGACGGCGTCGTACCGAGAGGTTGGCCTGATGACCCAGCTTTCCACCGCCCCCTCGCTGGTCGCCCCGTGGCGGTTCTTTCCGGCCGAGGTCGTCCGGCTGCACCGGCTGAGCCCTTCCTTCCTCCGGGTGACCTTCACCGGCGACGACTTCGCCACCTTCGCCGATCCCGGCTACGACCAACGGATCAAACTCGTCTTCCCGATCCCGGCACACGGCTTCCGCCACCTTCCCCAGGGCACCGACTGGTACCCGCGCTGGCGAGCCCTCCCCACCGAGCTGCGCAACCCGTTCCGCACCTACACCACGAGGGCGGTACGCCGGGAGGTCCGCGAGGTCGACGTCGACATCGTGCTGCACCCCGACGGCGGCTCGTACGGCGCACACGGTCCGGCGGCCCGTTGGGCACTGGTCGCCGCAGTCGGTGACCAGGTCCAGATCATGGGACCGGACCACGGCTACCCCGGCGACCACGGCGGCCGGGAGTTCCAGCCGGCGCTCGCCACCCGCACGCTGCTGATCGCCGGGGACGAGACGGCGGTACCGGCGATCGCCGCGATCGTCGAACGGCTGCCCGCGCAGAGCCGGGGCGAGGTGCTGCTGGAGGTGCCGGAACCGGCGGACGTGCTCGACCTTCCGGCTCCGCCGCTGGTGACCGTGAGCTGGCTGCCCCGCTCGGGTGCGGCGCACGGCAGCCTGCTGATCCCGGCGGTCCGGGCCGCCGCCGAACGGCTTCTCCCGGCGGACCGGCCGGCCCAACGCGACGGCTCGGAGGAGTCCGTCGACGACGAACTCTGGGAGGTGCCGGTCGGCCTGTCCGGCGACGGGCACTACGCCTGGCTGGCCGGCGAGTCCGGGGTGATCCGGGCACTGCGCCGGCATCTGGTCTCCGAACGCGGCCTCGACCGCGAGTCGGTCGCCTTCATGGGCTACTGGCGACTCGGCAGGGCGGACGACGCGGCCTGAGGCCCAGCCGCGCCCCCGGCGGCGCCAGCCAGCGGCACCGAACACCTCGCCGGGCTACCCTTGACGGCTGTGCCCGGTTACGCATGGCTCAGCCTGACCACCGACTACGGCCTCTCCGACGGGTTCGTGGCGGCCTGTCACGGGGTCGTCGCCCGGATCGCGCCGACGGTCCGGGTGATCGACGTCAGCCATCTGGTGCCGGCCGGGGACGTCGCCCGCGGCGCCACCGTACTGGCCCAGACGGTGGGACACCTTCCACCGGCGGTACACGTGGCGGTGGTCGACCCGGGCGTGGGGACCGCGCGACGTGGCGTCGCCCTGCGTACCCCCGGCGGCGTGTTGGTCGGGCCGGACAACGGGCTGCTCCCCCGGGCTGCGGAGGCCCTCGGCGGGATCGTGGAGGTGGCGGAGCTGACCAGCCCGGAGTGGTTCCCCGAGCCGTCCCGCACCTTCCACGGCCGGGACATCTTCGCCCCGGCCGCCGCCCGGTTCACGCTCGGCGCATCCCTGACCGACGCCGGCCCGGCCGTCGACCCGGCAACCCTGGTACGGCTGCCCGAACCAGTGCTCGTGGCGGGCGACGGCTGGCTGGAGGCCGAGGTACTGACCGTCGACCATTTCGGCAACGTCCAGTTCGCCGCTCCCGGCTCCACGCTGCGACACCTCGGTCCGGTGGTCCGGATCGGCGGGCGGCGGGCGGTCCGGGGCGGGACCTTCGCCGACGCCCCGGCCGGCGAACTCGTGGTCTATCCGGACTCGGCCGACCGGCTGGCGGTGGCGGTCAACGGGGGACGCGCCGACGAACTCCTCGGCGTCGGCCCGGGTGACGTGCTGCGGCTGGAGTGACGGTCCGGGCCGGCCGGCGTACCGGTGCTGATCCGCGCCCTGTCGGGCACCTCGGGATGACAAAACTGTCTACTGTGCCCACGCCGGGCCGCTGTGAAATGCTTACCGCGTGGGGAAACACACGATCGATGTCGCCGCCTGCCCATGCTGCGCGCACCGGACCGGCGGCGGCACCTGCCCGGTCTGCTTCTGGACCGACGACGGTTCCACCGACCAGAACGCCGACACCGCCCGGGGCGGCCCCAACGGCGACCTGAGCCTGTCCGACGCCCGGCTCAACTACGCCATCTACGGCGCGAGCCACCCGCGTTACCAGGACGCGGTCCGCCAGCCCCGTCCCGAGGAGTTGCCCTGACCCCGGGTGGACGGCGCTAGGGCACGGACTCCCCGCCGCCCACCCCCGGGGCAAGCCGCGACGTACCGGCCCTCCGGATCGGCGCGTACGCTACCGGCGGTCGTACGCCTGGATCAGGATGGACGGGTGCCCGAAGGCGACACCGTATGGAACACCGCCCGCGCGCTGCACCGTGCCCTGGCCGGTGACCGGCTGACCGCCACCGACTTCCGGGTGCCCCGGCTCGCCGCCACCGACCTGACCGGCGCGACCGTGTTGGAGTCCACCGCCCGGGGCAAGCACCTGCTGCTGCGGCTGCGTACTCCGGACAGCACACGGCAACCGACCGGCACCGCGGACAGCACACGGCAACCGACCGGCACCGCGGACGGCGAGGCCCGGCTCACCCTCCACTCGCACCTGCGGATGGACGGCGCCTGGCGGACGTACGCCCCGGGAGAGCGCTGGGCGGCCCGGCCCGCGCACACCATCCGGGTGGTGCTGCGTACCGCCGCAGCGGTGGCGGTCGGCTACCACCTGCACGATCTCGCCCTGGTCCCGACCGCCGAGGAACCGTCGCTGGTCGGGCACCTCGGGCCGGACCTGCTCGGCCCGGACTGGGATCCGGCCGAGGCGGTCCGCCGGCTCGCCGCCCGGCCGGGTCGGAGCATCGCCGAGGCCCTGCTCGACCAGACCGCCCTCGCCGGGATCGGCAACCTCTACAAGTCCGAACTGCTGTTCCTGCGCGGGGTGTCACCGTGGACGCCGGTCCGGGAGGTGCCGGACCTGCCGGGCATGGTGGCGCTGGCGCATCGGCTGCTGATGGCGAACCGGGGGCGGTGGACGCAGAGCACGACCGGGTCGCTGCGCCGGGGCCGGACCAGTTACGTCTACGGCCGCCGGGCCGAGCCGTGCCGCCGGTGCGGCACGACGATCCGCAAGCGGGAGCAGCAGGAGCGGGTCACCTACTGGTGCCCGGTCTGCCAGCCCGAGCCCGAGCGGCGCTCCCCCACCGACCCCGGTCACCCCACGTACTGAAGGTTTCCGAAGTCGAGACACCTTCACCAGCTGGCCACCGTATCCAACACTGGCGGTAAGCGGTTGACTGCTTACGGATCGTCAGCAGCTCGCCGGGCCGGTCAGGGTGGACCGGTCGCGGGACGTCGGGCGCTGACGGCGGAGCGATCCGGTCGAGCTGATCTTCCCGGGGAAGGGGTGCGGTCATGTTCAAGAGGTTCGCGGCGAGCCGGGCTGCCCGGGCGGAGCAGGCCAGGCGACAGGACGGAGGCGGTGGACCGACCGGCACCGGCCGGGCACCGGGTACGGTGGTGCCGGCCGCCCGGACCAGCAGCGATCCGCTGGCCGCGCCCACCCTGGACCCGACCGCCCCGCCGGACTACTTCGGCTTCGTACCGAACTTCGCGTACAGTCCGCTGCCGGTCTGCGACGCCGCCGGACGGGTGGCGGCGGGCACCGGGATCCGCAAGTTCGTCGCCTCGCTGCCCCGGACCGGCGACACCGCCAACGAGCTGGGCAACCTGATCCCGGTCGCGGTGCCGGACACCACCACCTACCCGGGCTGCGACTACTACGAGATCGGCGTGCAGGAGTACCACCAGCGACTGCACCCCGACCTGCCGCCGACCCGGCTGCGCGGGTACCGGCAGCTCAACAACGGTACCGACGCCACCGGGCACAACACGGTGACCCCGCCGGCCCGGCCGTACCACCTCGGGCCGCTGATCCTGGCCGAGCGGGACCGCCCGGTCCGGGTCAAGTACGTCAACCGGCTGCCGATCGGCGAGGCGGGCGCGCTGTTCCTGCCGGTGGACCCGACCCTGCCGGGTGCCGGTACGGGTCCGCTCGGCGGGACCGCACGCTATCCGCAGAACCGGTCCGCGGTGCACCTGCACGGCGGCCGTACCCCGTGGATCAGCAACGGCGGCCCGGCACAGTGGACGACCCCGGCCGGTGAGCCGACCGCCTACCCGCGTGGCGCCGGTCACGCCAGCGTGCCGGACATGCCCGAGCCGGCCGCCGGGGCGAGCACCGCCTACTACCCCAACCAGCAGAGCGGCCGGCTGCTCTGGCTCCACGACCAGACGGAGGGGATCGCCCGGCTCACCGTCTACTCCGGACAGGTCGGCCTCTACCGGCTGGAGGATCCGGTGGCGCGGCAGCTCGTCGACGACGGCGTACTGCCGGCCGAGGAGATCGTGCTGGTACTCCAGGACAAAACCTTCGTACCGGACGAGATCCAGCTCGCCGCCCAGGACCCGACCTGGGACGTGGCCCGCTGGGGCGGCTCCGGCAGTCTCTGGTTCCCGCACGTCTACATGCCGAGCCAGAACCCCTACAACGAGTCCGGGACGAACCCGATGGGGCGGTGGGACTACGGGCCCTGGTTCTGGCCGCCGTTCACCGGGATCACCCACGGACCGGCGCCGAACCCGTACTACGACCCGGCGATCCGGCCGTGGGAGCCGCCGGTCCAGCCCGGCACCCCCGTCCCGTCGGCGGTGCCGGACGCGTTCGGAGACACGCCGCTGGTCAACGGCGCCGCCTATCCGTACCTGCGGCTGCGCCCGGCCGCGTACCGGTTCCGGATCCTCAACGCCTGCAACGACCGCAGCCTGAACCTCCAGCTCTACTACGCGGCCTCGAACGCGCCGATGTGGCATCCGGACGGCACGCTGCGCGACGGCGACGCCGGCGAGGTGCCGATGGTCGCGGCCCGGCCGAACCCGGACTTCCCGCCGGCCTGGCCGACCGACGGCCGGTGCGGCGGGGTCCCCGACCCGAACGCGGCCGGCCCGGACTGGATCCAGATCGGCTCCGATGGCGGGCTGCTGCCGGAGGTGGCGGTGCTGCCCAGCCAGCCGATCAACTACCAGTACAACCGGCGGGACGTGACGGTGCTCAACGTCACCGAGCACGCCCTGTTGCTCGCCCCCGGTGAACGCGCCGACGTGATCGTCGACTTCTCGTCGGTACCGTCCGGGTCGAACCTGATCCTCTACAACGACGCCCCGGCGCCGATGCCGGGGTTCGACCCGCGCAACGACCACTACACCGGTGCACCGGACCGGACCACGTCGGGCGGCCCGCCGACCACCCGCCCCGGTTACGGCCCGAACACCCGGACCCTGATGCAGATCCAGGTGGTCGGCGCGCCGGCGCCGCCGTTCGACACCGACCGGCTCCGGGGCGCGCTCCCCCGGGCGTACGGGCAGAGCCAGCCGCCGCCGATCGTGCCGCAGCAGGCGTACGACGCCGCGTTCGGCACCGTCACGCCCCGGAACACGTACGCCCCGGTCGAGGAGACCTCGATCACCTTCACTCCGTACGCCGGTGACTCACCGGTCACCCTGCCGTTGCGCCCCAAGGCGATCGTGGCCGACTTCGACCCCGAGTACGGCCGGATGAATTTCCTGCTCGGTACCGAGTTGCCGAAGACCAGCTCGCTGGTCCAGACCACGATCCCGCTGACCCGGATCGATCCGCCGACCGAGGTGCTGCTCCCCTCCGACCCGGCCGTTCCGGTCGGCTCCCCCGGCGACAACACCCAGCTCTGGAGGATCACCCACACCGGGATGGACACCCAGTCCGTCCACTTCCACCACGTGGACGTCCAGCTCGTCAACCGGGTCGGCCGGGACGGGGCGATCAAGCCGCCCGAGCCGAACGAGGTCGGCTGGAAGGACACCGTCCGGATGAACCCGTTCGAGGCGACGGTCGTGGCGATCCGGCCGACGCTGCCCGAGCCGCTGCCGTTCACCGTCGCGGACAGCACCCGGCTGCACGACCCGTCCCGGCCGGCCGGGACGTCCGAGGGCTACACCCAGGTCGACCCGGCGACCGGCGAACCCGCGGCGGTGACCAACCGGCCGCACAACTTCGGCTGGGAGTACGTCTGGCACTGCCAACTGCTCGGCCATGCCGACGCGCAGATGGCCCGGCCGATGGTGCTGCGGTTCTCGCCGGCCGCGCCGACCGGGCTCGCCGTCACGCCGGAACCCGGCTCGGCGACGATGCTTCCGGCGATCGTCCTGGCCTGGACGGACAACTCCCGGGGCACCGGTACGCCGGGCCCGTTGCCCACCGGCAGCCGGGTGCAGCGGGCCACCGACGCCGGCTTCACCCGCGACCTGCACGCGTTCGCCGTCCCGGCCGGCGACAACCGGTACGTCGACTCGACCGTCACCCCCGGGATCACCTACCACTACCGGGTCCGGGCCGAGAACGGCGTCGCCCACTCGGCGTACTCGAACACGGCCAGCGCGGTGGTGCGGCTGTACCCGCCGACCGGGCTGGTCGCCACGGTGGCGAGCGACCCGCCGCTGCGGGTCAACCGGGGTTGGGTGAACCGTTCCTTCGCCACCACCGTCGACCTGCAACGGGCCACCAACCCGACCTTCACCAGCGGTCTGGTCGCCAGTACCGTCCCGGTCACCGGAAGCTGCCCGGACCCCCGGGTCGCCCCGGACACCACCTACTACTACCGGGTGCGTACCTGCTATCTCGGCGCCTCGTCACCCTGGTCGAACGTCTGCACCCTGGTCACCCCGGCGGTGCCGGCGGCCCCGACCGACCTCACGGTGACGCTCGACGGCGTGACCGACCGCCGGGGCGGGATCAGCCTGCTGCTGAGCTGGGTGGTGCCGCTGACCTGCACGGTCGCCCGCTTCACCGTGCACCGGGCCACCGACGCCGGCTTCAGCACCGGGGTGGCGACGGTGCCGATCCCGGGCGGGGCCCGCTCGTTCACCGACACCGGGCTGGCCCGCGACACCGTCTACCACTACCGCATCCAGGCCGGCAACGCCGCCGGTACCTCCGGGGTCAGCCGCTCGGTCTCGATCCGTACCCCGGCCTGACGCTCACCCGGTCGGGCCGGACCGGTCCGGCGACGCCGTCAGGAGATCGCCTCGGTCGGGCCGGTACGGGAGCGCAGATCCGCCAGGCCACCGGCGACGCCCCGGAGCAGGTCGGTCGCCTCGGTGAGCCGGATCACCGAGGAGTTGTGGTCGTACTCACGCCCCTCCTCGGCCACGAAGCCCGCCGCCGCCGCGACCAGCCGCTCGTACGCCGACACGCCGCTGTCGAGCTGGGCCGTGAGGTGCCGGCGCGCGGTCTCCAGCTCGGCCCGGGTGTCGGCGGGCGCCACCCGTACCGCCCGGTCCACACTGGCCACCCGCTCGGCGAGATCCCGGAGGGACTCCTCCGCCACCGTCGCCTCCAGCACGGCCGGGCCGGCGGGACCGGTCAACCGGCCGGCGAGCCCGGCCATCGTCGTCGCGGCCCGGTCCAGCCGGAGCCACGGCTCGGCCGCGGCCGTGCCGCGCAGGGCGACCCGGGCGCGCTGCCGGCGTACCTCGACGAGAGCCTGGCGCCCGGCGGGCAGCCGCTCGACCGCGGCGACCAGCCGGGCACGGACATGTTCCGACGTCACGGGCTCGGGAGCCGGTGGCACCGGCTGCGCGGAGAGCTCCCGCAGGTCCGCCCAGCGCCAGACGGCCAGCATCACCGAACCGCCGGCCGCCGCCGCCCAGGCCGCATCCGGCAGCCCCAGCCCCTGGTAGGGGGTGAGGACCGCCGCGGCACCGCCGAGACCGCCCGCGAGCACGCTCCACCGCCGTACCGACCGGCGCAGGCTCCGCAGCCGGCGCAGGTGGCGGGTTCGCAGATCCGCCATTTCGACCTCACTCCCGATGACCGCCGGACCACGCCGGCTCAGCCCGCGGCGCTACCGCCGCCGGCCTGCTTGTCCCGGCCGAGACTGGCCCGGATCTCGTCCAGCCGGGCCACCCCGGCCGGATCGGCGGCCGGAGCCGCCGACTCGACCGCCGGGTTGGCGGTCCCGCCCGCCAGCTTCTCGCCGGCCATGCTCGACCGGATCTGCTCCAGCCGGGACGCGCCGGCCAGGTCGAGGGTGGACTTCTGAATCTCCAGCATCCGACCCTCGACGGAGTTGCCGGCCAGCTCGGCCCGGCCCATCGCGTTGGCGTAGCGCCGCTCGATCCGGTCCCGCACCTCGTCGAGCGAGGGGGTGTTGCTCGGCGCGGCGAGCGCGGACATCGATTCCAGCGACTTGGCCACGCTCTCCTGCATCTTGGCCTGCTCGAGCTGGCTGAGCAGCTTGGCCCGCTCGGCGAGCTTCTGCTGCAGGATCATCGAGTTGTTCTCGACCGCCCGGCGTGCCTGGGCGGCGGCACCGATCGCCTGGTCGTGCAGGGCCTTGAGGTCCTCGGTCGACTGCTCGGCCGCAACCAGCTGGGTGGCGACGGTCTGCGCGCTCTGCTCGTACTTCGCCGCCTCGGTCTCGTCGCCCGTGGCCCGGGCACGATCGGCGAGTACCAGGGCCTGGCGGGCCATCCCCTGCAACCGTTCGACCTCGGACATCTGCCGGGACAACCGCATCTCCAGCTGGCGCTGGTTGCCGATCACCGCGGCGGCCTGCTGGACGAGCGCCTGGTGCTGGCGCTGTGCCTCCTCGATGGCCTGCTGAATCTGCACCTTGGGATCGGCGTACTCATCGATCTTGGCGCCGAACAGTGCCATCATGTAGCGCCAGCCCTTGACGAACGGGTTCGCCATCTCCCGGTATCCCCTCAGTGTCATCAGTCCGGTGGCCGTGCCGCCGGCCCAGGAAAGGCGCCCGCGCGACAGGATCTCCATCGTCCCAGGATCGCGCCACCCCGGCATACGACCTCAGGGGGATATCCACCGGATATGCCGCTAGGGGCCCACCGTAACGCGGTTCGCCCCCGGCGAGCCACACCTTCGGGTCGCGGGGAGCCCTGAGGGACCGGTCAGTGGAGCTGAACCCGATCGAAGTGGGACTCGGCCGACGAGGCGGGACTCAGCGGGACTCAGACGACGCAGACGACGTCCCGCTCCGGGTTGGTGGTCGGGCGGATCCGGCGGGTGGTTCGCAGGGTCGCCTTGAGCGGCGATTCCTGCCGTACCGTCACCGAAACGGTGCCATCGGTCGTGATCTGACGTACCGGCTCGGCGCCGAGCTGGTGCACGCCGCCCTCGGCGAGGGTACGCAGGGCCCGGTCGGCCAGCGCCGGCCGGACCAGGGACGCCTCGACCAGCGCCGACTGCGCCGCGGGCTCGGTACGTGCCGGCTCGGCGGCAGCGGATTGCCGTACGGGCTCGGCGGCAGCGGACTGCCATACGGGCTCGGCGGTCGCCGGCTGGCGGGTCGACTCGGCGGCACCGGGCTGGCGGGCCGGTCCCGGGTACGCCGAGGCGGTCTCCTCGACCGTTCCTCCGGACTCCGGATGCCTCGCCCCGCCCCGCCCGGACGCCGGGCTCTCCTGAACCGGCGCCAGCACCCCGGGCAGCCCCTCGGCCACCTCGACGGTGTCGCTGACGTCGCGGAGCAGCTCGGAGAGGCGGGCGCCGAGCGCCGCACAGATGGCGGCCAGCAGCTCGCTCGACGCTTCCTTCTGGCCCCGCTCGATCTCGGAGAGATAGCCGAGGCTGACGTTGGCGGCGGAGGAGACCTCGCGCAGGGTCCGGTGCTGTCCCTGCCTACGTGCGCGCAGCGCGTCACCGATCACCCGGCGTAGCAGGACCATCGCACCTCCCGTGTCGCGGGCATCACACTCTCCCGGACGTCGGACCGCGCCGTCACCTCGACCCCACTGCCCTGCGCAGCTGTGCTACCTCGTCGTTGCGACAGCAACTGTGCTGCCTCGTCGTTGCGACAGCAACTGCCGCCTCGTCGTTGCGACAGCAACTGTGCCACCACGTTGCGGGGTGCCCGCGACGTCGACTGCCCGAGCCTTCCCGCAACGGTACCCGCTGCGTCCGTCGGCGACATCCCGCCCCGCCCGTCCGATCTTCACACCCTCCGTCGGCCGATCTGGTTGCACCGCTGGGCAGGGTGGAGAAACGAGGGGGGAATGCGCCGACCGACGGGGGGCGATCAGCGCCCGCCGCCGACCGGACTCTCGACGGCCTCGGCGTGCAGCCGCTCGGCGAGCAGGTGCAGAGCCCCGCTCACCGCGCCGATCCGGATCCGCAGCCGGTTGCCGTCCAGGTCGAGTCGGCGTACGACGGTGCCGGCGGGTCCGGCCGCCGCCACGAAGACGAGTCCGACCGGCTTGCCGTCCTGCGGTTCCGGGCCGGCCACCCCGGTGGTGGAGAGGCACCAGTCCGCGCCGCAGCGCGTCCGGGCCCCCTCGGCCAGTGCCACCGCCACGTCCGGGTCGACCGCGCCCCGCTCGGCGAGCAGCTCGGCCGGTACGCCCGCCAGCGACGACTTCAACTCGGTCGAGTACGCCACCAGGCCGCCCCGGAACACCCCGCTGACTCCGGCGATGTCGACGATCGTGGCGGCCAGCAGGCCACCGGTGAGCGACTCCACCACCGCCAGGGTGGCGCCCCGGTCGACGAGCGCGTGCACGACCGCCGCCGCCCCGTTGTCGGCCGCCCGGGCCGGGTCGTCGTCCATCCGATCCTCCTCCGGTCAGGCACCGCGTCCCGTCGGTCCTGCGTGTGTGTCCGGTCCAGGGTTCCACCCGTCGAGAGTTCTGTCCGCTCGACGTTCCGCCGGTCCAGCGTTGGCGTTCTGCCCCGTCCAGCTTCCGCCCGTCCGTCCGGTACGCCGGTCAGGGTGCCGGGCGTCGCAGCCGCAGCGCCCGGACCAGGTAGTCGAGCCCGGTCACCACGGTCACCACCACGGCGACGCCGAGGATCCAGGGGCCGACCCCGGCCACGCTCTCCGGCACCGGCCAGAGATACCAGACGATGGCCAGGATCTGGACGGCGGTCTTGGCCTTGCCGCCCCGGCTGGCCGCGATGACGCCGTACCTGATCACCCAGAAGCGCATCAGCGTGATGCCGAACTCGCGGACCAGGATGAGTACGGTGATCCACCAGGGAATCCGGTCATACCAGGACAGTAAGACCAGAGCGGTGCCGGTGAGCGCCTTGTCTGCGATCGGGTCGGCCACCTTGCCGAACGAGGTGACCAGTGCCCAGCGCCGGGCGATCCACCCGTCGACCAGATCCGTCGCCGAGGCGACGGCGAAGGTCAGGCAGGCGGCCACCCGCCAGCCGGAGTGCACCATCCCCGAGCTGACCACCAGCCCGACGAAGACCGGCACCAGCGCCAGCCGGAGCGCGGTGAGCCCGTTGGCCGCGTTCACCACCGGGACCGGACCGACCCGACCGGGTACCGGATCGACGGCCGCCACCCGGCGCGGCTCGGTACCCGCACCGCCCCGACCCGTCGTGGGCTCGACCGTGCCGGCCGGCACCGGCGCGCCCGCGGTGGCCGACATCGAATCCGCCGCCTCGGTCACGGTGCCGTCCCGATGCCGACGCGCTCGGGGACCGCCACCGACGGGACCGTCACTGCCATCCCGGTCACCCCGCCCCACGCGGCGCCGCCGAGACCATCTCCTCCGGTACAGCCACCAGGTCCACGCCCTCGGTGCCGGTGACCCTGGCCCGGACCAGGTCACCCGGGCGTAGCGCGGCCAGGTCGACCCCGCCGCCGGCCGGAGCGACCAGGGTGGTCGAGCCGTCCACCTCGGGCGCCTGGTGGGCCGCCCGGCCCTCCACCAGGCCACCGTCCACCGAGTCGACCAGCACCTCGACGACCGCGCCGAGCCGCTCCTCGGCCCGCTGCGAGCAGAGTTCGTCGGCGAGCGCGCAGAGCCGGTCGTACCGTCGCTTGATCGTGGACGGTGACACCTTGCCCGACAGACCGGCGGCCTCGGTGCCGTCCTCGTCGCTGTAGTCGAAGACACCGACCGCGTCCAGCCGGGCGGCGGTGAGGAAGCGCTCCAGTTCCTTCACGTCCGCCCTGGTCTCGCCCGGGAAGCCGACGATCACGTTGCTCCGCGCCCCGGCGTCGGGGGCGAACTCCCGCACCGACGCGAGTAGTTCGAGGAACCGGTCGGTCGAGCCGAACCGGCGCATCCGGCGCAGCACCGCCTCGCTGGAGTGTTGGAAGGAGAGGTCGAAGTAGGGCGCCACCCCGGGGGTGGTGGCGATCACCTCGACCAACCCGGGGCGGGTCTCGGCCGGCTGGAGGTAGCTGGCCCGGATCCGCACGATGCCCTCGACGGCAGCGAGCTGCGGCAGCAGCTTCTCCAGCAGCCGGGGGTCACCGAGGTCCTTGCCGTAGGAGGTGGAGTTCTCGCTGACCAGTACCAGCTCCCGGACCCCCGAGCGGGCCAGCCACTCCGCCTCGGCGAGCAGGTCGTCGGGGGTGCGCGAGACGAAGGCGCCGCGGAAGGTCGGGATGGCACAGAACGCGCAGCGCCGGTCGCAGCCGCTGGCGAGTTTCAGCGAGGCGACCGGGCCGGAGTCCAGCCGGTGCCGCAGCACCGGGCGCAGGTGCGCGGGGGTGTGCTCGTCGGCCAGCAGGGTGCCGCCGGCCGGACGGCCGCCCGTCCCGCCGTGCCCGGGCAGCACGACCGCCCCGCCCTGCCGGGCCACCGGGGTCAGCGGCAGCAGCTCGCGCCGGTCCCGGGGGGCGTGCGCGGGAAGCTGCTTGCCGGCCAGCACGTCGTCGAGCCGGGCCGAGATGTCGGGGTAGTCGTCGAAGCTGAGCACGGCGCCGGCCTCGGGCATGCCCTCGGCGAGCTCCCGGCCGTACCGCTCGGCCATGCAGCCCGCCGCCACGACCCTGGCCCCGGTGTCGGCGGCGGCCAGCAGCGTCTGGATCGAGTCCTGCTTGGCCTTCTCCACGAAGCCGCAGGTGTTGACCAGCACCACGTCGGCGCCCTCGCCGTCGGTGGTCACCTGCCAGCCGTCGGCGTGCAGCCGGGCGGCCAACTCCTCCGAGTCGACCTCGTTACGGGCACAGCCGAGGGTGAGCAGCGCGACCCGGCGGCCGGCGTTCGAGGAGGAGGAATCGGCAGACACCATCCGAGCCTACCGGGAGAGCGGCGCCGCCTCGGCACGGTGGCTGCCCCGCACCGCGCGTCACCCCAACCGGCGGCCCGATCCGGTAGCCGGCACGGCAGCCCGATCCGGTAGCCAGCACGGCGGCCCGATCCGGCGGCGCAGTGCCGGCTGCCCCCGCAGTCGGGGGGTCAGCCGGTCCAGCCCGGCTCACGGGTCAGCCGGTCGAGCAGGAACACCTCGCTGCCGGCCAGGCCGACCGAGCAGAAGACGGTCACCTGGTCCGCCGTGGTCCGGCCGGGCTCCGCGCCGGCCAGCACCGCGCCCAGCGCCCGCAACCGTCCGGCGTACGTCCCGACGGTGCCGAGCATCGGTGGGTCGTACGCCCCGGCCTGGGCCAGCGAGTCGGTGACCAGCAGATCCGCCCGGTCCAGCAGGTCGGAGCCGAACTCGGCCCGACCCACCTGCTTCGGCCCGATGGTGTTGAGGTGGCTGCCGGGGCTCAGGTCGGTGGCCGAGATCACCGGGGTGGGACTGGTGGTGGCGAGCACCACGACGTCGCGGTCGCGTACCGCCTCCGGGGCGGTGGCGACCGCTCGGGCCGGAATGCCCAGTTCGGCCCGGATCCGGGCGGCGAGCTTCTCCCGCCCGGCCGGGGTACGGCAGAAGACGGTGACCTCGCGCAGCCGGCGTACCGCCGCGATGGCCCAGACCTGTGCCCACGCCTGCCCACCGGCACCGACCAGCCCGAGTGTGGCCGCGTCCGGCCGGGCGAGCGCCTGTACCGCCACCCCGCCGAGCGCACCGGTACGCCGGGATCCGATCTCCTCGCCGACCGCGATCGCCCGGACCCGTCCGGCAGCGGCGTCGTGCAGGGCCACCACCTGCTCGCCCTCGGCATGCCCGAAGGTGTCGTACGAGCCGAAGCCGTACCACTCGCCGCTGAGCTGTCCGGCGCCGAGTACCAGCCGGCCACCCGCCATCGGTGCGGCCACCCGGGGCGGGGCGACGAGCCGGCCTCGGTACGCCGCCAACAGCGCGTCCCGGATCGCCCGGGTCGCCGTCTCGGCATCCAGTCGGGCCGCCACCTCGGCGTCGGTGATGAACTGGGTCATAACCGGATTCTGATCCGTCAACCATGGTTGAGGTCAACCGCCGGTCCGCGGCCCCGGCTCCGCCCGAGCCCTCGTCCGGTCACCCGTCCAGGCACCCGTCCGGTCACTCGTCAGGCCGGAGCGCCGCCAGCGCCTCCTCCAGCTCGTCCGGCTTGACCAGTACGTCCCGGGCCTTGGAACCCTCGGACGGCCCGACGATGCCCCGGGTCTCCATCAGGTCCATCAGCCGGCCCGCCTTGGCGAAGCCGACCCGCAGTTTCCGCTGGAGCATCGAGGTCGAGCCGAACTGCGAGGTGACCACCAGCTCGATCGCCTGCACCAGCAGGTCGAGGTCGTCGCCGATGTCCTCGTCGACCTTCTTCCTGGTGTCCTGCGCCGGAGTGAGCACGTCCGGCCGGAACTCCGGCTCCCGCTGGTCCTTGCAGAACTTGACGATGTCGTTGATCTCGGGCTCGGTGACCCAGGCGCCCTGGATGCGCACCGGCTTGGATGCGCCCATCGGCAGGAAGAGCCCGTCGCCCCGGCCGATCAGCTTCTCCGCGCCCGGCTGGTCGAGGATGACCCGGGAGTCGGCCAGCGACGAGGTGGCGAAGGCGAGCCGGGACGGCACGTTCGCCTTGATCAGACCTGTCACCACGTCGACCGACGGGCGCTGGGTGGCCAGCACCAGGTGGATGCCGGCGGCCCGGGCGAGCTGGGTGATCCGGACGACCGAGTCCTCCACGTCGCGCGGGGCCACCATCATCAGGTCGGCCAACTCGTCCACGATCACCAGCAGGTACGGGTACGGCCGGATCTCCCGCTCGCTGCCCGGCGGCGGCTTGATCTGGCCGGCCCGGACCTTGCGGTTGTAGTCGTCGATGTGGCGTACCCCGGCGGCGGCCAGGTCGTCGTAGCGCATGTCCATCTCGCGGACCACCCAGTCCAGCGAGTCCGCCGCCTTCTTCGGGTTGGTCACGATCGGGGTGACCAGGTGCGGGATCCCCTCGTAGTTGGTCATCTCGACCCGCTTCGGGTCGATCAGCAACAGCCGCACCTCGTCGGGAGTGGCCCGGGTCAAAATGGACACAAGTAGACTATTCAGGCATGAGCTCTTGCCGGCGCCGGTCGCGCCGGCAATGAGGATGTGCGGCATCTTCGCGAGGTTGGCCACGACGAAGCCACCCTCGATGTCCTTGCCGAGCGCCACCAGCATCGGGTGGTGGTCACTCGCCGCCGCCCGGGACCGGAGCACGTCGCCGAGTGCCACGTCCTCCCGGTCGCTGTTCGGGATCTCCACCCCGACCGCGCTCTTGCCCGGGATCGGGCTGAGGATCCGCACGTCCGGCGACTTGACCGCGTACGCGATGTTGCGGGAGAGCTGGGTGATCCGCTCGACCTTCACGCCGTGCCCGAGTTCGACCTCGTACCGGGTCACGGTCGGCCCCCTGGTGAAGCCGGTCACCGCCGCGTCCACGTCGAACTGGTCGAAGACGCCGGTCAGCGCGGCTATCACCTCGTCGTTGGCCCGGCTGCGGGTCTTCGGCGCACCGCCGGGGCGCAACAGGTTCGCCGGCGGCAGGGTGTAGTCGCCGGCCAACCCGGTGATCGCCAACTGCTCGGCCCGGGTCGGTGCCGGCGAGTGCTCCGGCGGCTCCGGAGTCTTCCGGGCGGCCGGCACCTTGCCCTTGGGCTTGCGCGGCAGCGGCACCGTCTCGTGCGCCGGAGCGTCGATCTCGTAGCCGGACTCGTCCTCGTCCCCCGGCACCGGCAGCGGCGACGGGCGGCGGCGCGACCGCCGCCCCTCCGCGCCGCGCGGCGACGCCGACTCGGCGTCCTCCTCGGACTCCGGCCGGCCCAGCACCGCACCGGCGAGCAGGCCGAGCCGCTCGGGCACCTTGTTGATCGGGGTCGCGGTCACCACCAGCAGCCCGAAGAGCAGCAGCAGCACCAGCAGCGGTACGGCGACCCAGGCGCTGACCGCGTTCTCCAGCGGGCCACCCACGCCGGCCCCGATCAAACCGCCGGCGTAGTCCCGCTCGTCGTTGTCGGCCGGCTGCTGTCCGATGTGCAGCAGCGCCGCCGTGCCGACGATCAGCGCGGTCCAGCCGACCAGTCCCCGACCCCGGTGCTCCGGCTCGGCGGGGGCACGCATCAGCCTGACCGACCCGATCAGCAGCAGGACCGGCAGCACGATCGAGATCGCGCCGAAGAACAGTCGGATGGTGTCGGCGAGGCGGCCGCCCAGCGGCCCTGCCGAGGAGAACCAGACCGCCACGGCGCTGAGGATCGCCAGCCCGAGCAGGAGCAGACCGGCGCCGTCCCGGCGGTGCTCCGGATCGAGGTCCCGGGCGGTCGCCGCCTGCCGGCCGGCCGCCCGCATGACCCAGCCGACGCCGTGCGCCAACCCCATCCAGGTCGCCCCGATCGCCCGGCCGACGTACGCCGCCGGACTGGGCCGGGTGGGTCGGCGTGCGGCCGCGCCCCGGCCCCGGGCCGACTGTCGCGCCCGGGTGTTGCCCGCCCGAGTACCGCCGGACCGGGTCGTCGACCCGCCCCGGCGCCGGTTCGCCTGAGAGGAGGCACGGCCCGCCATAAGTTCACACGTTAGCCGCGCGCGCTGAAGATTCCCCGCTTTTGCGCGTCGTGTCTGGGCAGCTAACAGCGCAGATCACAGCCGGCAACACCGTCCACACTCCCGGCACCCCCGCCGTCGGCGATCTGACCTCCCGGTACCGCAGGCCCGGGTCATGGCGGCGAGCCGGTTCTCGGCGACACCTCGACCTGCCGGCAGCCGCGTGCTGTCGTGACCGAGCTATGACGCTGAGTAAACTCACCGACGGTCGTCGCTCCGACCCGTGCGCCGACCCCACCCCCGCGAAGCGAGAACCCGACCCCGTCCGTGAAAGCGAGAACCTGTCGTTGACCCGCTCCCGCCCCGCGTCCGCGTGACCCGCGACGAGTTGCTCGCCGCCCTGGCAGACGCCCGGGACCGGCCGGACGACGCGGCCAAGGTCGCCGAACTGGACCGGATCGTCGCGTACGCCGACGCCGACGGGGATGTCCGGCTGGGCTTCGCGGCCCGGCTGGCACTGGTCGAGGTGCACCGGCAGGTCCAACCGTGGCGGATGCTCTCACCGGTGCGGTGGTGTCTCGACGTCGTCGACCAGGCACCGAAGGCGTTCGACGCCACAGACACCGCCCGGCTGCCCGGTTACCACCGAGAGGCGGTGGCCGCACTCTGCGGCACCTCCCGGATCGGACTGGCCCGGGCCGGGGCCGCCCTCGACGATGTGGAGCGGCGGCTCCGGGCGGCCGGGCAGAGCCTCCGGCCGGCGTACGCCCTGCGCTGCCGGATCGCCGACCACCTCGGTGCCGAGCCGACCGCCCGGCGGTGGCTGGCGCGGTGGCGGGCCGCGGCCCTGGACGAGTGGAGCGGCTGCGCCGCCTGCGAACTGGCCGACCAGGCGAGGTTGCTCACCGGCTGGGGCCGGTGGAGTGAGGCGGTCGAGTTGGTCGAGCCGGTACTCGCCGGCACACCGCGCTGCCCCGACCAACCGGAGCGGGCACTGGCCACCATCCAACTGGCGTACCTGCGGCTCGGCCGTCCCGACGAGGCAGCCGACGCACACGTACGCGCGTACCGGCGACATCGGCGGGAGCGGGCCGCGTTCCCGTTCCTCGCCGACCACCTGCGGTTCTCCGCGCTGACCGGTCACTACGACCGTGGACTGGAGATCCTCGCCCGGCACCTACCCGAGCTGGACCGCCGCTGCGACGAGGCGTCCGCGCTGGAATTCGCCGCCGCCGGGGCGGTGCTCTGCCGACTGGCCGGTCCGGCCGGCTTCGCACGGCACCCGATCCATCGCCCCGGGTACGCCGGGCGGCGCGCCGCCGAGTTGACCGTCGCCGCGCTGGACACCGAGCTGACCGCTACCGCCGAGGACCTGGCGGGCCGGTTCGACGCTCGCAACGGGACGGGTCACCAGTCCGGCCGGCTCGCCGCCTGGCTGGCCGAACGCCCGGTACCCGGCCGGATACGGCTACCGCCGGAGCCGGAGACCGAGCCGGAGCGGGACACCGAGCCGGGAACGGTGGCGGGGGTCGAGCCGGGAACGGTGGCGGGGGTCGAGCCCGAACCGGTGGCGGGGGTCGAGCCCGAACCGGTGGCGTGCCGGGACCCGGAGGACGGCTTCGCGGTGGTGGGCCCGCTCACCGTGGCGGCGATCGTGGACGTACTGCGGGACCGGTCGGACCATCACCTGCTCGGTCCGACCGGCACGGTCGGCGGCCGGTGGGGCGGCGCGCTGATCGAGTTCTGCCGGTTGGGTGAGCGGGGAGAGATCCTGCATGCCCGGGTGACGGCCGAGCGCCGGCTGCCGGCGGGCCGGCTCGCCGAGGCGTACGAGTTCTGCGACACCTGGAACCGCGACCGCCCGCTGCCCAAGGCGTACGTCGTGGATCTCGGTGCGGGGGAACTGGCGTTGGCCGGCGACGTCAGCACCGACCTGGAGTACGACGTCGCCGCCGGTCAGCTCGCCGTACTGGTCAACGCGACCCTCGCCAGCGGAGCCGCCTTCGCGGCCGCGGTGGCCGGGCTGCCCTGAGCCGCTGGAACGGGCCGAGCCGCTGAAACAGGCCGAGCCGTTCGAACAGGCCGAGCCGTTCGAACAGGCCGAGCCAGGAGGTCAGGACCAGCGCCGCGACCAGCGCCTGGGCGAACACGGCGTACCCCTCGGGGTAGAACACGCCCTCGATGTAGCGGTCGATGAAACCCTGCCCGACGTCGGGGTCGCCGGCCCGACGCCGCGCCCAGTGCTCGAGATAGGTCAGCGGGCAGACCAGGTGAGCGGCGATCACCAACACGCCCCAGCCGGCGGCACCGAGATGCAGCCAGACGGTCCTCGGCCAACGCCAGGCGAGGAACCCGCCGAGCACCAGATAGGCCACGAAGCCGAAGTGCAAGGCCAGGACCAGCATGATCAACAATCGGTAACCCATTGCCGCCTCCCCCGGACAAAGGCTACCCAGCCGGGCGGCCGGCGGACCGGGTACGAATACTCAGCCCGCCGGCCGGCACACTCGGATCATCCCCGGCACCCGACCGCCTCGACCCGACTCGGCGGCCCAGTGCAGGATCGGCCGGTTCAGTGCAGGCGCGGCCCGTTCGGCGCAGATCGACCTGATCAGCGCGGGCCTGCCCGCTCAACGCACCGAGAAGCCGAGGGTGTAGGGGCCGGAGCCGCGCCGGGACTCCACCCGGTAGCGGTAGAAGCCGGCACTGCCGCGGTAGGAGATCGACTCGTCCGCGGTCGGCCCGGCGGAGACTGCGACAGTACGCCACCCGCCCCGGCTCCACCGCTGGAGTACCAGGTCGAAGTTGGCCCCGACCGGCCCGTCCAGGCAGCCGACCTGCCGACCATGCCCGGCCCGGAAGTAGCGACCGGCGGGCTGCACCTGGCGGTGTCCCGCCCCGAGGGTCGCCGCCTTCCGCACCTTGTGCCCGGCGCACTCGGAACCCGGCGGCGGGCTCGGCGGCTCGGTCGCGGCCGGCGGGTCGGTCGCGGGTGGCTCGCTGGCTGCCGGCGGGTCGGTCGCGGGTGGCTCGCTGGCTGCCGGCGGGTCGGTCGCGGCCGGCGGGTCGGCCGGGGGTGCCGCCGGGCCGTTCGCGGTCGTGACCAGGGTGAGCTGATTCACCTGGAGAATCTCGGTCAGCGGCTGGAAGAAGGTGGTGCCGCCCACCGTGCAGTCGCCGGAGCCGCCCGAGGTGACCCCCTGGGCCTGGTCGCCGGAGATCCAGGAGCCGCCGGAGTCACCCGGCTCGGCGCAGACGTTGGTCCGGGTCAGCCCGGTGACCGTACCCTCCGGGTAGACGACCGTGGCGTTCAGCGCCTCGACGGTGCCACACCGGGCACCCGTGGTGGCGCCGAAGCGGCAGATCGAGCTGCCGACCGGCGCCTCCTGCCCACCTGCGACAGGGATCGTGCCGCCGTCGAAGTCGTTGACCACCGGCTGCGGGACCCAGTCGTCGTTGGTCTCCACCACGCCCCAGTCGTCGCCGGGGAACGAGGAGGCCGAGACGACGCCCTGGGCGACCCCGTCCGGGCTGCTGGTGGTGGCGCCCGGTGCTCCACAGTGGCCGGCGGTGACGAATCCCCCGACGACGGAGAAGCCGATCGAGCAGCGGGCCCGGTCGTCGATCACGTACGGGTCACCACCCCGTACGTCGATCAGCGGCACCGGCGCCTCCGCCGAGGCGACCACCTCGACCACGCCGGCCGGGGCGCCACTGGCCCGGACGAACCGCCGCACGGCGGCCTCGGTACCGGGCTGGGCGCGTACCACGACGCGGTTGTTCGACACGTCGACGTACCAACCGGCGATGTCCGGGGTGGCGTCGTCGGCGATCCGGTCCAGGCCCGCCTTGACCGTGTCGAGTTGCCGGGAGTTCCGGGTGACCAGCTTCGGTTCGGCCCCGGCGGCGCGTACCCGGGCGGCGGCCGCCTGGTCGGTCACCGCCACCATCAACCGGTTGCCGTCGGCGGCGAGCCAGGTGCCGCCGTAACCGGTCCCGAGTTCGGTACGCAGCCGCTGCGTCGTCGCACGGGCCCACTGCTCCCGTTCGAGCCGGGCGCGGGCCTGCGGCTCGGTCAGGGACAGGTCCCGGCGCAGCGCGTCGACGAGTTGCCGGGCCGGGCCGGAGGGCGCCGATTCCGATCGCGGCGGGTCCTCACCGGCCAGCGCCGGCCAGGTCACCGCCGCCAGCCCGGCGACGGTCGCCACCGTCACCCCGATCGCGATTCCCCGCCGCTGTGCCGTACTCCGCCGACTGACCGTGCCTCGCCGGCTCCGCGTCGCGCGTCCGCGATCCATCAACCGTCTCCTTCACCCTCGGGCAGCCCGCGGGAAGGTACGGCCGACGAACGGCCGACGATGAACGGATCGGTGATGGGCAATCTCACAGCCGATCGGCTGAACCGACAACGCCCCCGATACGTAGAAGGAAGGGCCCCAGCGCCTAAACCTCGACCACGGTCGGGACGATCATCGGACGCCGCCGGTACGCGTCGTTCACCCAGCGGCCGACGGTACGACGGACGATCTGCTGCAACTGGTGCGGATCGGTGATCCCCTCGGTCGCCGCCCGACCGAGCGCCTCGGTGATCAGCGGGATCACCGGGTTGAACGCGTCCGGGTCGTCCGAGAAGCCCTTTGCGGAGACGGTGGGACCGCCGACCACCTTGCCGGTGACCGAGTCGACCACCACGGTCGCCGAGATGAACCCACCGTCGCCGAGGATGCGCCGCTCGGTCAGGAGCGACTCGCCGACGTCACCGACGGCGAGGCCGTCGACGTAGACGTACCTGCTCTTGATGTGGCCGACCACCCGGGCATGCCCCTCGACCAGGTCCACGACGTCGCCGTCCTCGCAGAGCACCACCCGGTCGGCGGCGACCCCGGACTCGATGCCGAGCCGGGCGTGCGCGCGCAGGTGCCGCCACTCGCCGTGTATCGGCATCAGGTTGCTCGGCCGGACCACGTTGAGCAGGTAGAGCAGCTCGCCGGCCGGGGCGTGCCCGGAGACGTGCACCTTCGCCACATCCTTGTGGATCACGGTCGCGCCGGCCCGGGAGAGCTGGTTGATCACCCGGTAGACGGAGGTCTCGTTGCCCGGCACCAGCGAGCTGGCCAGCACCACCGTGTCGCCGGGGGCGACCGTGATGTGCCGGTGGTCGCCGGTGGCCATCCGGCCCAGCGCGCTCATCGGCTCGCCCTGCGAACCGGTGGACATCAGCACGATCTGGTCCGGCGGCAGCGTGGTCGCCTCGTCCAGCCCGACCACCAGGCCCGGCTCGATGCGCAGCAGCCCGAGATCGCGGGCGATGCCCATGTTGCGGACCATCGAGCGGCCGATGAAGGTGACCTTCCGGCCGTACTCGGCGGCGGAGTCCAGCACCTGCTGCACCCGGTGCACGTGCGAGGCGAACGACGCGACGATGATCCGGCCGCGCGCCTTGGCGAAGATCGAGTCGAGCACCGGCCCGATCTCCCGCTCCGACGAGACGAAGCCGGGGATCTCGGCGTTGGTCGAGTCCGAGAGGAGCAGGTCGACGCCTTCCGCCCCGAGCCGGGCGAAGCCGGCCAGGTCGGTGATCCGGCCGTCCAGCGGAAGCTGGTCCATCTTGAAGTCGCCGGTGTGCAGGACAAGCCCGGCCGGGGTCCGGACGGCCACCGCGAGCGCGTCCGGGATCGAGTGGTTGACCGCGAAGAACTCGCACTCGAACGGGCCGAGCCGCTCCCGGCCACCCTCCCGGACCGTCAGGGTGTACGGCTCGATCCGCCGTTCGGCCAGCTTCGCCTCGACCAGGGCGAGGGTGAACTGCGAGCCGACCAGGGGAATATCCGGTTTGTGGGCGAGTAGGTACGGCACCGCCCCGATGTGGTCCTCGTGCCCGTGCGTGAGCACGATCGCCTGTACGTCGGCGAGCCGGTCCAGGATCGGCGCGAAGTCCGGCAGGATCAGATCGACGCCGGGCTGCTCGACGTCGGGGAAGAGTACGCCGCAGTCGACGATCAGCAGCTTGCCGCCGTACTCGAAGACGGTCATATTCCGCCCGATGGCGCCGAGGCCGCCCAGCGGCACGATCCGGAGCCCGCCCTCGGGCAACTCCGGCGGCAGCTCCAGCTCAATTCCCGGCTGGCTCATGCCCGCACTCCGCATCCCCGTCCGTCGCCCCGAACCCGCTTCCCACCGGTGTTCCCGACTCCCGTCATGGCAGCTCCAGCCCGGCGGCCGCGCAGTCCGCCCGCAACTGGGCCATCTCGTCGGAGGTGACCTCGACCAGCGGTGGACGTACCGGCCCGGCGGGCAGGCCCTGCGCGGCCAGTGCCGCCTTGACCAGGATGGCGCCCTGGGTGCGGAAGATCCCGGTGAACAGCGGCAGCAGCCGCCGATGCAGGGCCAGCGCCTCGGCGATGTCCCCCCGGTCGTACGCCTCGATCATCTGCTTGGTGGGCGCCCCGGTCAGGTGCGTCGAGGTGCCGACCAGGCCGACCCCGCCGACCGCCAGCGCGGGCAGCGCCAACGCGTCCTCGCCGGAGTAGAAGGCCAGCCCGGTCCGGGCGGTCACCACCGAGCTGGCGACCAGGTCGCTCTTGGCGTCCTTCACCGCGACGATCCGCTGGTGGTCGGCGAGTCGCAGCAGGGTCTCGGTGGCGATCGGCACGCCGCTGCGGTGCGGGATGTCGTAGAGCATCACCGGCAGCGCGGTGGCGTCGGCCACCTCGGTGAAGTGCCGGACCAGCCCGGCCTGCGGCGGCTTGTTGTAGTACGGCGTGACCACCAGCAGCCCGTGTGCCCCGGCCTTCTCGGCGGCACCGGTCAGCTCGATGGTGTGCCGGGTGTCGTTGGTGCCCACCCCGGCGACCACCTGGGCGCGGTCGCCCACCGCCTCGACCACCGTGCGGATCAGCAGCTCCTTCTCCGCGTCCGTGGTGGTCGGCGACTCGCCGGTGGTCCCGTTCACGACCAGCGCGTCGTTGCCCTGCTCGTCCACCAGGTAGCCGGCGAGGCGGGCGGCGCCGTCGAGATCCAGCGAACCGTCCGGGGTGAACGGGGTCACCATCGCGGTGAGCAGGCGCCCGAACGGGCGGGGCGCCGCCCGGTCGGCGTTGGCAGGGTGGTGGTGGGTCATGCGAACAACCTATCGGACTGCCGCCGCCCGGCCGGCGGGGAAGGGTTCAGGACAACTGGGCGTACGGGCTGGAGGCGATCTCGGTACCGTCCGGCAGGGCGCTGATGGTGAAATCGCCGAAGACGTTCGGCGCGACGCGCTGGAGCTGCCGGAGACACTCGACGGCCAGCTCACGGATCTCGACGTCGGCGCCCTCGGTGGCCCGCATCGCCACGAAATGCCGCCAGGCGCGGTAGTTGCCGGTCACCACGATCCGGGTCTCGGTGGCGTTCGGCAGCACCGCCCGGGCAGCCTGCCGGGCCTGCTTGCGGCGCAGCGTCGGGTTCTCGACGTCGGCGAAGCGCCGCTCCAACCCCTCCAGCAGATCGTTGTAGGCCCGCAGGCTCGCCTCGCTCGCCTCCACGAACCGCTTGTGCAGTTCGGCGTCCTCGGCGATCACCGAGGGCTCCACCATCGCGGCCTCGCGCTCCGGCACGTAGCGCTGGGAGAGCTGGGAGTAGGAGAAGTGCCGGTGCCGGACCAGCTCGTGGGTGAACGCGCGGGACACGCCGGTGAAGTAGAAGGTCACCGTGCCGTGCTCCAGCACCGAGAGGTGCTGGCTCTCCAGGATGTGCGCGAGGTAGCCCGCGTTGGTCGCGGTGGCCGGGTTGGGCTTGCGCCACGACTGGTAGCAGGCCCGGCCGGCGAACTCGGCCAGCGCCTGGCCGCCGTCCGCGTCGGTCGACCACGGTACGTCCTCGGGTGGCTCGAAGTGCGTCCACGCGATGACCTTGACCTGGGGGACCACCATCTCCGGCATTCCTCGGACTCTAGTCGCCCCCGCACGATCCCCCGACGACCCCCTGCCCTGTCTACCTAACCGTCGGCGGCACCTCCCGCCCCCCGGTGTCACACCCGATCCGGGGCGGAGACCGGGAATGATCGCGCAATATCGGGGAAGTAGTGGCCTCTGTACGCGACGTAGCCACCCCTTCCGGGAAATAGCACTTTCCTGCGCGTCGTACAGCGGCTGCCGGTTGGCGCTTCGTGGGGTTACTGGCGGCGCGGGCGGGAGATGGCGGACCGGCGCCGATGTCGGGGGCGGTGCCGGAATCGGCCGGCCTGCGGCGGATCGTCCGACCGAACCGGGTGGCCGGGCACCGGATGGCGGCGGCGGAGCCAGGCCCGGGCGGTCGCGGTCGCCACGGCGGTGCCGAGGAGCAGCAACCCGGTTCCCCACAGTCGGGCGCGATGAGGCATTCTGTCATCGACCTTCCACGATCAGTGATCTTCGGAGGTGGTCCTCCGCGCCGGCCCGGGCTTGCCGACCGGGTGGTACGGAGGACCACGGTCCGCCCGCCAGCCGGGTGGACCGGCGAGCAGCCGCAGGTACTCTCGCCGGTCCGTCGACTGTCGGAAAAGAGCACCGCCGCCCTACCCCCGCGGTTCCGACACCCAGCGCCGCTGTCGCGACCACCTCCTCGGCAAGGACGAACCGACATGCCCCCCGGACCCCCCGGCATCGACGACGACACGATCCGCGCCCGCTGCGCCACCCCGGAGGCGGCGGCGTACACGCTCTACGTCCGGCACCTCGTCGCCGGGCCGGGGTTGGCGGGCGGACAGGCGGAAGTCCTGCGTACCGCCGCCGCGCGCCGCATCCTGCCGGTCGGCTACACCCGGCAGACCCTCTCCGAGCACCTTTCCGGCCGATACCGGCACGGCCCGCCCTGGTCCACGACGGAAATGATCATCGACTGCCTGCCGGAGCACGCGTCCCGGGACGGAGTCCGGGCCGAGGCCGCCGCCCTGCACCGGGCCGCCGCCCGACGGGCTGTACACCGTGCCAGGTCGGCGAGGACCGTCCCCGACAGGCTCCGCCCGGACAACCTCGGTTCCGACAGGCTCCGCCCGGACAATCTCGGTTCCGACAATCTCGGTTCCGACAATGTCGCCGAGCCGGTCGGCATCGCGGGTCCGGGAAGCAACGTCCGGTCTGGCCGGCTCGCCGAACGTTGGCCGGGTCGGACCGCGGCCGGTCCGGCGCCGATCGGCACGGTACGCCGGACGAACGGGCCCGCACCCGGCCGGCACGGCACGCCGCGACGCGGCCGTACCCCGAACAGCGCGCCGCTCGGGGACGCCCGGCCGGAGGCCAACCAGCCGAGCGGGCAGTACCGGCGCGGTTCCGGCACGGGCGGCCCCGGCCGGGACATCGCGATCGACATCGCGGACCTGCGGGCCGACTGCGCCCGGCTGACGGTGCAGGTGCTGCTGCTCGGAGAGCCGGGCACCGGGTCGGCTCACCGTGCCGCCGAACTGTCGGCCGCCCTCGAACGGCGGCGACGCGGCTCGCTCGGGCAGCTCTCCCAGCACATCGAGCCGGCCGCGCCGCTGCTGCACCGGGCACTTGCCCAGTACCTCTGCGCGTACGCCGAACTCGGCCGGACCACCGTCACCGAGCTGGCCGTCCGGACCGGAATGCCCGCGACCGCCGTGGCCCAGATCCTCGCCGCCCGGCGGATGCCCACCGAGGTCGAGCTACGCGACCTGGGCGCGGTACTCGGAGTGGACGGCGGGGTGCTGTGGCAGCTCGCGACGCCCGCGCTGGGCGTCCGGCTCGGCATGCCGGAGGACCACCGCTGACCAGCCGCCACCAGTACGGGCGCCGGCCGCCGCCCGGCCAGCACGGTGCTGTCCGGTACGACCATGGACTGCACCGGACGGAGCAGCGCGAGCGCGCTCCCGAGACGGGCCGGGCTGATCCGAATCACGCCGTCAGCCCGCCGTCGAGCGCGAGGGTCACCCCGCTGAGATAGCCGGCGCCGGGGCCGGCCTGGACAACCGGCCGGCCAGCGACCATCTCAATCTATGGACGTCTATGTTGCTGTGCCCCCGACGATGTGTTTCGGTCGAGGTGGAGAGTGCCGGTATGACCGGTATCCAGGGGAGGCACACCATGGATCCACTTAAAAGGCTTACGCGGGGAGTAACGAGTCTCGCCCTACTGCTCGCGATCGCCGTACCGGCACCCTCGGCCGGCTCCGCCGCGACGGCCGGACCGCCGGGCCTCACCGGATACGCCGGGCCGGCCGGGCCGGCCACCCCGACCGGCACGCCGGGGGCGGACCCGTCGGCGGGTACCGGTGCCCGGACGGTCAGCCTGGTCACCGGGGACCGGGTCACCGTCACCGCCGACCTCAGGGCGAGCGTGGAGCCGGGACCCGGCCGGACCGGCATCGGGTTCCTGACCCGGAGAGTCGTCGACCGGCTGCACGTCATTCCGACCGACGCCCTCGCCCTGGTCCGCAGCGGGCGGCTGGACGAGCGGCTCTTCGACGTCACCGCCCTGCTGGAGTTCGGCTACGACCGCCGGGCGGAGCTGCCGCTGGTGGTCACGTATGCCGGTGCCGACGGCCGGGTGCAGGGAGAACGCGCACTCGTCGGGGCCGGCGCGCGACTGGTCCGCGACCTCCCCTCGGTCGCCGGGCAGGCCATCGCGGTGGAGCGGGCCGGGCTGCCCCGCTTCTGGACCGAGCTGGCCGGCACCGAGCTGGCCGGCACCGAGCCGAACGGAACCGAGCCGAACGGAACCGAGCCGAACGGTACCGAGCCGAGCGGGGTCGCCATGGTGGCGACGGTTCGCACCGTCTGGCTTGACGGCCTGCGCCGGCCCGCGCTCGCCGAGAGCGTGCCGCAGGTCGGCGCCCCGGCCGCCTGGGCCGCCGGCTTCGACGGCAGCGGGGTGACGGTCGCGGTGCTGGATACCGGCATCGACGCAACCCACCCCGACCTCGCCGGCCAGGTGACCGGGGAGCGCAACTTCACCGACGGCGTCGAGGACGACCGGGACACCGCCGGACACGGTACCCACGTCGCCTCCACAGTGGCCGGTACCGGCGCGGCCCGGTTCAGGGGTGTCGCCCCCGGCGCCCGACTGCTGGACGGCAAGGTCTGCGCGGCCGGCGGCTGTGCCGAGTCGGCGATCATCGCCGGGATGCAGTGGGCGGCCGAGTCCGGCGCCCGGGTGGTCAACATGAGCCTGACCGGCATGGACAGTCCGGTGGTGGACCCGATAGAGCAGGCCGTCGGGCAGTTGACCGAGGCGCACGACACGCTCTTCGTGGTCGCGGCCGGCAACACTCCGGGTACCGGTACGGTCGGCTCGCCGGCCACCGCCGACGCGGCGCTGGCGGTGGGCGCGGTCAGCAAGTCCGACGGACTCGCCGGCTTCTCCAGCCAGGGCCCCCGGCTCGGCGACGGCGCCATCAAGCCCGACCTGACCGCGCCCGGCCTGGACATCGTCGCCGCCCGGAGCATCGACTCCGGCCCGGACGTGCCCGCGGGGAGCGGGATCAGCATGTCCGGCACCTCGATGGCCGCCCCGCACGTCGCCGGGGCCGCCGCCATCCTGGCCCAACAGCGGCCGGAACTGTCGGCGGCCACCCTGAAGGCCGCGCTGATGGCGGCCGCCCGGCCCCACCCCGAACTCAGCGTCTTCGCCCAGGGCGCCGGCCGGCTGGACGTCGCCGGGGCGCTCGACCAGCGGGTCACCGCCGACCCGCCGAGCCTGAGCTTCGGCCGGCAGGCCTGGCCACACGACGACGACACCCCCGTCCGACGTACGGTCAGCTACCACAACGCGGGGACCGCGCCGGTGACGTTGCGACTCGGGGTCCGGGCGGTCGCACCGGACGGCGTCGCCGTACCGGCCGGGATGTTCGCGGTCGCGCCGACCAGCGTCACCGTGCCGGCCGGCGGCACCGCCGAGGCGACCGTCACCACCGACACGGCCGGCGACGGCGGCCCGCTGGGACAGCTCACCGGCCACCTCACCGCGACCGTGAGCGGCGGCGGAAGTGTCCCCATCCCGCTGGCGGTCGACCGCGAGGTGGAGAGCTACGACGTCAAGGTCTCGCACCTCGGCCAGGCCGGCGAGCCGACCACCGGCTATCTGACCATGCTGGCCGGGCTGGACAGAGCCGCATCGATCTCGATGCCGGTCACCGGCGACGGCACGGCCACCCTCCGGGTGCCGAAGGGGCGCTACTCGGCGCTCACCGCGATCACCAGCCCGCTGGACGGCACCTATCTGACCAGCGTCCTCGCCCAGCCCGAACTGGACGTCAGCGGCGACCGGAACGTCGTGCTCGACGCCCGGCTCGGTCGGCCGATCTCGGTGACCGTGCCGAACAGCGGAGCCCGGCAGGTCTTCGCCGAACTGGCTACCAGTGTGCTGGCCGCCGGGCGCACCGTCGAGGTAGGCACCCTCGGCAGCACCTTCGAACGGCTGCGTACCGGCCGGGTCGGTCCCGACCGGGCGACCGCCGGCTTCGTCTCCCGGACCACCGCCACCTTCGCCCCGGCCGACCCGGCCGACCACTCGTACGCCTACCTGCTGTGCTGGCTCGACGAGGGGCGGATGGGCAGCGGATTCACCCGGCAGGTGACCGCCGCCGACCTGGCCACGGTCCGGGCCGACCACGGCCACGAGTCCTCTGGCAGCAGCGGCCGGAAACTGGCCTGGGCGGTGCTGCCGGAGTCGGTGATGGGCGGATTCGCGCACGCGATGACGTTCCCGCTGCCGTCGACCCGGATCGAGTACTACAACACCGACGGCCGGGCGCAGTGGTTCCGGTCCATCGACGAGACGACCGGTTCCGGGGCGGAGCAGGCGTACCTGACCAGCCTGGTGGCGCCGCCGATGACGTACCGGGTCGGGCAGTCGTACCAGGAGCAGTGGAGCCGGGGGGTGTTCGGGCCGACGGTGGCGGCACCGCCGTACGAGCACCAGTGGGTGACCCGGCTCGGTGACACCCTCACCGTCCAGGCCCCGCTCTACGGCGACGGCGTCGGCCGGGCCGGCTTCTCGTCGATCGCCACCGGTCGGATCACGCTGGAACGCGACGGCAGGGTGCTGGCCGATCTCGACGGGGTGAACGCGACGATCGAACTTCCGCCGGAGACCGGCGACTACCGGCTGACGATGACGGCGGAACGGGGTGGGCCGGCGACGCTCTCCACCCGGGTCAGCGTGACCTGGACCTTCCGCTCCGGGCACGTCGACGGGGATGTGCCGGCCCGGCTGCCGGTCTCCACGGTCCGGTTCTCGCCCCGGGTGGACAGCGACAACAGCACCCCCGCCGGGCAGACCGGCACCGTACCGGTGGCGGTGACGGCCCAGCCCGAGTCGGGAGCCGGCGCCAACGAGACCCTGAGCGTGGAGGTCTCGTACGACGACGGAGGCAGTTGGACTCCGGCGGAGGTGACCGCCGGGCAGGCGGTGCTGCGGCATCCGGCCGAGCCGGGGTACGTCTCGCTGCGGGCCAGCGCCACCGACACCGCCGGGAACACGGTGACGCAGTCGGTCATCCGGGCGTACAAGATCGGCTGACCGGCGTACGTGTCAGCCGGGCGCGGTACGGTCCGAGACGTCGCACCCGACAGCGGAGCACACCACGGATACCGAGTCGACGACGTGGAGGATCGGATGGCCGAGGAGGTCAGCTTCGACCGGGTCGCCCCGGTGGTGCCGGTACGCGACCTGGACAGCGCGCTCGACCGCTACCGACGGCTCGGCTTCGCCGTGCGGGCGTACGACGGCGGTGAGCGGTACGGCTTCGTCGAGCGCGGGCCCGTCTCCCTGCACCTCACGGAGTGGGCCGAGCACGACCCCGCCCGGACGGCGTCGGCCGTCTACCTCTACGTCTCCGACGCCGACGCGCTGCGGGCGAGCTGGGCCGAGTCGGGGGTCGAAGGGCGGCTGGGCGAGGTCCGGGAGACCCCCTACGGCCTGCGGGAGTTCGCCTTCGTCGACCCGGACGGCACGCTGCACCGGGTCGGCTCGTCACACCGGGACCCGCAGACATAGCCGGCCCGGACCCGGCCCGACCGCAAGCGCCGGGCCCGGCCGCAAGCGCCGGGCAGGCCGCAGGCGGCGGGTCGGGCCGCGCTCAGACGTAGAACATGTCGAAGGGGGCCCACGGCAGGTTGCGTAGCACCGAGAAGACTCCCCAGGCGGCGAGGAAGATGCCGATCGCCTTTGGGGTGATCTCCAGCTGCGGCAGTCGCCAGCCGAAGATTTGCCGCCCGGCCCAGGCGACGTAGAGGTAGAGCAGGACCGGCACGGCGAAGACGAAGAGCAGGTGGTGCCGGGCCGCCGCCGGCAGGTCGCCGTGCAGGAGGTACCAGAAGGCGCGGGTGCCGCCGCAGCCCGGGCAGTCCAGCCCGGTGGTCAGCTTGAGGATGCAGGACGGCGCCGCGTCGGGCGCGCTGCGGGTCGGGTCGACGAGCAGCGTGTACCCGGCGGCGCTGGCCAGACAGCCGAGCGCCGCCACCGGGGCGAGCCAGCGCGGCGCCCGCGCCTGGATGCGGGTGACGAACCGGGTCAGCCGATCGGGCTCGGGAGCCGGGTACGGCGGCGGATAGCCCGGATAGCCCGAGTAGTCCGGGTAGCCGGTCGGGGCGTCGGCCGGGTTCGGGCCGGAGCCGCCGGACCGGTTCTCGTCAACGCTCGTCATTCCCGCCCCACCCGTCGTCGCGCATCTCGTCCGGCACGGCGTCGGCATCGCTCGCCACGGCTGCGACACCTCGCCCGGCCGGCCCGGCGGTCGCCGGCCGGCTCGTCTCACCGTACCGCGAGCATGCCGGCGAGGGCGGCGCCGAGCGGCCCGGCGAGATCTCCCCCGGCGGGGGCCGCCACCGCGCCGAGGCCGAGCCAGCCGGCCAGTCGGTGCAGCTCGGCGGCGAGCACCCCGGCGGTTTCGACCGGATCGGTGCCGGGCTCGGCCCAGGCGGCCGGCACCAGCAGCGTGCCGGCCCTGCGGTCGGCCTTCAGGTCGACCCGGGCGACGAACCGGTCCCCGAGCAGGAACGGCAGCACGTAGTAGCCGTGCACCCGCTGCGGTGCCGGGACGTAGATCTCGATCCGGTAGCTGAACCCGAAGAGGCGCTCGGTGCGGGACCGTTCCCAGATCAGCGGGTCGAAGGGGCTGACCAGGGTGCTGGCCCGGATCCACCGGGGCAGCCGGGCCTCCCGGTGCAGGTAGGCGGGGAGCCGCCAGCCCTGCACCGTGACCGGCAGCAGCTCGCCCGCGTCGACCAGCTCGGCGACGGCGGTCCGGGCGCCCGCGACCGGCAACCGGAAGTAGTCCCGCAGCTCCGGCTCGGCCGCCACCCCGAGCGCCCGGGCGGCGATCCCGACCAGCCCGCGGTGGGCGTCGGCCGGCTCGGGGGTCGGCGCGGCCAGCACCTCCGGCGGCAGCACCCGCTCCGGTATGTCGTAGACCCGGGCGAAGGAGCTGTTCCGGGAGGCGGCGGTCAGCTCACCGGCCCAGAACAGGAACTCGCAGGCCCGTTTGACGGCCGACCAGTTCCAGCCCCAGTTGCCGGTCTCCCGGGGCGCGTCGTGCTCGATCTCGGCGGCGGTCATCGGGCCGCCGGCCCGCACCTCGTCGAGAACCCGGGCGACCAGGGCCGGCTGCTCGACGGCGATCCGGCGCATCCCGCCCCAGGCGTCGGTGTGCGCGGCGGCCATCCGCCAGCGCAGCGCCGGTTGCAGGTCGACCCGGATCAGCGAAGCCTCGTGCCCCCAGTATTCGAAGAGGTCCCGGGGACGGCGGTAGGCGGCCCGGTCGAGCAGCTCGGCCGGGTAGGGCCCGAGCCGGCTGTAGAGCGGCAGATAGTGCGCGCGTTGCAGGACGTTGACCGAGTCCATCTGGAGCAGGCCGAGCCGGTCGAGCACCCGGCGCAGGTGCCGCCGGTTCGGCACGGCTCCGGGCGTCGGATCGGCGAAGCCCTGGGCGGCCAGCGCGATCCGCCGGGCCTGGGACAGCGACAACGATTCAGGTACGGCCATCGTCCGGGACCCTAACCGATGGGTCCGACACGTCGCACAGGAGCTGGACCTGGCCCGCAAAACCGGATAAAACCGTCCTGATGGTAGCCGTCAGCCCCGAAGACCCCGACGACGCCCTGGCCATCGCCGAGGTGCACGTCCGGAGTTGGCAGGCCGGGTACGCCGAGATCATGCCGTCCGAGGTGCTGGCCCGGCTGAACGTCGCCGCCTGGGCGCAACGCCGCCGGGACCTCGGCACCGCCGAGCCCGATCACCCGTTCCGGACCCTGGTCGCCCGGGGCGGCGACGGAACGGTACTCGGTTTCTCCACCGTCGGGCCGTACCGCACCGACCAGGACCCGGACCGCCTCGACCACCGGTACGCCGAGATCCTCGGCCTGCACGTCCGGCCCGGACACTGGGGCGCCGGGGTCGGCCGGCGACTGCTCGCCGCCTCCGTCGCCGAGCTGACCGCGGTCGGCTGGACCGAGCTGCGACTCTGGGTACTCGCCGACAACCTGCGGGCCCGCCGGTTCTACGAACGGGCCGGGTTAGTCGCGGATGGTGAGCGGTCGACCTACGAACTGCAGCGGTCGGGGGGACGGCCGCCGCTTGGGCTTGTCGAACTCCGCTACGCCGCCCGGCTCGGCGAGCTGCCGGGGCCCCCGGAGCGGTAGCGCGAAGAGCAGCGCGACGCTGATCCAGACGTAGAAGTTGCTGCCCAGGAAGCCGAGCAGGCCGTCGAAGCGACGCTCCCAGATCCAGACCAGCCGGCTGATCAGCACCAGGTACGCGAAGACCGCGAACCGCAGCAGCCAGCGCCGCCGCCCGCTGCCGGCCGGGGCGGCGTACGCGTTGTCGACCAGCAGGATCAGCGCCGGGATCAGCCAGACCAGGTGGTGCACCCAGGTGACCGGGCTGACCAGGCTCTGCACCACGCCCGTCAGCGCCAGCCCGGTCGCCTCGTCCCCGACCGCCGCCGAGCCCCGGACCCGCCAGATCCAGACACCCACCGTCGCCGCCACCAGCACCAGCCAGAGCAGCGTGCTCGGATGGTCCGGGTCGAGCCGGGCGACCACACCCTGCCACGACTGGTTCGAGATGAACGACAGCGAACCGACCCGGTCGGTGTCCCACAGCGCGGTGGTCCAGAACTCCCGGGACGCGTCCGGGGCCACCCCGGCGGCGAGCAGGGTGACCGCGGTCGCGGTGCCGCTGGCCACCAGCGCCGCCCGCCAGCGGCCGGTGACCAGCAGGTAGACGATGAAGATGCCCGGGGTCAGCTTGATCGCGGTGGCCAGCCCGACCCCGACCCCGGCGAAGCGGCGGTAGCGCTGCGGCAGCCGCCGCCCGAACGGGGTCACCGGGGCGACCAGCCAGAGCAGGTCGGCGCCGACCAGGAACAGCAGCAGCATGTTCACCTGGCCGAAGTTGACCGTCTCGCGCATCGGCTCGAAAGCCGCCGCCAGGCAGAACGCGACGGCCAGGGTGAACCACCGGGTCCAGCCCGTCCGCCGGACGATCGGGTCGACCAGCCACCAGATCAGCAGCGCGCTGGCCAGCACGGTCAGCGCGACGCTGATCACCATCGCCGCCGGCCAGTTCAGGTACGCCAGCGGCAGCATCACCAGCGCCGCGAACGGCGGATAGGTGAAGCCGTACTTGCTGTCCGGCTTGAGCCAGTCGTAGATCTCGCCGTCGGCGCGTACCCAGTGGTGCAGCGCCCCGTAGTAGACCCGGAGATCGAAGAAGCCGTGCCGGGCCGTCGCCACGGAGAGGAAACCGGCGACCAGCACCACCAACGCGATCACGAATAGCACCTGGTACCGGGTACGCCAACCGGCACCCTGCGCCATTACCGCCCTCCCTGCCCTGCGTAGGCTTCTCACTCATGGCTCTCGGGTACGTCCGCCCGGCGCGTCCGTCAGACGCCGGCGAGATCGCACGCATCCAACTCGCGACCTGGCGGGTCGCCTACCGGAGGATGCTGCCCAAGCACGTGCTCGACAACCTGGACGAGGAGTGGCTCGGTCGCCGGTGGAGTGCGGCGGTCGAGGCGCCACCCTCCGAACGGCACCGTGTCCTGGTCGCCGTCGAGCAGGCCGAACAATCGTATCTGGTGGGATTTGCCGCATCCGGCCCCCCCGACGAGCAGGCGCTCGCACCGGAGGAACCGACCGAGGCGCTCGGCCCGGGCGTCGTCGCGGTGACCGACCTGCTGGTCGAGCCGAGATGGGGCCGGCGCGGACACGGCAGCCGGCTGCTCGCCGCCAGCGTCGACCTGTGGCGCACCGACGGCTTCGACACGGCGGTAGCCTGGGCCTTCGACGGGGATGCCGCGACCCGGAAGTTCCTCGGCGCGGCCGGCTGGGAGCCGGACGGGGCAGCCCGGGCGCTCGACGTCGACGACCTGCTGGTGCCGCAGCTGCGGCTGCACGTCTCGCTGGCCGCCGGCCCGACCGACTGAGCTGGCACAGGTGTCAGGAGGGGGCGCTTCTACCACCGAAAACGATTAGCGGGGGCCCTTCCTCACACCAGGAGCGCGTCGATGCCGACGGTGAGCCCGGGACGGTGCGGAACCGCCCGCACGGCCAGCAGCACGCCGGGCATGAACGACGCCCGGTCGTACGAGTCGTGTCGGATGGTCAACGTCTCACCGGCGGTGCCGAACAGCACCTCCTGGTGGGCGACCAGACCGACGGCCCGGACCGCGTGTACGCGTACCCCGTCGACGTCGGCCCCGCGCGCACCCGGCACCTCGTCCGTGGTGGCGTCCGGCACGGCGCCGAGACCCGCCTCGGCCCGGGCCTGCGCGACCAGCCGTGCGGTGTGCGTGGCGGTCCCGCTGGGCGCGTCGAGCTTCTTCGGATGGTGCTGCTCGACGATCTCCACCGACTCGAAGTAGCGGGCCGCCCGGGCCGCGAACTGCATCATCAGCACCGCCCCGATGCCGAAGTTCGGCGCGATCACCACGCCCACCCCGGGCCTGTCGGACAACCAGCCGCGCACCTGGTCGAGCCGCTGCCCGGTGAAGCCGCTGGTGCCGACGACGGCGTGGATGCCCTGCTCGACGCACCACCGCAGGTTGTCCATCACCACCCGAGGGTTGGTGAAGTCGACCACCACCTGAGCTCCCGCGTCGGAGAGGGTGGAGAGTCGGTCGTCCTCGTCGACCGTCGCCACGAGTTCGAGATCCCCGGCGGCGTCCACCGCCCGGCAGACCTGCACACCCATCCGGCCGCGGCCGCCCAAGACGCCGACCCGCAGCGGCTCGGTCTGCGCGTTCTTCCCGGGTTCACGCTCGTCACTCACGGGCCACAACCTATCCCATGGCCATCCCGCACATCTCCGGGTCAGGGTGCTCCGCGGCCGACCAGGCTGGAGGTCGCGGTGCGGCGGCGGCACGGCGGCGGGTCCACCGCCAGCCGATCGTCCTACCGCGGATCGATCGAGAAGTCGTCGCTGCCGAACGGGCCGACCACGGCCAGCGACATCGGCTGGGCCAGCAGGTCGGCAGCGAGGGCGTTCACCTCGTCCGCGCTGACCGCGTCGACCCGGTCCAGCAGCGCGTCGACCGGCAGCAGGTCACCGAAGAGCAGCTCGCCCTTTGCCAGCCGACTCATCCGGGAACCGGTGTCCTCCAGGTTGAGCACGTAGGAGCCCTTCGCCATGCCCTTGCCCCGGGCCAGCTCGGCCTCGGTGACGCCGTGCGCGGCGACCTCGGCCAGCTCGGCGCGGACCAGCTCCAGAACCTCGTCGACCTTGCCAGGGGCGCAGCCGGCGTAGACCGCGAAGAGGCCGGTGTCGGCGTACTGGCTGGAGTAGGAGTAGACCGAGTAGGCCAGGCCACGCCGCTCGCGGATCTCCTGGAAGAGCCGGCTGGACATGCCGCCACCCAGCACGTTGTTGAGTACCCCGAGCGCGAACCGCCGGTCGTCGAGCCGGCCGATGCCGGGACAGCCGAGTACGACGTGCGCCTGCTCGGTCTCCTTCTGCTCGACGATGCTGCCCGGCCGGCTGGTGCGTACCCCGGTGTCGGCCGGGCGCAGCGGTGCCGGCGCGGCTGGTTCGCCGTCCAGTGCCGTCCCCTCCAGCGCCTGCCGGACCAGCTTGACCACCTCGCCGTGGTCGAGGTTGCCGGCGGCGGCGATCACGATCGACGGCGCGGTGTAGCGACGCCGGTAGAAGCTCTGGATCTGCCGGCGGGACATCGGCGAGATCGTCTCCTCGGTGCCGGAGATCAGCCGGCCGAGCGGATGGTCGCCGTAGACCGCCCTGGCCAGCAGGTCGTGCACCTCGTCGCCGGGTTCGTCGTCGTGCATGGCGATCTCTTCGAGGATCACCCCGCGCTCGGTCTCCACGTCGGCGGCGGCCAGCACCGAGTCGGCGACCAGGTCGCACATCACGTCGATGGCCAGCGGCAGGTCCTGGTCGAGCACCCGCGCGTAGTAGCAGGTGTACTCCTTGGTGGTGAAGGCGTTCGTCTCGCCGCCCACCGCCTCGATCGCCGCCGAGATGTCCAGCGCGCTGCGCCGACGGGTGCCCTTGAAGAGCAGATGCTCCAGGAAGTGCGAGACACCGGACTGCGGCCCCGTCTCGTCCCGGGACCCGACCGCCACCCAGATGCCGAACGAGACGCTCCGCATCGCGGGGATCGCCTCGGTGAGGACCCGCAGGCCGCTGGGGAGCACGGTGCGGCGTACGGTGCCGCCGAGCGGGTCGCTGTCCACCACCCGGGTCACCGCCCGGGCCGCCGCAGCGGCAACACCGCCGACGCCATCCGCACCCGACACTCGCTTCGCCCGACTCAAAGGACCTGGCTCCTACCTGTACGTCGACGGCGCGGCGGACGCCGCAGCCGGACAGTGCGGCACGGCACCCGTACACCGGTTCGGTGCGATGATGCCGCGCGCCGCGCCGGCCCTCGCCACCCGGTCGGGTGCGGCAGGGGCCGGCGCGGCGCGATCGATCAGCTGTGCCGGTTGCGCCGGCGGCGCGGCTCGCCGCCACCGCCCTCGCCGCCACCTTCGCCGCCCTCGCGGTCGCCCCGGCTCGGACCGCGGTCGCCCCGGTCCCGGTCGCTGCGGTCGCGCGGGCCACGGTCGCCGCGGTCCCGGCCGGCCGGACGCTCGCCACCGGCCTGCTGGGCCGGCGCCTCCTCGCCCTCCGGCCGCACCTTGTCCAGGTAGATCTTGCCGCGGGCGTCGATGTCGGCGATCTGCACCTCGACCTTGTCGCCGACGTTGAGGAAGTCCTCGACCCGCTCGACCCGCTTGCCGTCGCCCACCTTCGAGATGTGCAGCAGGCCGTCCCGGCCGGGCAGCAGCGAGACGAACGCCCCGAACGCGGCGGTCTTGACCACCGTGCCAAGGAACTTGTCGCCGACCTTCGGCAGCGTCGGGTTCGCGATCGCGTTGATCCGCTCGACCGCGGCCTCCGCCGACGGGCCGTTGGTGGCGCCGACGTAGATGGTGCCGTCGTCCTCGATCGAGATCTCGGCACCGGTCTCGTCCTGGATGGCGTTGATGGTCTGGCCCTTCGGCCCGATCACCATGCCGATCTTGTCGACCGGGATCTTCACCGTGGTCACCCGCGGCGCGTAGTCCGACATCGTGGCCGGGCCCTCGATCGCCTCCTGCATCACGCCCAGGATGACCTGCCGGGCCTCGTACGCCTGCTGCAGCGCCGCCGCCAGCACGTCCGACGGGATGCCGTCGAGCTTGGTGTCGAGCTGGAGCGCCGTGACGAAGTCCGGAGTGCCGGCGACCTTGAAGTCCATGTCGCCGAAGGCGTCCTCGGCACCGAGGATGTCGGTCAGCGTCACGTACTGCGTCTTGCCGTCGACCTCGTCGGAGATCAGGCCCATCGCGATGCCGGCCACCGGCGCCTTCAGCGGCACACCGGCGCTGAGCAGCGCCAGCGTGGAGGCGCAGACCGACCCCATCGAGGTGGAGCCGTTCGAGCCGAGCGCCTCGGAAACCTGGCGGATCGCGTACGGAAACTCCTCACGGCTGGGCAGCACCGGGATCAGCGCCCGCTCCGCCAACGCGCCGTGTCCGATCTCGCGCCGCTTCGGCGCCCCGACCCGGCCGGTCTCACCGGTCGAGTACGGCGGGAAGTTGTAGTTGTGCATGTAGCGCTTGGTCTTCTCCGGGGAGAGGGTGTCCAGCGCCTGCTCCATCCGGAGCATGTTCAACGTGGTGACGCCGAGGATCTGGGTCTCGCCGCGCTCGAAGAGCGCCGAGCCGTGCACCCGGGGCAGCACCGCGATCTCGGCGCTCAGCGGCCGGATGTCCCGCGCGCCGCGACCGTCCATCCGGACCTGCTCGCGGAGCACCCGGGAGCGTACCTCGGACTTGTTCAGCGAACGGAAGGCCGCGCCGATCTCCTTCTCCCGGCCCTCGTAGCTCGGAGCGAGCTCCTCGACGACCCGGTCCCTGATCCGCTCCAGCGCCTCCTCGCGGTCCGCCTTACCCGCGATCTTCAGCGCCTCGGCGACCTCACCGCGCGCCACCCCGGCGACCGCCTCGTAGACGTCGTCGTTGTAGTCGAGGAAGACCGGGAACTCGGCGACCGGCTTCGCGGCGATCTCGGCGATCTCGCTCTGCGCCCGGCACAGTTCCCGGATGGCCGGCTTGGCCGCCTCCAGGCCGCTCGCCACGACCTCCTCGGTCGGCGCCGGAGCCCCACCGGCGACCAGTGCCACGGTGTGCTCGGTGGCCTCCGCCTCGACCATCATGATCGCCACGTCGCCGTCCGGCAGGGCGCGACCGGCGACCACCATGTCGAAGGTGGCCCGGGTCAGCTCCTCGATGGTCGGGAAGGCGACCCACTGGCCGTCCACGTGCGCCATCCGGGTCGCCCCGATCGGGCCGGAGAACGGCAGGCCGGAGAGCTTGGTGGAGAGCGACGCGGCGTTGATCGCCACGACGTCGTACGGGTGCTGCGGGTCGAGCGCCAGCACGGTCTCGACGACCTGCACCTCGTTGCGCAGTCCCTTGACGAAGGACGGGCGCAGCGGCCGGTCGATCAGCCGGCAGGTGAGGATGGCGTCCTCGCTGGGCCGCCCCTCCCGGCGGAAGAACGAGCCGGGGATCCGGCCCGCCGCGTACATCCGCTCCTCGACGTCGACGGTGAGCGGGAAGAAGTCGAACTGCTCCTTCGGCTGCTTGCCCGCGGTGGTCGCGGAGAGGACCACGGTCTCGCCGAGCTGGGCGAGGACGGAGCCGGCGGCCTGCCGGGCGAGCCGCCCGGTGGAGAAGGTGATCTCACGGGTGCCGAATGGCCCGTTGTCGATCACCGCGGTGCGGTGCTGGGTACCCAGCGTGCCTGTGCTGTTGGGACTGGACGTTTCGGTCATGGTGCGGTAGCACTCCTTCGATCGGGGGCCCGCGACTGCCCTCCGCGCCGGTATCCGCCGGTGCGAGACCGTGGCCAGAGGAGCTGCTCAGACAACCGGTCTTCGATCGAAGCGCCCGGGGCGCCGGCAGTGCCGGCCGGCCCGGGGGCCACTACCGAGGACCGGTGCGTCGACCGGCTCCCCATCGGGTGGTCGCGCTGGCCCCTGGTTACGGGTGTGGCGAGGTGGGGCGGGTGGAGCGGCTGCCCGTCGGTGCCTTCGGCGACCTCCTGCCGCCGGACCGTCACCGGGACGGCCGCTCCCCCGCTCAGCTCACCGCCGCAGACCGAGCCGCTCGATGAGCGACCGGTAGCGGTTGATGTCCTTCTTCTGCATGTAGTTGAGCAGCCGCCGACGGCGACCCACCAGCAGCAGCAGACCACGACGGCTGTGGTGGTCGTGCTTGTGCACCTTGAGGTGCTCGGTGAGGTCGGCGATCCGCTTGGTCAGCACCGCCACCTGCACCTCGGGTGAACCGGTGTCACCCTCGGCGGTCGCGTACTCCTGGCGGATCTTGGCCTTGCTTGCCTGGTCGAGCGCCATATCTCCCTGTTTCCGGATTGTCGTGTCCGCCCGGGCCGGTCGGCGACCGGGCCGGGGCGACCTCGCACCCGCGGCGTCGTGCAGGCACGCGAGGCCACGCCGGTAATCCGACGTCCCCGCCAGGCTACCAGCCTGTCCGGGTTCGGCCGAGTCAAGGGCACGCCCGACCTGGGCGGATCATCCGGCCGGGAAAGTTGGCCCTGGTCAGACGGTCCGCCGCGGCCGCGGTCAGGCGAGCACCCGGCGAGTCTGCTCGACGTCGGCGTTGATCTGCGCGACCAGTGGCTCGATGCCGTCATAACCGCGCATCTCCCGCAGGTACGCCACGAAGTCCAGGGCGAGCCGTTCCCCGTAGAGATCGCCCGAGAAGTCCAGTACGTATGCCTCGACCCGGCGCTCCCGCCCGGAGAACGTGGGATTCGTGCCGATCGACACGGCCGCCGGTAGCCGCTCGGCGCGCTGTCCCGCCCGGCCGCCCCGCCGGATCAGCCACGCCGCGTAGATGCCGTCCGCCGGCACCGCCGCGTACCGGTGGCAGAGCAGGTTGGCGGTTGGGAAGCCGATCTCCCGCCCCCGCTGGTCACCCCGGACCACCACGCCCTCCACCCGATGCGGCCGGCCCAGCGCCGTGGCGGCAGCGGTCACGTCACCGGCCGCGACACAGGCCCGGATGTAGGTGGACGAGAAGACCGTGTCGGCGTCGGCGACCAGTGGCGCCCCCTCCACGCCGAAGCCGAAGGTCCGGCCCAACCGCTCCAGCAGCGCCACGTCGCCGGCCGCCCGGTGGCCGAACCGGAAGTTCTCCCCCACCACCACCAGGGCGGCGTGCAACTGCTCGACAAGCACGTCGTGCACGAACGCCTCCGGCGACAGCCGGGAGAAGTCGGGGGTGAACGGGACCACGCAGAGTACGTCCACCCCGAGCGCCTCGATCAGCTCCGCCTTGCGGGCCTGTTCGGTCAGTACCGCCGGGTGGGACCCGGCCCGGACCACCTCGGCCGGATGCGGGTCGAAGGTGACCACGACCGACTGCACGCCCATGTCCCGGGCACGCTTCACGGCGTGCCCGATGATCGCCTGGTGTCCCCGGTGTACCCCGTCGAAGACCCCGATGGTCACCACCGACCGGCCCCAGCCCATCGGCGCCCCGTGGTACCCCCGCCACCGCTGCATCCCTGGTCCCTTCATCCTTCCGTGCGCCTGCCCGGCTCGGTCGCTCGTTCAGGCCGGGGCGAGCACGATCTCCGCCCGGGCTCGGCCGTCCCGGTCGCTGACGATAGCGATCAGGCCGCCCGCCGGATCGAAGACGGCGTACGGCCCGGTGATGCCGGCCGGGTCGAGCGGGCCGCCGTGCGAGAGCACCTTCGCCTCGTCGGCGCTGGCCTGCCGCTGCGGAAAGAACCGCCGGGCGGCCGCCTCGACGGTCAGGTTGACCACGTCCGGGGCACGTTCCTCCAGCTCCGGCAGGGTCGCCGCCTCGGCCAGGGTGAAGCCGCCCACGGCGGTACGCCGCAGCGCCGTCAGGTGTCCGCCGACCCCGAGCGCGGCGCCGAGGTCCCGGGCCAGCGCCCGGATGTACGTCCCGGAGGAGCACTCCACCGCCACGTCCACGTCCAACACGGCCAGCCCGTCGACGGTGTTGCGACGAGAGCCGAGCACGTCGAGGCGGAAGACCGTGACCCGACGCGCGGCCAACTCGACCGCCTCGCCGTCGCGTACCCGCTTGTAGGCGCGCTGTCCGTCGACCTTGATCGCGCTGACCGCGCTCGGCACCTGGTCGATCTCACCGGTCAGCGGCAGCACGGCGGCGCGTACCGCCTCCTCGGTGACCCCGGCGGCGTCGGCGGTGCCGACCACCTCGCCCTCGGCGTCGTCGGTCACCGTCGACTGGCCGAGCCGGATCGTCGCGGTGTAGCTCTTACCGGCCCCGATCACGTAGGTCAGCAGCCGGGTCGCCCGGCCCACCCCGATCACCAGTACTCCGGTCGCCATCGGATCCAGCGTGCCGCCGTGCCCGACCCGACGGGTCCGGGCCAGCCTCCGGATCCGGGCCACCACGTCGTGCGACGTCATGCCGCCGGGCTTGTCGACCACGATCAGACCGTCACCGCTCACGGGATACCAGCGTGCCAGATCCCGGTGACGCGACCGGCAGGGCGCCCGCACCAGGGCCGCCGGGAATCGGGCCACCGCGCGCACCACCACGCCGGAAAGGCACTCTTCGTTATGCTGAGCGTCACGGGCAGGTCGACCGCAGGGGTGAGGCGATGAGTGCCGAGCCGGTGTACGAACGGTTCCGCCCGCCGCCCGGTGGCTTCACCGCCGATGATCTCGACCGGATTCCCGGCCTTCCCTCGCACGCCGAGTTCATCGACGGATGCCTCGTCTTCGTCAGCCCGCAGAAGCTCTTCCACATGAAGGTGCTCCGGCTGCTGGAGCAGGCGCTGGCCGTCGCCGCGCCGACGGACCGGTTCCGGGTCCGGCGGGAGATGTCGGTGGTGCTCGGCCCGCAGCAGCGCCCCGAGCCGGACCTGATCGTGGTGCACGCCGATGCCGACGTCGACAACGACCAGACCTGGTATCCGGCGGACGCGGTGGTGCTCGCGGTGGAGGTGGTCTCGCCCGACTCCGTGCTGCGCGACCGGGAACGCAAGCCGCAGATCTACGCCCAGGTGGGCATCCCGCACTTCTGGCGGGTCGAGGAGAGTTCCGGGCAACCCACCGTCTACGTCCACGCCCTGGGGACGACGTCCCGCACCTACCGGCCAACCGGCATCTTCCACGGCCGGCTGAAGCTCGCCGAGCCCTTCGATCTGGACATCGGCCTCACCGGGTTCGACCGGCTCTGACGTCCTGGCCGTTCCGGCGGGGTCCAACAGGGCCGTTCCGGCGGGGTCGCACCTGCCCGGCGGGTCACCCGCCCGGGGCCAGGCCGAGGGCGCCGATCGCGGCGGGCAGGGTGGCCGCGGTGACGAGCGGGCGTACGCCGTCGGGTTCGCGGAGCACGATCTCGCAGGTGGCGGCCGTGAAGTGCACGGCCACGGGCTGGCCGGCGTGGTGTCGGGCGAGTCGGCGCAGCAGCGGCACCGGGTCGGCCACCTCGATCGGGTTCGGACACTGCGGCACCGGGATCGGGTCGACCGGATCGTCGGGGACGGTGCCGGCGATGGCGAGTCCGAGATAGTCGAGGCAGAAGGCGATCGCCGCCTCCGGAGTGGACCGGATCGGCCGGTCGGCCGGGGTGACCGGCCCGCTGGCGGGGCCGACGTTCACCTCCCAGCGTTCGCCCTGCACCAGCCGGAGGTCTCCGGTGTTGCGGACGTGGTCGACGACGGTGACCGTGAGCGTCAGGTGCAGTCCGAGGGCGAGCCGGACCAGGTCGGCCAGGGACGGTACGTCGGGGCGACGGGCCAGCACGAATAGCCGGGCGCCGGGCCGGCCCCGGGCGGCTGTGGTCAGGTGTGCGGTCAGCGGGTCGTCCCCGGGCCGGTGCAGGGTGACGGTGCCGTGCCGCAGGTCGTGATCGAGGTCGCCGCCGCCGTCGAGTTCGGTCAGGTCGTCGGGGCGTACCCCGAAGGTGGCCGCCCACTCCGCCAGCCGGAACCGCCCGGGGAGCTGGTGCAGCGGCTTGCCGCCGGGCTGGGTGGCGACGTGCGGGGCGGCTACCCGGCGCCCGGTCCGCCAGCTCCGCTCCCCACCCGGCACGGTGTCCGGGGCGATGTGCCAGCCGAGTTCACCGGTCTGCCAGCCGGTCGGGTCGGCCTGCCAGGTGAGGTGGACGACCCGACAGGTCAGGTCGGTGATCGTGACGGTCACGGTCTGGTGCAGCCGGCGGCTGCCCCGGCAGGTGTGGCAGCGCAGCGCCGACGGGCTGCGGCCGGTGCCGGCGCAGGCCGGGCAGTCGGGTTCGGCGACCCCGGCGCCGAGTCGGCAGTGGCAGCGCCGCAGGTTGCTGTCCGGGTCGCAGTCGGGGCATTCGGCGTACGGGAGAGGCTCGCCCTGCCACGACGGGGCCGGCGGCTGCCAGCCGCGCCGCAGCAGCACCCTGCGCCGCTGGTGGATCTGCCCGGTCGACGATTCGCTGAGATTGTCCGTGGTGTCGGTGACCCGCAGGCTGGTGTGGCGCCACCGGCCGTCGCGCCAGATCGCCTGCGCACCGGCGGTCGGTTCGCCGGTCCGCAGGTCGACGCAGTCGGCGAGGATCCGGCGTTCGAGCTGGTCGAGGTCGATGCTGGCGGGGCCGGCCGGGGGCAGGTCGGGGCAGCTCAACCGGTACGCCGGGACGCTGCGACCGCGTTCCTCCAGCCCGTAGAGGGCGTCCAGCTCGCTGGTGCCGGTGATCGCGCTCGGCAGGTCGTCGGCGTGGCCGCGCCCCTCGGCGGGGACGGGGCTGTCGGGCACCTCGTAGCGCAGGTGCCAGCTCAGTCCGGTGCCGTTACGGTCCCGACGGGTTTCGATCACCAGGTCTAGGCAGAGCAGGTCGGCGAGGCGGCAGCGCCGGGCCAGCTCGGCGGCCGGATCTCGGGGAGGTTCACTCGTCGTCCTGCCGAGGTAGAGCCACCACGGGTCGTACGACTGCGCGGCGATCGCCTCCGCCTCTAGCAGTTCCCGGTCCGCCGGGGGCAGGTCCGGGCGCCAGCGCGACGGCAGCAGGACCACCGGCTCCTCCGGCGGGCCGGGCCGGCGTATCTCGGTCCAGGACTTGGCCCCGACGCGGGCGGCCAGTTCGTGTAGCAGCGGGGCGAGCGGCAGGCACCAGGTCCGGTGGTCGGCCGGCCAGCGCTGCGGTTCCACCACCCCGGGTACGACGTTCACCGAGGCGAGGGTGCCGGTGTCCAGATTCGCCATGGTGAGGACGAACTGGGCGCGACGGCGGCCGGTCTGCCGGCAGATGTGGCACGGCCGGCCGACGGTGCCGACCCCGTCGCATTCCAGGCAGTCGTGGTAGGGCTCCCCGGGCGTTCGATCCTCCTCGCTGACCAGCAGCCGGTCTCCGTAGTAGGTGCAGCGGCACGGGACGAGGGTGAAACTCATGCCGTCGCACTCGCGGCAGGGCAGCACCGGCGGCCCGGCCGGAACCGGCCCGGTCACCCGGCCGGCTCCGACACCCGCAAGGCTGCCGGGTCGGTGCCGTCCGCCTCCGGATCGTCCGGGGTCACGACGGCCGCGCACGGGGTCTGGTGTTCGGCGCGCAGGGCGCACCGCCGGCCGCCGCCGAGCAGCCGGTCGCAGAAGAGCCGGGACTGCACGATCTGGTCGTCCTCGGCCGAGACGGTCGCCTCGGCCACGTCGACCTGCGGCAACCGGGCGAGGGTCCGGGCCGCCGTCCGGGCGAGGATGCGGGCGGTCGCCGGGGTCGGCGCGGCGAAGGGCACGTGTACGACGTACCGCTCGGTCATCAGCGCCCCGCCAGTTCGTGGGCGGTCGGCGCCGGCCGGGCCTGCCAGCGCCGCATGGCGTCCTTGATCCGGGCGTTCTGCTTCCGGACGCCCGCCAACTCGGTGTACGCCCGCGCCAGGTCACCGGCGACCTGGTCTAGGAACTGGGCGACCTCGTCCGGGTCGACTCCGCGCCGCCGCCCGAAGCCGACCGGGGTGAACCGACGGGTCCGCACCTGGGACGGCATCAGCGGCCGGTACGTCCCCGACCGGTACGCCGGCCCGAGCCGCCGCAGCGGCTGCCGGTCTATCCGGAACACCAACCAGCGCAGAGATCGCACCGCCTTCACCAACCTTCCCGACGTCGGAGCAGGACATGGACGGTGACCTCGGCCCGACCGGAGGTACGCCGGCCAGGCATGGGCACTTCGACTCGAAGCTCAGCTTGCCGCTGTACTTGCCTTAGGTCAAGTCCCTCGGGCAGGTTGTCTGTGATCAACCTGCCGATGGTCAAGGACCGCGAAACCTACCGTCGTGAGCGTGGCAAAACTCCGGCTCATGGGCACGCACGAGATTCGCGTGCGCCTGGGCGGGATTTCGAAGCAGCGCGTCTACGAGCTGACACAGCGTCGGAGTTTCCCGGAGCCGGTGGCCGAGTTGCGGCAGGGACGCGTATGGCTGGCCGAGGACGTCGAGCGCTGGATCGCAGAACACCGTCCAGAGCTGGACGAATAGCCGGCAGCCCGCCAACACCGACACGCCGACCAGAAGGCGGCATAGCTCGATGCCGGGTCAGGCGGCTGATGGAGTGCTGCGGGGGTAACGAGACCGTGATCCATACACTTGTACCACCTGGGCGAGCCGCACCGGATCACGGCTAGGTGAGGATGGCGCGGGGTCGGCCCGCCGGCACGGCGCCCCATTCTTCCGGTACCCGCACCAAGGAGCCCTCTCGGAAGGATCGTTCATGCTGCACGTCACGACATCTGGGTCTGCCGCACCGCGCATCACTCACCGGGGGGGACATCCTGGCCTTCGCTCTCAGCGTCGTGCGCGTGCCGGCGGCCCGACACGCCCGACCACCTTCCCCTGAACCGGCCACCACGCCCGCAAGGACCAGCATCAACGCAGCGACCGGGTCCGACCCGTACTGCACCACTTCCAGGCGTACGGCGTGGTGGCTGGCAGCGGTAGTGCACGCGACTGCCGTCAGGTATTATCGAACAAGCGTTCTAATCGCCTAGGAGTGCCGGCCGCCCGGTAGCTGTGCGGACTCGCGGCAGGTTATAGCAGTGTGCAATGCTTGACGCAACCTGTCGGCGCCGATTTGCTGACGGCACGGAGGCGAAGCCGAGGAGCGGGGTGATGAGGGTGCTGAAGGCAGACGACGTGGCTTCCGTGATCATCGCGCGATCGGGGCCGTGGCTGGATGCCATGAGCCTCCAGAAGCTGCTCTACTACGTACAGGCTTGGCATCTGGCCATCACGAACGAACCCCTGTTCGAGGAGCGCATAAAGGCATGGAAGGACGGCCCGGTCGTCCCCCAGGTGTGGCATGCCCGCAGAGGTCGAGAAACACGCAGGGCGATCGACCAGCAGGTCGACGGCATCGCGCTTGACGACCAAACATCGGATCTAATCAATATTGTCCTTATGACGTATGGATCGATGTCTGGCGATGAGTTAAGCGCATTGACACACGCGGAAGCCCCGTGGCGGGAGGCGCGAGGCGATCTTCCTCCAGAAGCTCAATGCTCGACGGAAGTCAGCCATCAGTCCATGGCGCAGTTCTACCGAGCCCACCGCAGGCTAGGCGGCAGGACGGCGTCAGACCTTGCCGCGGTCGGCATCTACCTTGGTTCTCCGGCGGCTACAGGTCCCGTCGACGTTGATGAGATACTCGGATCGCTCGGAGAAGAGTTCTCAGATCCAGGAGACAACCCGTGGGGAAGCTCGAATCTGGATTCCGGGCACCAGTACAGTGCTGATGGGATCCGAAGGGAGCGCCGCCGGGCTCATGCCGGCGCCTGATCTGTGAGTAGCGGCGAGGAGATTCAACGACACCTGGTGGTCTTCGACTGCAACGTGTACCTCGACGTTGCTCGCATTATCGGACAACCGTTCACGTGGAGCGACTTCGACGCTGCCGCCGCACGACTGGCGAGAATCACGATTCCACACCCGAAAGATGGGGCGCAGGATTCGCTGAGGGCCTTGGCCGCGTGTACGTCTGGGCGTTTTGCCGGTGACGAAGCGCTTGAAGTCTGGACGTCGAGCCACATCGACACCATCGTTAGAGGAAAGGCTAGCCAGCCCGTAAAGCCGGATCCGAGGACCGGCTACCACGGGATGGGCTGGAGCCCTGAGGATGCTCAAGAGTTGGTTGATGAGTTGATCTACGGACTCGTTGAGAAGTCGGGAGGCGGTAGCGTGGGAGACCTCTTCCCCGACGGCAACCCTCCGCTTGATCACGAGGACGGCATGGTTTTTGGCGTTTGTCGACAACTTGCTGCCGAGGATCCTTTGGCTCGTGTCTACTGTGTGACTCGCGATCGCGGATTCCTTGATGCCTATACGTCTGGAGGCTTGAGTCGACACAGCTACGTGCTACCACCGGCCAAGTTCATCGCGCTCACAAGAGCAGCACGCATGCGGCATTCGGCGAATCGGATATCCCGGCAGCGGAATTGACAAGAGCACCTGCACTCTCATCGACATGATCGGAAACCGGTTGCGGCACCGCCGCCCGCGACCGACTTCCGATCGCACGGGTCGGCTGGTACCCCCGGAGGTCGGCTGGTACCCCCGGACGGTTCTCGCCGGTCGATCAGTAGTGCGTCGTCGGACGCATGGACGTGAGCGAGCCTTAAGCCGCAGGTCAAGCCGCTTTCGTACCTCACATCGCTGCTACGCATCCGACAGTCCTCGCCGCAAGCCGAGGACAGAGCGGTCAGAGCCGAGTTCGGATAGTTCAGTGAGCTGATCTCAGTGACTTTGGGATAGGTATTTGTATCTGAAATGGGTCAGGTGCAGGGCGGCGGCGACGATGTCGCCGATCCGGCGCGGGCTGACGGCGGTGTGGCGTAGCGTTCTCCAGTGGCTGATAAGGAACCACCGCCGCTTACACTCCGGCCGTTGCGATCCCGACCAACGCGGTTCCCCGTTCCCCGGCGGGAGAAACCCGATCGAGGCGACGGCGGCGTGCCACGGCCCGGACGGACACGGTGCCGGCCGACGCCCGACAGACCACCACCGCAGCACCAGTCAGTAGGTGTTGTTCGCCGTGATCAGCCGCACCTCACCCGCCGGCAGGGCCGGGCACACCGCGGCACCCTTGTACGTCGCGCCGGCCGGGGTGATCAGCCACGCCGGCAGGTTGGCGGTGCTGCCGACGAGATAGGTGCCGAGGTCGTTGTTGGCGAACCGGACGTGGTACGACGCGCACTCGTCAGAGGCCTCGTTCACCTCCTCCCGGTAGTGGACCATCGACGGCGAGGAGCGGAGGAACCCGTTGGCGCCGAAGACGTTCTGCTCGAACGTGTTGAAGTTGCTGCCGTCGCGCACCTTGATCGGCTCGCTGCTCACCCCGGTCACCCGGTTGCCCACGAACCGGTTGCGGGAACTCTTGTGGGTCACGTAGATGGCGTGGATATAGCTGTTCTCGGAGTTCCGCAGGTCCACGAAGTGGTTGTTTTCGATGCGGTTGTCGGATGACTCGGTGAGCACGATTCCGCCGTAGCCGCACCGCAGGAAGTCGGGGTTGTCGCACGAGCCGCCGGTGTAGGCGTTGCCGATCTTCGTGAGGAGCATCCCGAAGACGGTGTTTCCGTCAAGTCCGCGCGCCGAGGGCAGGCCCGGCGCCGACGAGCGCTGGTAGCCGCCGCCGCACGACCCCGCCGAGCCGTCCAGCGACATGGCCGAGCTGGCGTAGTACTCCACCTGCAGGTAGTAGAACCGCAACCCGGACGTCCCGCCCTCCGCGAGTGGCTGGCCGGGGTTGCCGGGACAGGCATAGAACCACGGTCCGGTGATGTACCGGCCCGATCCGCTGGCTCGTCGGTTCTGGAACACCGGCCGCGCCGCGATGCCCCCGATGCCCTCGCCGTACTCGTAGTCGTCCGGCATGAACGAAATTGTGTGGCCCGGACGGTAGGTCTGCCAGACGATGCCCTGGGCCACGTACGTGCCGGCGTGGATGCGCACCTCGACGTCCATGTCGAGCGGACCGGCGGCGACGAGCTGCTGCACCCGCGCCAGGCTGCGGACCGCGGTGGCGGGCGTCGCGCCGTCCCGGGCGTCGTCGCCGGCCGCGTTCAGATAGATGGTCTGGACGCCCTGGGCAGAGCTGGCCTGGACGTCCTCGGCAGCGGCGGGCGACGTGCACACCACCACCGTCGACAGCCCGAGCACCATCACCGCGAACAGATGCCTGAGACTTCTCACGGACGCTCCCCCCGTACCCGGACCCGTCGACCGCCTGGAGGCACCGACGGAGATCGATTTCTCGCACCGTCATGATGTCACGCGCACCTCGCGACGGTCACCCGTACGACGCGCCCCGACCGATGCCCGGCCGCAGCCATCCCGGCTTTGTCAAGCTTTTGTGGGGCGTTGTGGGGAAGACGCTGAGATTCGTGGACGAACTGTGGTGGTGGCGGGGCTGCGTCTCGGTGACCGAGGGAACACAATGCGTACATGACCTATGACGGTATGCAGGTGCCTGATCATCTGCTGATCAAGATCGAGCAGCGGGACGATCCCGTCTCGATGATCTCGGAGGACGACGCCCGGCGTCGCTCGCTCGCCTACCCCAAGACCATGTGGGGTGCCCCGATCTTCGGCCTCGCCGAAGAACTGGATGCCGGCCGGTGGCGGATCATCCGGCTCGACGCCGAAGAGCCACAGTACGCCCGGGACAGCCTCGCCCACCACCTCCGCAAGCGGCACAGTGAAACACCGGACACCCCCGAGCACGCGACCGAGCGGGCCGAGTGCGAGACCGCGTACGAACTGCTCGACTGGGAACCCGTCAACGACCTCACCGTCAACGGCCGCCGATACCGGATAATCCGCGCCCAACCGTTCATCCGGATGGGGCCGGACGGGCCCGAGCCACCCCGACCCACCGACCCCGACCCGTACCCGCCCGGCGAAGCGGAGAAAGCTCCGTCCCAGGTGGACGGGTTCGTCATCGACCCGACCGCCGGCACCGGACTCACCGACGGCATCGTCCGGATGGAGATGACCTCCGCCTTCCATCGCGCGGAAACCGTCCCCGAGGAGGTCCGCGCCGACTCCTACCGGGCCATGGACACCCACCCCAACGTGGTGCTGCTCCCGGTCGGTTTCACCATCGGCGGGTACGTCGACGGCAGTTGGCGACCCAAGTCGTTCGACGCCTACCCGACCCCACAGGCCGCCCGGGACGCCTGCTCTTTCTCCATCGTGCGACCCCGGATGGACGAGAGCACCGGGATCGAGGAGTTCATGGCGGCGTGCGAGCGCGCCCGCGCGGCACACCAGCCGCCGCGTACCGACGACTTCGAGATCAACGGCGTGCGGTGCCGGGTCACCCGGATCGAAACCTTCGTCCGGGTCGGCCCCGACGGACCGGAAGGGCCGCGCCCCTCCGACCACGACTCCCAACCACCACCGGCCCGACACGTCGCCGACCTCCGCGCCCAGGGCCTGATGCCCGACCCCGACTGACCGCCCGTGTCGGGCGTACCGCATGGCCACACCCGGACGCCCGACACGACTGTCAGCTCAGGCCCGAAACGTCCTCAACACCACGACCGGATGTCGAGAACAACCGGGACACTCTGCGTGACGACACCGTCCGCAGCCCACAGTTTCGGGACGTACCGGCCGAGCGGTGCGCCGTTCAGCCGGAAGGCGGCCCAGATCTGCACGCGGTGGCCGTCTCCGGAGCCGGGCTGGGCGACCAGCGGGCTGTAAACCTCGGTGCCGGCGGGCATACCGGTGTAGCTGGCGGTGATCGGCACCGACCACGTCCCGTCGAGGACCACGAAGAAATACAGCGTACGTGGGTCGTCGGGGGTGGCACAGAGCCGCTGCCCCACGTCGACGAGCGTCCAACTCGGTGGGGTGCCGGTGGTGGTCGGAGCAGGCGCTGCCGAGGCCGCCGCGCCTCCGACAAGGGCGATCATCATCGTCGCCACCGCTGTGGCGGCGATCCGCAGGACTGTACGGGAGCGTTTCATCACCAGCTCGTACCCTTTCGTCCGGGTGGCGCGGGAGCGCCACTCACCGGCGAGCCTGCCAAACGGATTTCAGACGGCTTTGAGACAGCGCGCGAGCCGTCGGCGCCGCACGGCGGACAGCGGACAGCGGGCGGCGACGCGCGCCGGCACCACAGGTGCGCGACTACCCGCAGTCGATCGGTCCCCACCGCTCCTCGGGCCGCTTCGCCTTACGGTTCGCCAGGGACCGACCCATCCGTGCCTCCGAACTCGACGTTGGCCCAGACGTGGTACGGGTGGGCGTCTGGCAGGCTACCTGCACCTGTCACCTATCACAGTTCTCGGTCAGTGGCATGTTCCGGTATCAGTGGGCATGTTTCGGTAGGAGCCGCCGACGGCCGTACTCACCGGGTGGCGCCGAGTACGGCCCAGCGGCCGGAGCGCATCCGGAGCAGCAGTCCGACCAGCCGGGCCACGATGAACAGGGTGAGCCCGGCCCAGATGCCGCCGAGACCGAGATCCAGGGCGTAGGCGAGCCAGATCGCCGGCAGGAAGACGCCGAAGCCACTGAGCACGGTCAGGTTGCGCAGGAAGCGGATGTCACCGGCGCCGATCAACACCCCGTCGAGCGCGAAGACGACGCCGGCAAGCGGCTGCATCGCGACGAACCACGGCCAGGCGACCATCGCCTGCTCGCGTACCTGTGGATTGTCGCTGAACCAGCTTGGCACCACCCCGGCACCGGCCCCGATGACGATCGCGAAGGCGACGCCGCAGAGGCCGCCGTAGATCGCGATCCGCCGGCCCAGCAGCCGGGCGCTCGCCCTGTCGCCGCCGCCGAGCGCCGCCCCGACCAGCGCCTGGGCGGCGATGGCCAGCGCGTCGAGCAGCAGCGCGGTGAAGAACCAGAGTTGCAGGGCGATCTGGTGCGCGCCGACGGCCGCCACCCCGAACCGGGCCGCCACGGTGGTCGCGGAGAGGAAGCTGGCCTGGAAGGCGGCGCCCCGGATCAGCAGGTCCCGGCTGAGCACGAGCTGCCGGCCGATCACCCGGGGCCGGGGCGCCAGCGGCACCCGCTCGGCGACCAGGGCGGCCGCGAAGAGCAGCCCGGAGAGGGTCTGCGCCACCGCGTTCGCGATCGCCGAGCCGGCCAGGCCGAGGCCGGCCGGATAGACCAGCAGCGGGCAGAGCAGCGCGGAGAGCAGGTTCGGCCCGAGCACGAACCAGAGCGGCCGTCGGGTGTCCTGCACGCCGCGCATCCAGCCGTTGCCGGCCGCCGCGAGCAGCAGACCGGGGGCGCCGATCGCCGCGATCCGCAGCCAGTGTGCCGCGCCGTCGGCCACCTCGGGGGATCCGGTTCCGGCGACGGTACGCGCCAGCGGACCCGCCGCGAACTGCATGGCGACCGTCAGCAGCAGGCCGGCGCCGAGGGCGAGCCAGGACGACTGGACGCCCTCGGCGACGGCGGCGGCCCGGTCGCCGTACCCGAACCGGCGGGCCGCCCGCCCGGTGGTGCCGTACGCGGTGACGGTGCCGATCCAGACGACCAGGGTCATCACCGGGCCACCGACGGCGAGCGCCGCCAGCGGCACCGCGCCGAGGTGCCCGAGCACGGCGGTGTCGACCAGCACGTAGAGCGGCTCGGCGGCCAGCACCAGCACGGCCGGCAGGGCGAGTCCGAGGATCCTCCGCGCGGAGGCGTCGACCGCCCTCGGCGGGGAGGCGGCCCCCGCGGTCGGGATGGTGGGCTGACTCATCGAGAACGATGCTGGCACGACATTCGTAAGGAACGCAAGCAAGGTCATGGCTTACCACTCCGGGCCGGGAGGCACCGTCCTGGACGCGCGCTGTCGAGCTGACCCCCGCCGGTGCGTCCACCCCGTGGGACCGACCGCGCCGCACTGGCCCGATCAGCGACGAGTGCCTATGCTGCGGGATCGTGTCGAACCACGGCGGGGGGCCGGGAGCGGGCCGATCGGGACTGGCTGCCCGACTGTTGGCCGTGCCACTGCGCTGGTTGGGCCTCGGCACCGGCGTGGCCGGGCTCGCCGCCTCGGGCCTGTTCGGCGGCCTGGACACGGTGGCCAGGCCGGAGGCGCCGACCGTCGCGGTCGGCGAGGTCGTCGACGGTGGGCCGTGGAACGTCACCGTCACCGGCGGCCGGCTGGTCGGAAAGCTACCGAGGCTCCACCTCCGCGACGGCAGGCGCTGGTTCACCGTACTGGCGACGGTCGAGAACACGGCCGACGAGAGCCGTACCGACTTCAAGGACACCATCCGGCTGACCGGTGTCGCCGGGGTCACCGAGGAGCGGGCGAGTCAGGTCCTGCTGGTACGCGACGGCAGCAGGCCGAGCCATCTCAACCCCGGCCTGCCCGAACGGCTCGCCTTCCTCTGGCAGCAGGACGACGCCGTTCCCGTGCCGACCAGCGTGACCGTGCAGGTCTGGGGCACGACGCGCCGACTCGACACCATCAGCGACAGCTGGGAGTGGCGCGATCCCGAGCGCCGGGCCGAGGTCGAGGTGCCGGTGCAGGACCGGAGGGCCGGATGACCGTACCGGCCGAGGATCCGGACCCGAATTCCGTCGTCGGTCATCGGGCGCCGCCCGGCCCCGTACAGCGGATCGGCCTCCGGGCCGGCGCCGGCACCCTGATCGTCGCGGCGCTGGCCCTCGGCGGCGCCATCGCCAACTGGCGGCCGGTCAACGGCGGCGCCGCCGAGGCCCGGGAGCGGCCGTTCGTCCAGGCGGGCAGGTTCGGCGAGACGGTGACGACCCGGCAGTTCGACGCCGCCGTGCTGAGCGTCCGAGGCGCCGCCAAGGTTGCCGGCGGCGGCCAGGCGTACGACACGGCGGGGGTCTGGATCGTCCTGCGGGTCCGCCTGACGACCCGGGAGAAGGCGACCAGCATCGGGTACGCGGCCCTGCGCGACCAGCGGGGCCGGGAGTTCCGGGCCACCACCCGGTTCACCCAGTCGCTGGTCGGCGCCGGCCGGGTCCTCCAGCCGGGGATACCCGTCGAGGGCGACCTCGCCTTCGAAGTGCCCAGGGACGCGGCGACCCGGCTTTCCGCACACTTCGCCCAGCAGCAGGTCGACCTCCGGATGGACGACCTGGCCGAGGTGCCGCTGCCCGCCGTCGACCGGGCGCGGGTCGACGAGTGGGCGAACGCTCCGGCACCGGTACCGCTGGCCAGCGCGGCAGCGGTGACACCGTGACCCGACCATCGTCGGTCCCGCCCGGCCCGGGTCCGGACGCGCTCGCTGCCCCGCCGCCCGCACCACCCCACCGGGACCCACTCGCCCCGCCGCCGCCGTCGACCGGCCCGCCGACGGTGATCCTCCGGTACGCCGAGGTCGACACGGCGGTACTGCCGGTGGTCGACCCCGACCCGCCACCGACAGCCGCCCTCGCGGCCATCGCCTCGGCCGGCCCGCGCCAGCATTCCGGCGGCGACGAAACGCCCATGACCGCGACACCGGCTGAGCCCGGCGGCTCGGGCACCGGGCAGCTCGGCTGGTGGCGACGTAACCGCTGGGGTCTGCTGGCTCTGCTGCCGGCCCTCGTCCTGGCCCTCGGCCCGGGGATGCGGGACGGCTACCAGCGGTACTCCCAGGCGGAGTACCTCGAACCGGTCGGGGTCGGTGCCGACGGATGGGTGGGGTTCTCCGATGCCCGGATCCGGCTGGTGGAGCTGGTCGAGGCGCCGTCTGTGCCGGCGCGCGGCAGCCGGCGGGTCACGCTGCCGGCGGGCGTACGCGTCTGGCGCGCGGTGCTGGTGTTCGAGCCCTCCACTCCGGAGGCGCTGATCGGGTGCCTGTCCTATCTGGAAGACCGGGACGGTCGGCTGTTCAGCTGGAACCCGGCCGAGCTTCGCGGGGCGGGTCTGCCGATTCCCCGGTGCGTCGCGGACGACCCGGCGGTGCGGTCCTTCCAGACGGAGGCGTACTTCGTCCTGCCCGACTCGGCGGTCCCGGCGGCGGTGTGGATCGTCAAGGCGACCCAACGACCGCGCTACGCCCGGCTGCCGCTCGGCTGATCCCCGACCGACGACTCCCCCCTACACCCCCGGCGACGACTCCTCCGCCAACGACTCGGCGGTCGACGGCTCGGCGGCGCGTGCCGGCGGCGGCTGGAGCCGCAGGACCCTGTCCACGGCGGCACCCAGCAGACAGGCCAGCAGCACCGTGCCGACCGCGTCGTTGAGCAGGCCCAGTTGCCCGGAGAGCGGGATCCACACCGACTGGAGGTCCTGCCCGCCGATGATCAACCGCTCCGCCTCCCAGAGCCACTCCCGGGCGGTCTGGGCCAGCAGGAACGCCAGGCAGAAGAGGAGCATCGGAGCCAGACCGGCCCGAACCATCAGCCGTACGCCGTGCACCATCGGCGTGAACCGCTCGCGGAGGTCTGCACCGAGGTTCGTGCCGATCGCGCGTAACGGTCGGGGCAGCGCCCGCCACCGCCGGGCAGCCCGTTCCGCCAGGTCGGTCTCGGTCGGCGGTGGTGGGGTGAGCTGATGGCCGTAGACGACGGCACCGACCGTCAGCCAGGCCAGCGGTACGACGATGGCCACCTGCACCGACCCGGCCGCACCGACCAGGAACGCCCCGGCGGCGCGGACCGGCTCGGACAGCGGTCCGAGTTGGTCGACCAGCGCATGCCAGGAGTCGAGCAGCCAGACGACGACCCGGCGCTCCCGGAGCCATTGCAGCAGCGGGTCCTGTGCCTGCGCGATCGTGGCGGCGACGACGGAGATCCAGATGATCTCGACGTAGGCGCCGGGGATGCCGAGCCAGCCCATCCGGGACCGTTCCTGCCACCTGCCGAGCAGCCAGCGCAGCACCACCGCGACGGCCACCACCGCCATGATCGTGCCGGTGAGGCCGAGCGGGATCCGGCGATCCGCGTTCTCGGCGACCCTGCCCGGGTCGGTGAAGATGGCGGCGTCGGCGAGGTAGGTGTCGACAAAGACCCGGTAGAGGTAGTCGGTGAGGTCCTCCTGGAGGTACCCCCAGGAGGCGTAGACGGCGAGGAACGGCACGAGCGCGCTGCCCAGGTGGTCGAGGAGACTCCTGCGGTGCGGCGGACGAACCGTCCCGTCCTCCGCCGGCTGGCTCCCAACCGGAGCTGCCCGCTGGGTCCTGACGGGAGCGGCCGGCTCGGTCGGCACGGCCGAGAGCCACGGCAGGGACGGGCGCAGGATGCGCAGCATCAGTACCAGCGCGGTGAGGGTGGCGATCGGCCCCAGGACGGCGACCAGCAGCCCCAGGACACCGTTGATCCTGCTCACCTGCACCGCGCCGAGCACGACCAACTCTCGGGCCGCTGCCCCGGCGAAGTAGAGCGCGAACAGCACCGGCCAGTGCCGGACCAGCAGCCGCAGCGAGTTGCCGAGTACGGCGAGCGCCTCCGGCAGCGCCGCGCTGAGCGTACGGCGCCGGCGCGGCGCCCGCGTCACCGTTCGGGTAACCGCCGCCGTGCCATCCGAGCCCCCGATCACGGCCGACAGGGTACCGCCGGGTCCGGACGGCGTGCAGCGCTCTACCGGGGCGCGCTGCAGGCGCCCGGCAGCCACTCGTCCGGCGCGGTGCCGGCGCGGAGTCGTTCGAGATCCTCCAACAGCGAGTCGAGTCGGTCGGGATATTGCAGGTACTCGAGTACGGCGTGCTGGAACGCGTTCGCCATCCCGCTCGGCATCACGTCCGAGGCGTCGAGACAGAGCGGGCTCCGACTCGCCGTCAGCGTCTCCGCCACCCGGTCGCTCACCTCGGGCCGCCGGTCCGGTCGGTCACCGACCGCCGGCTTGGTCGGGATGCTCTGCCGGACCTCTTGGTTGACCGAGAAGAAGCTGCCGGCGCTGCTGCCCTGCCAGATCCGCTGTGCCTCGTCGGTGGCCAGGAACTCGATCAGGTGACGGGCTGCCGGCTTGTCGCTGAACAGCCCGGCGAAGTCGGCGGAGACCATGGAGCCGTCCCGACCCCGGCCGTCCGGACCGGCGCCGTCGAAGGTCGGGAAGGGAAAGAAGTCCGCGGCCCGCACGTCCGCCGCCTGGATGACCCGGCCCGGCCCGTCGTCCGGGTATCCCGCCCGCATGCCGATCACGAACGACGCCTGGTGTTCGAGAAGGCAGCCGGGCTCACTGGTGAACATCGGCCTGCCGGCGTCGGTGAACTCGGTCAGCAGGGCGGCGGCGCTACCGCCCCGGACCATCCCCGGATGATGGATGAGCCGCCCCCACTCCGTCCAGGCGGCCCGCACCTCCGGGGAGTCCCAGCGCAGCCGGCCGGCCGACCAGGCGTCGTAGGCGGCCACCCCCCAGCGGTGCAGCAGGATGTCCTCCAGCCAGTCCGTCCCCGGCCAGCCGGAGCCCGGGGTGGCGCTCATCCCCACACACCACGGCGTCCTCCCGGCCGCCGCCAGTGCCTCGCTGGCCTCGACCAGCGCCTCCCAGCTTCGCGGCGGTCCGGCCGCGCCGAACGGCGTCCGCTCCGGCAGGTACCAGACGAGGCTCTTCAGGTCGGCCTTGATCGGCACCACGTCCAGCCCGCCGGTCGCGTTCAGCTGGGCCAGCCTGCGCCACTGTGGGCTCATCGACGACGCGGGATCGCGGTCGAGCGGCCGGAGTACTCCCCGCCGCAGGTACGCCGCCAACTCGCTCAGGGTCGGCAGCACCGCGACGTCCGGCGGGGTACCCTTCTGCGCCTCGGCGAGGAGGATCTGCCGCACCGCGCGGGTGCCCCGGTAGTCGACCTCGACGTCGTACTGCTCCTCGAAAGCGTTGAGCACGTCCCTGAAGCTCGCCTCCTCGGCGCCGGTCCAGGAGGCGAGCACGGTCACCGTCTCCTCGTCGTGCTGCCCCAGGCAGCCGCCCAGGCCCAGGCCGAGGAGGAGTACCGGCAGCAGGGCCAGGTGGGCACGGATGCGTCGCATGCGGAGTCTCATCTCGACCGGTACCGGTATTCCTCGATGCGCGGACGCAGCCCCAGCCAGACCAGGAGCGCGATCGGCGACGCCAGCAGCAGTACGACGAACGCGCCGGAGGTCGCCCCGGTGGCCAGCGCCGCCTGGTCGTCGACCTCCCCGGCCCGGCTTAGCACCTCCCGGTCCGCCACCGGCGGCGCGGACACGGCCGGTGCCGGCGCCCCGGCTTCGAGACCGCCCCGGAACACGTCGCTGCTCACCGCGCACCCGTCCGCCCGGGAGCAGAACCCGGCGAGGAGCTCGTCGAGCGCGGCTATCCCCTGGTGGTCGGCGCCGGCGGACTGCTCGGCCGACAGCCGGCGGACCTCCGACAGCTCCGCGTGGGCGTCGGCGAGCTGCTCCTTCGAGACCAACACGAACGACGTACCGGCGGTGAGCACGACGAGCAGCACCGTGGCGGCGGCGAGGCCCCAGTTGACCGTCCGGCGGAACCGCCGGCGCAGGTAGCGTTGCGCGCCGACGAGCAGGCAGAGCAGGAGCAGCACCGGCAGCACCCAGAGCAGCGTCGTGCCGGGGCTCAGCCAGCCGGACGAGAGCCGCGCTTCCAGCGCCTCGGTCTCGGCCGCCAGCAGCGTGTCGAGCTGGGCGAGGATTCCGTCGTCGGAGTGCAGCAGCCGGGAGGCGTACCAGGCGTAGGCGGTGGCCAGACCACCCGGCCCACTCTGCCGGTAGTGCGCGTGAGCCTGCCCCATCAGGCCGACGTAGGCGACCAGCAGCCCCTCCACGACCTGGATCTGTCCGCTGCTGCCGCCCTCCGATCCGATGTCCTCGGCGGCCTGTGCCAGGCCCTGGCTGGCGACGGCGATCTGGTTCTGGTACTCCTCGCCCGGCCCGACGAGCCCGGACTGTCGGGTCTGGAAGCTGGTGATCGCCGCCGTGTCGGCCCGGACCAGGGCGGTACGCACCGCCGCCAGCTCCATCACCGCGGGCACGCTCCGGGTGCGTACGGTCTCGGCGCTGCGGTGGGTGCCCCAGATCACGGCGAGGGAGCTGGCCAGCACCAGTACGGTCGCGCCGAGCAGGCAGCCGAGCAGGCGCAGCAGCGTACCCCGGGTCGTGCTCGGCGGCACCGCACCGCCCGCCGCCGGCTCCGTCCGGCTGGTCACCGCCCGGTTGGGTTCCGCCCGGTTGGGCTTCGTCCGGTTGGGCTTCGTCGAGCCGACCGGAGTCGTCATCGGCGCTCCCCGTCATCGGCCGGAGGCGCGCCGAACGGGCGACGGCACGCCTCGCAGCGCGCCCTGCCCGGCGGTGAGATCCGTCCGCACGGACAGGCCTGGTCGGCGGCGCCCGTCCCCGCCGCCGGCTCCGCCGACCGCGGGGTCTGCCGCGGCAGGGGCTGTTTCCGGCGGGCCTGCCACGGCGACTCGCCGTCGCCGACCATCACCGAGCTGATCGCCACCCGCAGCAGCGCACTGCGGGTCCAGTCCTCCTTCAGCCGTACCGGCCGGTCGGGGTCGCCGGTGACCTCCACCAGCCCGACCAGCCGGCGCAGGACCTCGGTGTTGCCGAGCCGCTCCGCCAGGCCGACGGCGAGGCCGAGCTGTGCCTCGGCGGTCTGCCGGTCTCCCGCCTCCAGGGCGTCGCAGCCGGCGGTGACGGCATCGCCCAGTTCCTCCTGCCCGAGGCGTTGGGCGATCACCGGCTCGATCCGGGTCGGCGCCACCGGGTCGTCCGTCCAGCGCAGCACGATCGGCCGGGGGGCGGCGCACCGCTCCCCCGCCATCAGCAGATCCACCCGGGCGGCCCGGACCTCCTCCTCCATCGGTGGCCGGTCGCCGTCGGATCCGTACCCGATCGAGAGGTCCACCAGGAAGTCGCGGGTCTCGTCCCCCGCCCAGGAGCCGGTGTAGAACTCGGTGGTCCGGTCGTCCACCACGGTCGCGTGCTCGGTGAGGTCGGAGATCGTCGGCGTCTCCTGGCGAACCGACCGGACCCGTACCCCGGCAGCGGTGGTGAGCCGGATCCGCAGGTCCGGCACCTGCTTGTCCATCGCCCTGTCCATGATGGACTCGAAGTCGGCGACCAGCTCGTCGACCTGGCCGATCGCCTCGGCCGTGCCGCGCAGCACGGAGGTGATCCGCAACAGTTGACGGTGGTCCCAGTCCTCGCCGATGCCGCGGGCGTCGCAGACGAAGGTGCCCGCGCAACCGGTCAGTACCTCTTCGAGCTGTTCCGGCGTCTCGTGCTCGTTGCGGCCGTCGGTCAGCAGGATCGCGTGCCGCGCCAGTTCCGGGTACGGCCTCAGCAGTTGGTCCGCCAGCCGCAGCCAGCGTCCCATCGCGGTGCCGCCGCTGGCGTAGAGGTGTCCGGCGGCCTGCTTCGCCGCCGCCCGGGTGCTGTCACTCGCCACCGCCATCGACGACCGCGCGGGATAGACCATCCGGGCGGTGTCGGTTCCGGCGACGATCGCGAAGCGGCTGCCGTCCCGGATGCAGTCGATCGCTGCCCGGGTGGCCTGCTTGGCCGCCGTTATCTTGGACTGCGGGTAGCTCATCGAGCTGGAGCAGTCGACCAGCACCACCACCCCGGCCGAGGTCGGCGCCGGCACCGCCGCGTCGGCCGGGGACCGCGCCGTCACCCGGAGCAGGACCGCCATGCCGGTGTCCGCGGTCGACCGGTACGGGTTCTGCACGACCTCCAGCCCGAAGACGTGTGGCGGGCTGTTCCCACCGGGCTCCAATGTCACCGCGGCACCTCCCATCGAATCGCCGCCGCCTCCCAGCGGACCGTCACCACGGGGTCCTCGGCCGCACCGCGTTGGCGAGGTCCACCAGTGCGCCGTGGTCGTCGAGCGTCCGGGCCTGCGTGGCGAGCACCCGCATCGACCGCTCCAGCCGCTGCCGTAGGTCGTGCTCGGTCGGCCTCGGCCCGAGCACCTCACCGCCGTCGCCGAGGCCGTTCCCGGCGCCGTCGCGGAACAGGTCGAGCGCCGCCGCCTGGACCAGCGCGGTCAACCTCTCCCTGGCCTCTCCGGTCTGGTTGCCGCCGTCGAGGTGCAGCGCGGGCAGCCGGCGTACCGCCTCGGCCACGTCGTCGGCGGTCGGGCCGCCGGACGGCAGCCGGCCGCAGAGGATCCGGACCGCGGCCACCCGGGCCCGCTCGTAGTGCAGGGTCTCCCTCGGCACCTCGTCCAGGATCCGCACCGCCCCGGCCCGGTCGCCGTCGCGCAGCCGTAGCCGGGCGAGGCCGAACGCGGCACTGCCCTCGCTCCGGTCACGCCGCCAGATCGCCTGATAGCAGCGGCCGGCCCGGGAGTAGTCGGCCAGGTGCTCGGCGCAGAAGCCGAGGGCGAGCTTCGGGGCGATCTCGCCGGGGCAGTCGGAGTAGGCCGCGTTGAACTCGGTCTCGGCCGCCGCCACGTCCGCGTCAGCCAGCCCGAGCAGGCCCCGGTGCCAGCGGATCCGCCAGTCGTGGTCGGCCCGGGCGCCGAGGTCGGAGACCGCCGCGTCCAGGGAGCCGGCCGCGCTGTCCAGGTCACCCGCTTCCAGGTACGCCCGGCAGAGCGCGAGCCGGACCTCCGGCGAACGCAGGCCGGAGTTGGTCAGCTTTTCGATCAGCCCGCGCGGGTCCGCCGCCCCGGCGGTCGCCAGCAGGTCCACCGCCTCGTCGTCGGGGTCCACCATCGGCGGTGGCAGGCCGCCGGCGGCCCAGGACGGCGCCGGCGGCGCGATGTCGAGCAGCCCGGTCCCGCCCCTGATCCAGACCTCCAGCCCCGGTACGGCCCCGAGCCCGCCGTCCAGCAGCACCGGCGTCGGGGCGAAGACCGTCGACCGCGCCGGATGGGGACGGCCGGTGCGCACCGACAGCAGTTCCCGGAGCACCCCCTTGAGTTGCTGCGACATCTCCGCCGCGCTGGCGAACCGGCGGTCGTACCCGGCGACGGCCCGGTTGACCAGCCGGACGAAGGACTCCACCCCGAACGCGATCCCGTCGGGGCCGGCCGGGGCCGCCGGTCTCCCCTCGTCGCTGACCTCGAAGAGCACCTGGAGGGTCCGGCCGACGGTGTGGATGTCCGACCGGACGGTCAACCCGTGCCGGCGGACCTCCTCGGGTGGGGCCTGGAAGAATTCGGTACCCACCACCGGACTGGCGCGGTCGTCGATCCGGCGTACGCCACCGATGTCGATCACCTTGATCCGGTTCGGGCAGCGGATCACGTTCGCCGGTTTCATGTCGCAGTAGAGCAGGCCCCGATCGTGCAGGTATTCCAGCGCGGCGAGGATCTCGTGCCCGTACGCGAGCACGTGCTCGATCGGCAGCGGGGCGGTACCCCGGGCGGCGGCCTCCTGCACGTCCTGCAACGACTGCCCGTTGAGGTACTCCATCACGATGTAACCGGTCTGCTCGCCGCTCTGTGGATTGCGGTGGGTGACCGAGTTGAAGATCCGAACGATGTTCGGATGGTCGACGGTGGTCAGGAAGCGGCGTTCGGCGACCGCCAGCCGGAGCGCCGCCGCGTCGTTGGTGATAAGTCCCTTCAGGACGACCGGGTTGCCGTCCAGGTGGGTGTCCCGGGCCAGGTAGACCCAGCCGAGGCCGCCCCGGGCCAGGCAGCCGTCGACCTCGTACTGGTCGGCCACCAGGTCGCCCCGGCGCAGCTTCGGCACGAAGGAGAAAGGCGTGTCGCACCAGCCGCAGGCTCCTTCGGGCAACGCGGGCTGGCCGGCGTATCCCCGGCCGACCTCCGCTCCGCATCCGTTGCAGAACCGGCTCGACTCGGGCACCTCGGTGTCGCCGCGCAGCCGGCTGACCGGGTCGGCGGGCTCCAGCTCCGGCAACGGCACCAAGCCGCCGACCAGCCAGGACGGGCCGCCGGAGACCGTCGAACCGGTGCCGGAGGACGCCGGCGGCACGGTGATCGGGGCCGGCAGCGGCCGGCGGTCGCAGGTGTCACAGAAGCCGGTCTCGTCCACCGTCCCGGTGCAGTCCGGACGATTGCACCTCTCCGTCACCACGCCGCACCCCGCCCGTCGCCCCGCCCGTCGCCCCGCCCGTCGCCCCGTCCCGGATCGTCCGACTCGGCGGCACGCTGCCCCCTGGGCTCGGCGGCACGCTGCTCGTCGTGCTCGTCGTGCTCGGCGGCACGGCGGCGGATCGTCGCGGCATACCGGTCGACCAGCACGGCGCAGGCGGCGAGGTCCGCCGGCCCCTGCCAGAGCGCCTCGTGGGCCTCGCGGTACAGCGCGGTCAGGTCCCGGTCCTCGCGCAGCGGCGCCGGTACGCCGGACCGGTAACCGTCCAGCCGGTCCCGCAGCCGGTCGCGTTCGTCGAGGAGTGCCTCCAGTTGCCGGCGGGTCTGCCTGGCGGCGTCGAGTGCCCGGTCGGCCCTGCGTCGGCACGACTCGATGCCGGGCAGCAGCGGGGTGTCGCCGGGGCGGATGGCGGCCGCCCGCAGCGCGGTCAGTCGCAGCCGCAGCCCCGGCTCGTGCGAGGACGGCGCCCGCACCGGGCTGACCCGGGCGGCGACATACGCGTACCGTTCCCGAACGGACTGTTCCGCCGCCCGTACGTCGGCGACCCGGGCGGCCAGCAGTTCGAGCGCGGCGTTCGTCAGGCTCGGCGCGTGGTCGTCGTGGAAGACCAGCAACAGTCGGATGTCGCGTCCGGCCACCCGGTCGGCAATGGGTCGCACCACCTCGGCGACGAGCGCCGCCGGATCGGCCGCCCGGTCCACGCCGTCGAGCACCAGGTTCATCGCCGGTGGTTCACCGGCCATGCTGTCGGCCAGCGACTTCTCCGGGGCGGCACCGACGCTCATCCAGTTGACGATCCGGCTGCTGACCTCGTCCACGGTCCGGCTCGAGACGTCGAGCGCCAGATCGATCCGGCCCGGCGAGGGCTCCCCTACCGGTGTCGACCCGGGTCCGCCCCGGTCGGTGGGCCGGAACTCCCGACTGGCCCGCACGACGACGTCGCGGAGGGCGGCGTGCGCCGCCGAGCCCGGGGCGGTGACGATGATCTGCGCGTCCGGCGGTGCGCCCGGGGCGAGGAAGTCGGTGAGCTGCCGGACCACCGTCTCGTCGGTGGCCACCGGGCCGGCCGGGGCGGCGAAGCTCGCGTCGACCGCCGAGTCGCCGCTGACCCACTCGCGGACCCGGGGCAGGTACCTGATGATCGTCTCGACCGGGATCATCCAGGACAGTGCCGAGCCCCGGCCGGCGAGGTAGCTGACCACGATCCCGAGCACCTGGTCGGTCTCCTCGTCGAAAACCGCGGTGCCGCTGAACCCGGGCTCCACGGCCGGACCGGTCGACTCGGAGTCGAGTTGGATCCACTCGCCGCCGGGCCCACCGTCCCCGGCAAGCCGAGCCCGGGCCCAGACCCCGGTCGGAACGATCGCGGGGAAGCCGAACATCCGTACCGTGCGCCGGGCGCCGGACGGCAGCCGGCGCAGCAGCGGTCCGGTGTCGGACGGCAGCGGCTCGGCGAGACGGAGCAGAGCCAGGTCGGCCCGTTGGTCGTCCTGCGGCGGCTTCCAGCAGCCGTCGACCACCCGGGCCCGGACCGGCGGTACGCCCGGACGGATTCCGACGAGTTCCACCTCGAAGTCCCGGGACGGTCTGCCGGGTACCTCGCCCGGCTCGGGGGGCCGGCCCGGGAGGAGAATGTGTGCACAGGTCAGCACGTGCCGGTCGCCGAGGACGACGCCGGCACCGCGGACTCCGGCGCGCTCGTCCCGGATGCATGCCCGCCACTGAGCGCGGCCCGAATGCGACACACGGCAACGTTATTCGCACGCGTCGGATCGATGCCACCCGTAACAAGGTCGGAAATCGGTCTTCCTTGCTGGCCCCCGGAGTTCGGCGACGCTTCCGGACCGGATGACCGGCTGGCCGCCAGGCCGGATGACTGGCTGGACCGTCTCCGATAGTGTTCAACCGCCACTGGACGTGGCTTGGGTCGGCCTGACACAGGCTCAGCCGCAGCAGGGCATCCGGTATCGGGGAGGACTCGAATGGCCAGCATCGAGGAAGTCAAAGCCGCGCTCGCCCAGGCCGCCGAGCAGGGAAACACCACGCTCAACCAGATCCGGTCGTCGATCGAGAACACCGAGCAGGTGCTGACCCGTCTCCGTGCGGTGGCCGCTGGCACCAACCACGCCATGATCGCTGAGGCGATCCAGCGTGCGGAGCAGAGTAAGCAGCGGCTCACCGAGGCAGCCACCCTCATCCAGGGCAGCGCCGCCGCCGCTCGCCAGTACGTGAGCGTCCTGGGCTGACACGAAAATCGGGCGTCCTGCCGAGGGTTGAGATCAGGTGGCTTCGATGGGTTGGATGGTGGTCTGGTAGCCGAGTTGGTGGAGCTGGTCGAGGAGTCGTCGGGCGTGGCGGGCTTTGCGGTG